>CBINKC010000027.1:0-36547 GCA_966251135.1 uncultured Burkholderiaceae bacterium
TTGATCTACAAGGGGTCAGGCGCCGTTATGGAGGCCTGGCAGGCCGGAACTTCGGACTAGGCTTCCAGATAAATCCCGTGGAGACGGCCGCATGAACTCAGCCGTCTTCAGTTCTGTTTCTTGAGAGCGGCGGGCCTGCGGCAGGCAGGCGGCTCTCAGCTCAGCAGGCGCTTCGGATCCGCGTCCAGCTTGGCCAGCGCGTCGCGGGTGGCGCGCACAGTGAGCGATTCGTCCTGGGCGGGCACGAGCAGCCCCGCTTGCAGGAACGCAGCCAGGCGGTGTCGCTGGAACAGGATGCCCCGGCCCTTGGGCGAGACAAACAACGTCAGCTCCTTGCGCAGTCCCTGCCAGGCCAACTGCACCGCCTCGTTGCGCCCCCGGAAATCGAGCATGAACCAGCTGCCCACCTGAAGCTCGCGTGCCCAAGCCAGCATGGCTGGCGTGGGCATGGAACCGCCCTCGCCCACCACCTCCAGCTCGGAACTCTCGTGGCCGGAGAGGTCGAGCACCATGGACTCGTCGATTTCCACGTCGGCCGCGTCGGGCAGCAGCTCCTCGAGCGTCTCCAGCCGGCCCATGAGGTCTTCGAGCCGGTCGTGTGGGATGGCCGCAGCCTTGGCGGTGAAGGCCGCCGCCAAGGAATTGTTGAGCTTTTGGATGTGCTCGTCTTGCTTCTGGGCAGGCACGTTGGCACCCTGCATGCCATCTCGCAGCGTCTTCAGCAAGGGCGGCAGGCGCCGAATCACCTCTGCACGCTCTTCGCGAGACACCTTGGCGCTCGCCGACCAGATGAGGTCGGCTGCGGTCCGCTTCATCGCTTTGGTCTGCTCGCTCTGCAAGCCATGCTTGACCGCAGTCATGGCCAGCACGTCAGCCCAAACCTGGAACAGGAAGTCGCGCACGCCGTCCTGCACAGGGACCTCGTTGAGCATCTTTCGCAGCTCGATGGTGTACTGGATGGCCAGTGTCTCGCGCTGTTCCACCTGCTGCGCCAGTGACACACCCTTGCGCGATGCCTCGTTCTCGTTCTTGAAGTAGTGCTCCAGGAACCGCTCGAACTCGGTCAGCACTGTCTGGAAGACCCGGCGACCCGTGTCGGGATAGGCCTCGACCACCTGCACGACGCGCTTGATCTCCTTTTCAAGCACGTCGCCGATATGCCGCATGGCCTCATCGAAGCCCATAACGCACGCGCCCATACGGTCGATGAGCCGGCGAGCCGGATGGTCGGTGGTCGCAAAGAAGTCGGGCTCGCCGATGGCCACGCGCAGCACCGGCATCTGCAACCTTGCGAACCACACCCGCACCGCAGCCGGAATGCGCTCCTCGGTCAGGATGCTCTGGAACAGCAACGCCACGAGTTCGATGGTGGCGCGCTCCACCGGAGTCGAGGCCGCCTGTTTCAGCTGCTGGCGACGCTGGTTCAGTTCCTCCAGGAGCATGGGGGTACTCACCTGCGCCCCGCCCTGCTGCCCAGGGACCGTCGCCTCGGCCATGCGGCGGGCGATTCCCTGCTGGGCGTCCGCGATGGCCGCACGCAGCCCCTGGGACGGAGCACGCCCCTGCTGTGTGTTGGCAAACTCGGGGAGTTGCCGTCCGATAAGCTTGTTCAGCCGGCCCAGCACGGCCTCTGCCTGCTCGGGGCCCCGCGACAGCCCACCCGCGCGCGTCATCAACCGGGTCTCTTCGTGGACGGCCGAGCGCGGGCTTTCCGTCAGGGGCGGGGCCGAGGCATGGGTATGCACGAAGCCACCCGTGGTTCCGGCGCCGGCCGTGCCACCCCACCCGGCGCTGCGCGCGCGCCTGATCAGGGGCCGAAGATCGATCTCCGGAAGCACGTTCTGCTGCACCAGCCAGCGGTTGATCTCGTGGTACGACTCTTCTGCCAGATCGGCAAAGACATCGTGCAGCACTGTCTGGAGCGCCCGCCACGCCTCATGGCCCAGCCCGGCCGTACGCCATGCACTGGCAACAATGCGCGCCAGCACGTGAGGGCGCAGGATGTCGTTGGTGTCGAGTTCGTCGCGCCCCTCCAGGAGGGTTATGCGCGAGCGCATGTCGGTGAACTCCCAGGACGCCCGATCCATCATCGCGAGCGCAAGCCTCGAACTGAGGATCTCGCTCTCGATGGTGTCGTTGTCGACGAGGGTCAGCCCTCCCCCGGCACCGGCCGACACGATGCCTCCACGCCCGCCCACCGGAGGGAGGTCCGCTGGCTTGGTCGCCGAAATACCGCCGGCCAGCAGGGCACTGCGCAAGGCCCGCACCATGCCCGCCAGCCACTCGGCCTGGCGCTTCTGCAAATCTTCGACGGTGTCGCGACGGCGCATGGTGGTGGCCGGATCCACCACCTGGCCCAGCAAAATCCGCGAGCCTTGCTCCACGGCCTGCACGACCCCTGGTATGCCGTTCAGGAGGCCTTCGACGTAGTTACGCCTTGCCTGTGCGGCCAGAGCCATCGAATTGGCGGTGGTCGCCATGGATACTGGAGTGAGTGCTCGCGGGGTGGGTTGTCCTACAACTCTACACCACCGCCCCCGCGTTGGGATCGTTGGGATCGATTTCCTTCGCGCCGGCCCTGACGAGATCTTCACGCTTGACCCCGAGCCACATCGCGATGGCGGCTGCGACGAACACCGACGAATAGATGCCGAACAGGATGCCGATAGTCAACGCCACCGCAAAGTAGTGCAGCGTGGGGCCACCGAAGGCGAGCATCGACAACACCATCATCTGCGTGGAGCCGTGCGTGATGATGGTGCGGCTCATCGTGCTCGTGATTGCATGGTCGATCACTTCCGTGGTTGACATCTTCCGATAGCGCCGGAACGCTTCGCGGATTCGGTCGAAGATGACGACCGACTCGTTCACCGAGTAACCCAGCACCGCGAGCACCGCCGCCAGCACGGACAGCGAGAACTCCCACTGGAAGAAGGCGAAGAAGCCGAGGATGATGACCACGTCGTGCAGGTTCGCGAGGATGGCGGCCACCGAGAACTTCCACTCGAAGCGGAAGGCCAGATAGATCATGATGCCTGCCACCACGAAAGCGAGCGCCTTGGCACCGTCTTCCGCCAGTTCGCGGCCCACCTGAGGGCCGACGAACTCGCTGCGCATCAGACGCACTGGTTCGGCAGAGGCCCCACCGCACACCGGCCGGCTGACCGCCTCGCCGCGTTCGCTGGTGAACTGCTGCATGGAGACGGCACCGCCTTCCCGCTTGCACAGTTCGTCGAAAACACGGCCGACGACAGCTGCCTGGTTGGCATCGCCCCGCACCGGCACGCGGATCAGCACATCGCGCGGGCCGCCAAAGTGCTGCACTTGCACCTCGCCGAAGCCCAACCCATCCACCACGTTGCGGACCTTCGCCACCTCCACCGGCTGCGGGTAGCTGACCTCCACCAGCGTGCCGCCGGTGAACTCGACCGACAGGTGCAGGCCGCGCGTGGCGAGGAAGAACACGGCCGCGACGAAGGTGAGCGCCGAGATGACGTTGAACACCAGCGCATGCCGCATGAACGGGATGTCGCGCCTGATTCGGAAGAACTCCATCGTGTTGTCCTGCTGTTCGAGGGTTGCGCGGGCTCAGAGGGTGTGAATGAATCCAGCGTGCCTGAGCAGCGCGCCCGAGTGCACCCAATCAAGGCGCAAAGCACAGCCGTAGCTCGAACTGCGGCGAGCGTTTGCAGAGACTAGTGGGCGCGTTCCGGCGTGATGAGCGGGCATGTCGGACTCGTTCACACCTTCCTCAGCTCTTGACCGGGACATCAGCGCTCGGGCGCCACACCTGGCCGATGGACACGCCCTTGAGCTTCTTTTGCCGGCCATACCAGAGATTGACCAGCCCGCGCGAGAAAAAGACCGCCGAGAACATCGAGGTCAGAATGCCCAGGCAGTGCACGACTGCGAAGCCGCGGACCGGCCCCGACCCGAAAGCCAGCAGCGCGACGCCGGCGATGAGCGTGGTGATGTTCGAGTCAAGGATGGTGCCGAACGCGCGCTCATAACCGGCATGGATCGCGGCCTGAGGCGAAGCGCCTCCGCGCAACTCTTCGCGCACGCGTTCGTTGATGAGGACGTTGGCATCGATGGCCATGCCGAGCACCAGCGCGATGGCCGCCATGCCGGGCAGCGTGAGCGTGGCCTGCAGCATCGACAGCAGCGCGACCAGCAGCAGCAAGTTCAAGGCCAGCGCGATAGTGGAGAACACGCCGAACAGCCCGTAATACAGGCACATGAACACCGCGATCGCAATGAACCCATACAGCACGCTGTCGTAGCCCTTGCGGATGTTGTCAGCACCGAGGCTCGGGCCGATGGTCCGCTCCTCGATGATCTCCATCGGGGCGGCCAGCGATCCGGCGCGCAGCAACAGCGCCACGTCGTTGGCCTCCATGGTGGTCATGCGGCCCGAAATCTGCACCCGGCCGCCGCCGATCTCCGTGCGAATCACGGGCGCCGTTACGACCTCACCCTTGCCCTTTTCGAACAGCAGGATCGCCATGCGCTTGTTCACGTTCTCGCGCGTCACATCACGGAAGATGCGGGCCCCCTTCGCGTCGAGCGTGAGGTGCACCGCCGGCTCCTGCGTCTGGCTGTCGAAGCCGGCCTGTGCGTCCGTGAGGTTGTCGCCCGTCAAAATCACTTGCCGCTTGACGATCAGGGGGGCGCTGCCACGCTCGATGTAGCGCTCCGTGCCGAAGGGCACCGGCCCGGTCCCCGCCGCCGCAGCGGCGGCTTCGGCGCTGTCGTCCACGAGCCGCACCTCAAGAGTGGCAGTACGGCCAATGATGTCCTTCGCCTTGGCGGTGTCCTGCACGCCTGGCAGCTGTACCACGACGCGGTCGAGCCCCTGCTGCTGGATCACCGGCTCGGCCACACCCAGTTCGTTCACCCGGTTGTGGAGCGTCGTGATGTTCTGCTTGACCGCCGTCTCCTGGACGTTGCGCGCCGCCTCGGGCTTGAGCGCGCCGCGGAGCACCAGATCGCCACCTTCGGCGGTCGGGGTCCACAGCATCTCGGCAACCTGTTCGATGAGCAAGTTCTGCGCAGACGTGAGGGTTTCCCGATCGCGAAAGCGCACGTCGATGCCGGTGCCATCGCGGGCGATACCGGCATGGCGGATGTTCTTGTCGCGCAGCAGGGTGCGGATGTCGCCAGTGAGCGACTCGGCCTTCTTCGTGAGCGCAGCCTTCATGTCGACCTGCATCAGGAAGTGCACGCCGCCTCTCAGATCGAGGCCCAGATACATGGGCAACGCATGAAGCGACGCCAGCCAGCCGGGCGACTGCGACAGCAGGTTCAGCGCGACGATGTATGAGGGGTCGCTGGGATCGGGGTTGAGCGCCTTGTTGAGCGCATCCTTGGCGCGAGCCTGGGTCTCGACGTCAGCAAAACGGGCCTTCACCGAGGCGCCCTCGAACTGCACGAAATCGGCCTTGACGCCCGACTGCGCGAGAACCTGCTGCACACGGGCGGTCAGACTCGCGTCGATCTTGAGCGTGGCCTTGCCGCTGCTCACCTGCACCGCAGGGGCTTCACCGAAAAAGTTCGGCAGCGTGTAGACAAAGCCGACCAGCAACGCGATCACCATGATCGCGTATTTCCAGAGGGGGTAGCGGTTCATGAGGCCTTTCCTGCACGCCGGGCGTTGTGGCTGCCGCCAGCGCCCGCCCGGCGCATGCCTGCCGGCTTACTTGTATGTGCCCTTGGGGAGCACTTGCACGACGGAAGCTCGCTGCACCTGGAGCTCGACGCTGGGTGCAACTTCGACATGCAGATAGTTGTCGCCCATCTTGGACACGCGCCCGAGCACGCCGCCAGCGATGACGACCTCGTCGCCCTTGCCCAGGGCGTCGATCATGGCCTTGTGCTCCTTCTGCCGCTTCATCTGCGGACGGATCATGACGAAGTACAGCACGACGAACATCAGGAGGATGGGCAACATCCCCGCGAAGCCGCCAAGAGGGGAGTCGGCGGCGCCCGTGGCGGCCGGCGCGGCCTGAGCAAAGGCTTCGGAAATGAACACTTGAAACGTCCTCGTAAGCGCCGAGGCATACGCTCGGCAAAGGCGAGGGATTGTACGGCCGCCCCCGCCCTCACCATTCGCCGCCGGCAGCCTTGCGCACGCGGCCATGCGCGGCCCGGACACCTCATCGGGACTACAGTCGGACCTCGAAGTACAGGAGTCTTGCCATGGCCGGACGCGAAGCCATCACCTTGCTCGACCAGTTCGCCGCCGCGGCGCGCGACAGCGACCCCGAAGAGACCGGGGAATGGCTCGAGGGCCTTCAGGCGGTGGTTCGCGACTCAGGCGCAGCGCGCGGGCTCTTCCTCCTGGAGCGACTGGAGGAGCAAGCCCAGGCACTGGGCATCGTGCCGCATGTGCAACCGTTCTCTGCGTACCGCAACACGATCCCGGTGGAACAACAGGGGCCCTACCCGGGCAACCTCGCGATCGAGGAGCGGCTGACGGCCATCATGCGATGGAATGCGTTGGCGATGGTGGTGCGCGCGAACCAGGCCTATGGCGAACTCGGCGGCCACATTGCCAGTTATGCGTCGGCCGCAGAGATCTTCGAAGTCGGGTTCAACCACTTCTTCCGTGGCGCGGGCGGGGATGGCGGTGCCCCCGGCGGAGATCTGGTCTTCTTCCAGCCGCACTCCGCTCCGGGCGTGTATGCGCGCGCCTTCCTCGAAGGCCGCCTCACCGAGGAGCGGCTTGCACACTACCGGCGCGAGATCAGCGGGCCCGGACTCAGCTCCTATCCGCATCCCTGGCTGATGCCGGGCTTCTGGCAGTTCCCGACCGGCTCCATGGGGCTAGGCCCGCTCAATGCGGTGTACCAGGCGCGATTCATGCGCTACCTCGAACACCGCGGACTGGCGTGGACGAGCGGGCGCCGCGTGTGGGGGGTGTTCGGCGACGGCGAGATGGACGAACCCGAATCGGTGGCAGGACTCACGCTCGCCGCACGCGAGCAGCTGGACAACCTGACTTTCATCATCAACTGCAACCTCCAGCGCCTGGATGGCCCCGTGCGCGGCAACGGCCAGATCGTGCAGGAACTGGAGTCGCTGTTCATGGGAGCCGGCTGGAACGTGATCAAGGTGCTGTGGGGTTCCGACTGGGACGCCCTCTTCGCCCGCGACACTCACCACGTGCTGTTGCGGCGACTGGCCGCTACGGTGGACGGCCAGTACCAGACCCTGGGCGCCAAGGACGGGGCCTACAACATCGAGCACTTCTTCCGGCAGGACCCCGAGGTGCAGCGCCTGATCGCCCACATGAGCGAGGCCGAGGTGGATGCGCTCAAGCGCGGCGGACATGACTTCCGCAAGCTGCACGCGGCATTCTCCGCCGCGCGCGACCACCAGGGGCGGCCGACGGTGGTCCTGGCCAAGACCAAGAAGGGCTACGGCATGGGCGGCGCCGGCGAATCGCGCATGACTTCGCACCAGGCCAAGAAGCTCGACCTGGAGGCCCTGAGGGCCTTCCGCGACCGCTTCGCGCTGCCTTTGCGGGACGACGATGTCGCCCGGCTGCGCTTCTACAGGCCCGAGCCGGAGAGTCCCGAGATGCGCTACCTGCAGGAGCGCCGCGCAGCGCTCGGCGGGCCGCTGCCGGCGCGTCGCGGCGACTCCAGTGCCTTGCCCGTGCCGCCGCTGGATGGCTGGGGCACCTTTGCCCTGCATGCCGATGGCAAGGAAATGTCGACCACCATGGCGGCCGTGCGCATGCTCGGCACCCTGCTCAAGGACGCAGCGCTCGGCCCCCGTATCGTGCCCATCGTCGCCGACGAGGCCCGCACCTTCGGCATGGCGAGCCTCTTCCGTCAGATCGGGATCTACTCGCCGCAAGGTCAGCTGTACGAACCGGAGGACGCCGGTTCCATGCTGTCGTACCGCGAAGCCCGGGACGGGCAACTTCTGGAAGAGGGCATCACGGAGGCGGGCGCAATGTCCTCGTGGATCGCCGCAGGCACGGCTTACAGCGTGCACGGGCTGCCCATGCTGCCGGTCTATATCTATTACTCGATGTTCGGCTTCCAGCGTGTGGGCGACCTCATTTGGGCCGCGGCTGACCAGCGTGCCCGAGGCATCCTGTTCGGTGCCACCGCTGGGCGCACCACCCTCGGCGGCGAGGGGCTGCAGCACCAGGATGGCACCAGCCTGACAGCCGCTTCGGCTGTGCCCAATTGCCGGGCCTGGGATCCGTGCTACGCAGGGGAACTCGCCGTCATCCTGGACCACGCCATGCGCCGCATGCTGGAAGCGCGCCACGACGAGTTCCACTACGTGACCCTGATGAACGAGAGCTACGCGCAGCCGACGCTGCCGGCAGGGTCGCATGCCGATCTGTTGCGCGGGATGTACCGACTGTCGACCTGTGAAGCAGACGGCGCACGCGCATCGGTGAGGCTCCTCGGCTCGGGCGCAATCCTGCGCGAGGTCCAGGCGGCGGCGCAGATGCTGGCCGAAGAGTGGCGCATTACCAGCGAGGTCTACAGCGTCACGAGCTTCAGCGAACTCGCCCGCGACGCCCGCGCGGCGGAGCGCGCGAACCGGCTGGATCCCGCGGTGCCCGAGCACACGAGCCACGTGGCACGCCTGCTGGCGGGATCGGCCCCCGTCATCGCCGCCACCGACCATGTACGTGCGTGGCCGCAACTTATCGCCGAGTACGTCGAAGCGCGCTACATGACGCTGGGCACCGACGGCTTCGGCCGCAGCGACACGCGCTCGGCACTACGCCAGTTCTTCGAAGTGGACAGGCACCATGTGGTGCTCACCGCCTTGCAGGCGCTCGTGCGCGAAGGCCGGTGCGAGCGGGAGTTGCTCGATTCAGCCCGGCAGCGCTATGCGGTGTGCGGGGCGGCTCCGCCGTGGACCAGATAGACAAGAAGACAAGACAACGGCGCCGGATGAGCCGCTTATCGCACGCACGAACGATCCCTATGGCACCGGCTTCCCTGAGGGGATCGCGCCCCCCCTGTTTGGGGTCATTGTCCGAGCACCGTTCGCCCTTATGCTTCGCGCCTGCAGCGATCTGGCGTTCCAGCCGGGAGTGAGCCCGTCCTCCGGGCGCTGCCCCAGCGGCACTGCGCCGCGCCCGTCTGGCCCGCCTCTCGCGATTCCCGGCAAGGCAAGATGGCGTCGCCGAGGTTGTAGCCTGACCACGGGAGAAACATTTCTATGATTTCACAACGCACTTTCTGGTCTGCTGGGCCGCTGCTCCGCTTCATCGCCGCGCTGGCCTTGTCGTGGCTGGCCACCGGCTGCTCGTTCAACGCCTATCCCCCTGCACCCGCTTCGGCCTCCACCGCCGACTACGACTACAAGATCGGTCCACTGGACACGCTGAGCGTCGTGGTCTGGCGCAATCCGGAGCTCTCCACGAACGTCACCGTCCGCCCCGACGGCAAGATCTCGACCGCGCTGGTTACCGACATCCAAGCTGCCGGACTCACGCCTCAGGAGCTTTCGAGCGCCCTGCAAACGGCCATGTCGAAGTACGTGCGCGAGCCGCTGGTGTCCGTGATCGTCAGCAACTTCCAGGGCTCCAGCAGCGAAGCCATCCGCGTGATCGGCGAAGCGACTCGTCCACAAGCCATCCCGTACCGTCACGGGATGACGCTGCTCGATGTCATGATCCAGGTCGGCGGACTCACGGAGTTCGCGAACGGCAACGGTGCCGTCCTCGTGCGCGGCAAGGAAGGCGGCAAGCAGTACAGCGTGCGCCTGAAGGATCTGCTCAAGCGGGGCGACATCTCGGCCAACGTGGATGTGCGACCGGGCGACGTGCTCATCGTCCCGCAAGGCTGGTTCTGAGCTGCGCGTTCTCGCACACACGCCCGCAAACGGCTCACGCGCTGAGGCTGCCATGGCCATTGATGAAGTTGTTCAACAGGTTCTCGAGACCGCCAGAGGCATGTGGCGGCGGCGCTGGATCGGCGTGGTGGTGGCATGGGTGCTCGGCGTACTCGGGGCCGTGGCCCTTACGCTGATGCCCAACCGCTACGAGGCCAGCGCGCGTGTGTATGTGGACACGAAAACGGTGCTGAGGCCGCTGATGCGTGATCTGACGGTCGAGCTTGATCTCGATCAAACCGTCGGTCTGCTGGCGCGCACGCTGATCACCCGTCCCAACGTCGAGTTGCTCATGCGCCGCTCCGGGCTGGAAACCGGCCTGCACACACAGCTGGAACGCGATCGCATGGTGGAGACGCTGATGCGTGACATCAAGGTGGCGGCCAGCGGGCGTGACAACGTCTTCAACTTCACCTACCGCGACACGCAGCCCGACCGTGCGCGCGTAGTGGTACAGAACTTGGTGTCGCTGTTTCTGGAATCGGACACCGGTGCCAAGCGCCGTGACGCCGAGTCGGCGCGCGAGTTCATCGATGAGCAGATCAAGAACTACGAGACGCGGCTGGCCGAAGCGGAGAACCGGCTCAAGGAATTCAAACTGCGCAACCTGGGCCTCACGGATACCAGCGGCCGTGACTATTTCGCCCGCATCTCGGCCCTCACCGACGAACTGAACAAGCTCGTGGTCGAGCTGCGCGCGACGGAGCAGTCGCGCGACGCGCTGCGGCGCGAGCTGTCCGGCGAGAGCGTCACGCTGGTGCCGGACGTGCTGCCGCCAGCGAGCACCCAGATGTCGGAGTACGACAGCCGCATCGAAACGCAGCGCCGCCAGCTCGATGATTTGCTGCGCCGCTACACCGACCTGCATCCCGACGTGATCGCAGCCCGGCGCCTGATCGCCCGCCTTGAAGAGCAGCGTGCACAAGAGCTGGAGGCCCGCCGAAAGGCCGAAGCGGGAAAACCCCGCACGCCTAGCGGCGTGCCCTCGGGCGGCGAGCAGCGTGCCAAGCTCGCGTTGGCCGAAGCCGAAGCCGCTGTGGCAGCGCTGCGCGTGCGGGTCGACGATACACAGGCCCGCTTAGCCAAGCTGCGAGCCGATGCCAACCGCATGCCGCAAGTCGAAGCGGAGCTGGCGCAGCTCAACCGCGACTACGATGTCGTGCGCCGCACCTACGAAACCATGGTCACACGGCGCGAGAAGGCGTCGCTGTCCGAGGATGTCGATGCAACGCGTTCAGGGCAGTTCCGGGTCATCGATCCACCACGCACCACGCCACAGCCCGTCTTTCCCAACCGGCTGGCGCTGGCGCCCGCCGTGCTGCTGCTGGCCCTGCTGGCTGGGACAGCAGCCTGTTTCGCAGCAACCCAACTGATGCCGACGTTCGACAGCGCCCGCACGCTGCGCCACCTCACTCAGCGACCCGTACTCGGCTCCGTGTCCATGCTTGTGGATGGTGCCATGCTGGGCCGCGCGCGGCGGATGAACATCGCCTTCGGTTCGGCGCTGGGCGCGCTCATGGTGGTAGGCAGCGTCTGGATCGCATGGGTGTCCATGCAGGCGCGCATGTGAGAGGTCGCTGTGAGCATCATTGAACAGGCCGTACGTCGATTGGAGGAACTGCGCCGCAGCGGCATCGAGGTGCCGCTGCCCGCGGGCAGCCCTGCGGACACCGGTACCGGGGAGCCCATGCCCGCCCGCGTCGCTCGCCAAGCGGAGGGAGTGCATGCCAGTACATCGCCGACAGACGCCGCAGCGGCGGAAGTGAATGCGGCAGCCAAGCCGCAATTGGCCGTACCACCGACCCACTCCACGGTCGTCGGCTTCACGGCCCCGACCAAGCCCGTGGAGGAGCCCCGATCCAAGCCCGTCGAAATCGACCTTGATCGCCTCGCGGCCATGGGGTATGTCACCCCAGACCGGCCGCGTTCACAGATCGCCGACGAGTTCCGCGTCATCAAGCGGCCCCTGCTCTTGAACGTGAGTGGCAGGTCTGCGGGCACGGTCGTGCGACCCAACCTGATCATGGTGACGAGCTCCTTGCCGGGCGAAGGCAAGACATTCGTCACGACCAACCTCGCCATCAGCATGGCCATGGAGTTCAACAAGCGGGTGCTGCTAGTGGATGCCGACGTGTCGCGCCCCTCGCTGTTGCCGCGCCTGGGCCTCACGCCGCCGCCCCTAGGCCTTCTGGACATCCTGGCCAATCCCTCGCTGGCACTGTCGGACGTCATGCTGCGCACGAACGTCGACAAGCTCTCCCTTCTTCCTGCGGGTGCGCCACGCGGACAGGCGACCGAGCTCCTCGCGAGCGAGGCGATGAGCCAGCTCCTCAACGAGTTGGCCACCCGCTACGCAGACCGGATCGTCATCTTCGACGCCCCGCCGCTGCTGCCTTCGCCAGAATCGCGTGTACTGGCCACCCACATGGGACAGGTGATCATGGTCGTGGAGGCCAGCAGGACGCCACAGAAGACAGTGGCACAGGCCCTCACAACCATCGAATCCTGCCCGGTCGTCATGCCGCTGCTCAACAAGGCCAGCCAGTCCGAGGTCGGCTTCTACTATGGCTACTACGGGCCGGTCGAAGGCTGAACGCCACCCGGCCCTGCCGCGCGACCCGGCGGATGCGCCGGGCATCCGCAGGTCGCGGCGGCCGCTCGCGCTCGCGGCGGCGTGGCTGATGGCGACATCGGCATCGCTGGTGCCCTCCATCGCCTGCGCCCAACGCTGGGGCGTGGAAACGGGCGTGCGTTCGCAGCTCACCTGGAGCAGCAACCCCGAGCTGGGTTCGGCGGATGGGCGCGATGATGTCATCTTCAACCTCGCGCCGTACTTGGCGGTGCGGGCCGAAGGCGCACGGCTGCGGTTGAACGGCTCGGCCGCACTGAACGGCGTGGCGAGCGCCCACGGGACGCAGCCGAACCGTTTGCTGCCGGAAGCCGATCTGAACGCGCGGCTGGAGGCCGTTGAGCGATTCTTCTTCATTGATGCCGGTGTGCGCGCCGTGCAAACCGCGGAGAACCCCTTCGGCGTGCGCCCGGAAGCCGGCACGAGCCGCAACACGATCACCACCGGGCAAGTGCGCTTGGCGCCGAGCATCGAATCGGACCTGGGGCCCAGCACACGCTATCGTCTGCGCAGCGAGAATAGTTGGACGCGCGACAACGCCCCGGAAGCGAGCCTCGGGGCGCAGGCGGCCGGCTACTTCGGGCGCCACTCCGCCTTGTTCGAGCGCGATCCACGCCCGCTTGGCTGGCGAGTGGAAGCTCAGCGCTCCGAGACGCGATATCGCGATGGCCTCCAGGAACCTCTGACGTTCGATCTGGCCCGCCTCACGGCGAACTATGCGCTGGGCGTCGATGTCACGGCCGGCGTGCGCGTGGGGCGCGAACGCACCAGCGTGCTTCCCGATGACCAAGACACCGAAAACATCTACGGCATCGAGGCCAGTTGGCGGCCCTCCCCGCGCACCACGCTGACCCTGTTCGACGAGAAGCGGTTCTTCGGCTCCTCCTGGCGACTGGGCTTCGACCACCGCACGTCCCGAGTGGCGTGGAACGTCGCACTGTCGCGCACGCTTGACACGGCCCCACAGGCGCTCCTCGACCTACCGGTCGCAGACAACGTGGCCGGGCTGCTCGATAACCTGTACAGCTCCCGCTTCCCGGATCCGGTCGAGAGGGCGAGGTTGGTGCAGGACCTGATCGCCCGGCAGGGCCTGCCCAGTTCCACCGTGCAGCCGACGACCAGCTACACACAGCGGCTGAGCGTCGTCACCCTGCACAGCCTCAGCATCGTGTTTACAGGACGTCGCAGCACGATCACCTTCGCCGGGTTCCGGTCCAGGACCGAGGACGTGCCTGGAGCACTTACCCTGCTGACCAGCACCGTCGCAGCCAACAACCGGCAGTACGGAGCCTCCGCGGCATGGAGCCACCAGCTCACGCCGGTGATGACGGTGAGTACCACCGGCGACTGGACGCGCATCCGCGCCCTGCAGGCAGCCGATCGCTCCACGCAGCGCACGCTGCGCGCGCAGCTCAACTTGCAGATCGCTGCGCGCACGCAAACGTTCTTTGGGGCTCGCTATCGGGATCTCGACTCCAATGTCGCCACCGAGGGCCGCGAAGGCGCCGTATTCGCCGGGTTGGATCTCCGTTTCTAAAAGGCTCGCACCATGACTCCACCCGTGATGCCCGGCCGTCCTTCCCGACGAGAGGGCCCATGAACACCCGGTCAGGCAGCCCTTCGACGATGAAGAACGCTCTCACGGTGGACGTCGAGGATTACTTCCAGGTGTCGGCGCTCGCCCCGTTGATCCATCGGAGTTCGTGGGACGATCGCGAATGTCGCGTCGAGCGCAACGTCGAGCGACTGCTCGAACTGTTCGCTCAACGCCATGCCCACGCCACCTTCTTCACCCTGGGGTGGGTGGCAGAGCGCTATCCGCGGCTGGTTCAGCGCATCGTCGCGGCTGGGCACGAGCTGGCCAGCCACGGCTACGGTCATTTGCGCGCCAGCGAGCAAGAGCCGCACGAATTCCGCCAAGACGTGCTGCGCGCCAGACAACTGCTGGAAGACCTCGGCGGCCAGCCGGTCCTCGGCTACCGGGCCCCCAGCTTTTCCATCGGCTACAGCAACCCCTGGGCGTTCGACGTGCTGCTGGAAAGCGGCTACCGCTACAGCTCGAGCGTCTATCCCGTCCGGCACGACCATTACGGCATGCCCGATGCGCCACGTTTCCCCTATGAGGTACGTCCCGGCCTGACCGAGATCCCGGTGACCACCACCCGCGTGCTCGGGCGCAACCTGCCGGCTGGCGGCGGCGGCTACTTCCGGCTGGCACCGTACGGCTTGAGCCGGTGGGCGCTGCGGCGGGTCAACAATGTCGACCGGCGACCTGCCATCTTCTACTTCCACCCCTGGGAAATCGATCCCGAACAGCCGCGCGTCCCAGGCACCGGCCTGAAGACGCGCTTTCGCCACTACGTGAACCTCGACAAGACGGAATCCCGGCTTGCCCGGCTGCTGCGTGACTTTCGCTGGGGTCGCGTCGACGAGGTCTTCGGATTGCAAACTTAGCGTGAATCTCGCCGACCTCCATCCCCGCACCGCGATCGCGGTGTCCGTGCGCCCCTTCCGCGTATCGGATACCGAGCGCTGGGAGCGCTTCGTCCTGGCATGCCCGCAAGCGACCTTCTTCCACCGCATCGGCTGGCGCGAGATCTTCGAAGACGTGTTCCACCATCGCGCGCACTACCTGCTGGCCGAGCGCGGTGACGAGATCGTCGGTGTGCTTCCCCTGGTGCAGCAGAAGAGCCTGCTGTTCGGGCATTCGCTGGTCTCTCTGCCGTTCGCTGTGTACGGCGGCGTCGCGAGCACCGATCCGGCGGCACGCGAGGCGCTGCACCAGTACGCCATCGAGTTGGGTCGCGAACTCGGGGTTTCGCATCTGGAACTGCGGAACATGACGACTGCAGAACCGGGCTGGCCGGGACAGGACCTCTACGTCACGTTTCGCAGGTCTTTGCTGGCCGACGTGGAAGCAAACATGCTCGCGATTCCTCGCAAGCAGCGGGCGATGGTGCGCAAGGGCATCCAGCGCGATCTGCGCAGCGAGATCGATGAGCGCACGGACCGCTTCTTCGATCTCTACGCCGACAACCAGCACCGTCACGGCACGCCCCCGCACTCCCGGCGCTACTTCGAGGCGCTGCAGCGGGTGTTCGGCCAAGACTGCGAGTGCCTGACCGTGCTCAGTCCCCAGGGCGAGGCGGTATCCGGCGTCATGTCCTTTTACTTCCGCGACGAAGTTCTGCCCTATTACGCGGGCGACATCCCGGCCGCACGCGATCTGGCGGCCAACGACTTCAAGTACTGGGAACTGATGCGCCGGGCATGCGAACGCGGTCTGAAGGTGTTCGACTACGGCCGCTCCAAGCATGGCACCGGTTCGTTCGACTTCAAGAAGAACTGGGGCTTCGAGCCGGCCCCGCTGCCCTACCAGTTCCAGCTGTTCACGCGCGAGACGGTGCCGCAGAACAACCCGAACAACCCGAAGTACCAGCGGGCCATCGCCACGTGGCGCAAGTTGCCGCGCGGTGTAGTGAACGCCATAGGTCCCTTCGTCGCTCGTCATTTGGGTTGAGGGCATCGTGAAGCCTGATTCCCGGCCGCTGGTCGCGCATGTGCTCCACCGTTTCGACACGGGCGGGCTGGAGAACGGCGTGGTGAACCTGATCAATCGGCTGCCCGCAGATCGCTTCCGGCACGCGATCGTGGCGCTGACCGAAATCACCGAGTTTCGCCGGCGCATCCAGCGCGACGACGTGCAGTTCATTGCGCTGCAGAAGCCGCCCGGCCAAGGGTTCTGGATGTTTCCGCGCATGCGGCGCGTGTTGCGCGAACTGAAGCCCGCCGTCGTCCATACGCGCAATCTCGGCGCGCTTGAAATGGCCGTGCCTGCTGCCTGGGCAGGCGTGCCGGTGCGCATCCATGGCGAGCACGGCTGGGACATCACTGATCCGGACGGCACCAACCGCAAGTTCCGCCTCGTGCGCCGCGCATACCGGCCTTTCGTGCATCAGTACATCGCCCTGTCGCGACACCTGCAGCGTTATCTGCTCGATCACGTAGGCGTGCCTTCCCAGCGCGTGGTACAGGTCTACAACGGGGTGGACACGCTGCGCTTCCGCCCGGCAAGCACCGAACGCGCGGCCATCGCCGGCTCGCCGTTCACTGAGCCTGCGCTGTGGCTCATCGGCACGGTGGGGCGCCTCAGCCCCATCAAGGACCAGACCTTGCTGGCCCGAGCCTTCGTGCGGGCGCTGGAATGGTCGCCCGAAGCGCGATCGCGGATGCGGCTGGTCATCGCCGGCAACGGGCCGCTGCAGCCGCAGATCGAGCAGGTGCTGGCCGAGGCCGGGGCTAGCCAGCTCGCCTGGCTGGCGGGCGATCGCAGCGACATTCCCGACTTCATGCGGGGCTTGAACACCTTCGCGCTACCCTCGCTCAACGAGGGCATCTCCAACACCATCCTGGAAGCCATGGCCACCGCGCTGCCGGTGGTGGCGACCCGCGTGGGCGGCAACGCCGAACTCCTGGAGGAAGGCGTCACCGGACGACTGGTGCCGCCACGCGAGGTCGATACCATGGCTCGCGCGCTGTTGGACGATTTCCTCGACCCCGTGTCGGCACGGCAACGGGGACAGCGCGCTCGCGCCGATGTGGAACGGCGCTTCAGCCTGGACGGCATGGTTGCCGCCTATGGCGACTTGTACGAACGCCTGCTCGCACGGACCGCCGGACGCGGCGCGCTGCGGCAGCGCATCACCACCTAGGACACTCCACCATGTGCGGCATCGTCGGCATCTGGGATTCACACGGCACCCGCCACATCGACCCTACCGCACTCGCTCGCATGAACGAGTCGCAGCACCACCGCGGTCCGGACGAAACCGGCATGCATGCGGCCCCTGGCATTGCGCTGGGCCACAAGCGACTGTCCATCATCGACCTGAAGACCGGACAGCAGCCACTGTTCAACGAGGACCATTCGGTGGTCATCGTGTTCAACGGGGAGATCTACAACTACCGCGAACTCATCCCCGAGCTCACGGCGCTCGGACACGTGTTCCGCACGAAGAGCGACACCGAGGTGATCGTGCATGCGTGGGAGCAATGGGGCGAGGCGTGCGTGGCCCGGCTGCGGGGCATGTTCGCCTTCGCCTTGTGGGACGAGCGCCGGCAGACGCTGTTCCTGGCGCGCGACCGGCTGGGCGTCAAGCCGCTCTACTACGCGCAGCTGCCCGATGGCATGTGGCTGTTCGGCTCGGAGCTGAAGGCGCTGCTGGCACATGGAGGCCTGCGGCGCGAACTCGACCCGTACGCGGTGGAGGAGTACTTTGCGCTGGGCTATGTGCCGGAGCCGCGCACTATCTACACGACGGCGCACAAGCTGCCGCCGGGCCACACGCTGTGTCTGCGCCGCGGCCAAACCGCCGCCGAGCCCCGCCGCTACTGGGATGTGCGCCTGACGGGCGACAACCCGATCTCCGAGCTGGACGCGCAGGCGGACCTGGGGGCGCGCCGCCACCACCGCGCGCGGCCGCGCCTGCGCGCCGCGGGGCCGCGGGGGGCCTCCCTTCCGGGGGGGGTGGATTCGAGCGCCGTGGTGGCGATGATGGCCGGGCAATCGGCCGATCCCGTCAACACCTGCTCGATCTCTTTCGACGACCCCGCCTACGATGAGACACGCTTTGCCCAGCAGGTGGCCGACCGCTACCAGACCCGGCATTTCGTGGACCGTGTCGAGACCGACGACTTCGACCTGATCGACACGCTCGCGGCGCTTTACGACGAGCCCTATGCCGACAGCTCGGCCATCCCGACCTACCGGGTGTGCCAGCTGGCGCGGCGACACGTGACCGTGGCCTTGTCCGGCGACGCGGGCGACGAGAACCTCGGCGGATACCGGCGGTATCTGTTCCATCTGCATGAAGAGCGGCTGCGCTCCACGCTCCCGCTCGGGCTGCGCCGGCCGCTGTTCGGCACCCTCGGGCGCCTCTATCCCAAGCTGGACTGGGCGCCCCGCTTTCTGCGTGCCAAGTCGACCTTCCAGGCGCTGGCCCGCACCTCGGTGGAGGCGTACTTCCACAGCATCTCGGTATTTCGCAACGACATGCGTGCCGCGCTGTACTCACCGCAGTTCAAGCAGCGACTGGCCGGCTACAACGCGAGCGAGGTGTTCCACCGCCACGCGGCGAATGCTGGCACCGACGACCCGCTGTCGCTCATCCAGTACATCGACCTGCAGACCTACCTGGTCGGCGATATCAACACCAAGGTTGATCGCGCCAGCATGGCGCACGCCCTGGAGGTGCGCGAGCCGCTGATGGACCATCCGCTCGTCGAATGGGTGGCCACGCTGCCGAGCCGCCTCAAGGTGCGCAGCGGCGAAAGCAAGTGGCTGCTGAAGAAGGCCATGGAGCCGCACCTGCCGCACGCCATCATGTACCGGCCGAAGATGGGCTTTGCCGTGCCACTGGCCCGGTGGTTCCGCGGGCCGCTGCGCGATCGAGTGCGCAATGCAGTGATGCATGGCCAGCTGCAAGACACCGGCTACTTCGACCCGGCCTACTTGCAGCGGCTGGTCGAGGACCACATTGCGGGGCGGCGCGACTACAGCCAGCCCTTGTGGAGCCTGATGATGTTCGAAGCCTTCCTGCGCAAGGTCCATGCGGCCGGGCCCGACCACGAAGTGCAGCGTGCTCAGCCCGCCCCCCAGATGGCGCCAGTCGCCTAGTCCCGTGCGAATCCTTTTCCTCTGCCACCGCTTCCCGTATCCGCCCACCTTCGGCAGCAAGGTGCGGGCGTTCAACGTGATCCGCCACCTGGCGCGCGAGCATGAGGTCACCGTGCTGTCGCTGGCCCGCAGTGCACAGGAGGAGGCTGAGGCCGCCGGCATCGCGCCGCATTGCCATGAGCACCGGGTGTTCCGCGTGCACAACGCCGCGCAGGCCGCCAAGATCGTGGCTACGCTGCCGAGCCACGTGTCCGCCTCCGAGGCGTTCTTCCACAGCAGCGCGCTGCACCGTGAGGTGCGGCGCCAGCTGGCCCGCCGCAGCTTCGATCTGGTGTTCGCACACTGTTCGGCCGTCGGGCGCTATGTAGAGCACATCCGCGACCTGCCCAAGCTGATGGACTTCTGCGACGTCGATTCCCGCAAGTGGGCGGAGTACGTCTCACACAAGCCGTGGCCGCTGGCCCTGGGCTATCGATGGGAGGCGTGGCGCATGGCCGCCGTCGAGCGACGGCTGGCCGGTCGCTTCGATCAGGTGACGGTCGCCACCCAGGGAGAAGCCGACGCGCTGGCGGCCATGGGCGTGCACGGGCAGATCGACTGGTTTCCCAACGGGGTGGATGTCGAGTACTTCCATCCCACGGGCGAGCCCTACGACGCGGACCTCATCACGTTCGTCGGGCGCATGGATTACTTTCCCAACGAGCAGTGCATGGTCGCGTTCTGCGACGAGGTGTGGCCCCGGCTGCGCCGCGCACGGCCGACCCTGCGCCTGCAGATCGTGGGGGCCGAGCCCACGGCACGCGTTCAGTCGCTGGCCGGCATCGATGGTGTGACCGTCACAGGTCCGGTGCCGGACGTCCGGCCTTACCTACGGCGCTCGGCGCTCAGCATCACGCCACTGCGCATTGCACTCGGCACGCAGAACAAGATCCTCGAATCCATGGCCATGGAGGTACCCGTTGTCTCCAGCCGCATCGCGGCCAAAGGCGTGGACGCCGTACCCGGTCAGCATCTCCTGGAGGCCGACACGCCCGAGGAACTCACCCAGGCCATCCTGCGCATCGCGGGCAATCCAACCGAGCGACTGCGGCTGGGCGAGGCAGGCCGGGCGAGGGTACTCGAGCACCACGCCTGGCCGAGCGCGATGAAGCGGCTCGATGGCATCATCGAGCGCACCCTCATGCCGTCAACGCGCCTTCGGGCCTCGCCCGCAGCGCCGTAGATCGCACACCTTCGCGATGTTCTACGCCGCTGCCTTCGTCCTCTTCTCCTTCGCCTGCATGACGCTGGCGTTCACTCGCCATCCATTCTTCGGGCTGCTGTTCTACATGGGCTCGATGTACGTGCACCCGCCGTCGCGGTGGTGGGGCTATGTCGTGCCTGACCTGCGCTGGGCCATGCTGTCGGCGGCAGTGACCGTGCTGGCCGTGCTGATGCACCGCGACCGCCTTGCCACTAAACCATTGTGGCTGGCCAATGCCCCGGCCACGCTGCTCATCCTGTACGCGGCTTGGATGGTGATCCAGATCCCCTGGGCGCTGGATCAACCGACCCATATCGAGGGTACGGTGCAGTTCATCAAGTACCTCGTGGCGTTCTGGTTCGTCTACCGGATCGCTGAGTCGAAGGAGATGCTGCGCAACATCCTGTTCGCCCACCTCGCCGGCTGCATGCTGCTCGGCATCTATGCCCAGTTCACCGGCCGCGACGGCGAGCGGCTCGATGGCGTCGGTGGCCCGGGCATGGACGACGCCAACACACTCGGCATGTACCTGGCCACCGGCGTCGTCGTCGGCCTCGGCTTGTTCCTCACCATGAAGGGCTGGGCGCGCTGGGCCGTCCTGGGCATGATAGTTATCGTGCTCAACGGCTTCGTGCTCGCCAACAGCCGGGGCTCTTTCCTTGGCCTCAGCGCCGGCGTGGTTGTCCTCATGCTCTGCAAGGCGCGCGCGCATCGGCGCATGTTCTGGGCCCTCGTCCTGACCGGCGTGTTCGGCGCGTCGATGATCGTGGACAAGGTGTTCATCGAGCGCATGTTCACCATCGGGGACGTCGCCTCGCAGGACGAAGATGCCGAGCGCAGCGCACGATCGCGCGTAGCCATCTACGACGCCCAGGTGCGCATGGCACAGGACTACCCTATGGGGGCCGGGCACCGGGGCACGGCGACGCTCAGCCCGCTCTACCTTGACCGTGAATGGCTGGTACGCGGCGGCGCCGACCCGGACGCCCAGCGTTCCTCGCACAACACTTTCATGACCACCCTTGTGGAGCAAGGCATCCCGGGCGCGTTGATGTTCATCATCCTGGTGCTGTGGATCCTTGGCCGGATTCCGCGACTGCGCAAACTCCAACGAGAAGGCGCGGATCCCGGTCTCGTCACGCTGGGGGCGGCCATGTGTGCCGCGCTCGTTGTGGTGATCGTCGCGGGATTGGCCACCGACTACCTGCTCGCGGAAGTGCAGTTCTGGATGTATGCCGGCCTGGTCGCGATGCTGCACATGTGCGAACGAGACAAGGTCCCCTCCACCGCCATGCGGGCCGCCACCGTGCCCCACACCGCCTGAACCCGACGTGCTCACCCTGCCTCTTTCGATCCTGTCGCCGGCCGGCGCCCGCGGCCGCCTGAGCATCCTCATCTTCCATCGTGTGCTGCCCGAGCCCGACCCGCTTGCACCCGACGAACCTGACGTGGCGCGCTTCGAGGCCCAGATGCGATGGGTGCGGCAGTGGTTCAACGTGCTGCCGTTCGGACGCGCAGTCGACATGCTTTACGAGGGAACGATTCCCTCCCGCGCGCTGGCCATCACCTTCGACGACGGCTATGCCGACAACGAAGCGCTGGCCGCCCCCATCCTCAAGCGGCTGGGTTTGAGCGCCACGTTCTTCGTCTCCACGGGCTTTCTCGACGGCGGATGCATGTGGAACGACCGGGTCATCGAAGCGATCCGCGGTTGCGGGTCCGAGGCCATCGACTTGCGCCCCATTGGGCTAGGACACTACCCGCTGCACTCCGATATCGCCCGTCGCGATGCCATCGCGTCTTTGCTCAAGACGATCAAGCATCTGGAGAGCGGGCCCCGGGCCCGCGCGGTGGATGACATCGTGGCGACCGCCGGGGTGCAGGGGACGCCCTCGCTCATGATGCGGCCCGACCAGGTTCGGCGACTGCGGGCCATGGGCATGGAGATTGGCGCCCACACCATCTCACACCCCATCCTGACCCGCCTGGAGCCCGAGGTGGCCCGACATGAACTAGCGGACAGCAAGGCGTACCTGCAGGATCTCCTGGGCGAGCCGGTGAACCTCTTTGCGTATCCCAATGGCGTGCCCGGGCAGGACTATGCTGCCGAGCATGTCGAGATGGTGCAGGCATGCGGCTTCAAGGCCGCAGTCTCCACCGCCTGGGGCGCTGCCTCCGCACGCTCACACCGTTTCCAACTGCCGCGCTTCACCCCGTGGGACCGCAGCCGCTTGCGCTACGCCGCCCGCCTGCTAGACAACCTGCGCCGGCCTCAGCAGGTTGTCCCGTAGCGGCGGCGGGAGCAGCACCGCGGCCATGCGCGTGAGATCCCTCAAAGGTCCCGCGAATCGAGCCATAGCCCGAGCATCATCAACACCCAAACCATGGTGCCGTAGTAGCCGGGATGCTCGCGCAGTTTCACATCGACCAGCTCCTTGATGAACTGCGGGCGAAGGATGCCTCGCGGGCGCAGCCGCTCGATGCTGTCCATGGCCAGCTCGAACAAGGGCTGGTGATCGATGAGCCAGCGCCCCACCGGCAAACCGAATCCGTGCTTCTTCTTGGTGATGATCTCCGCCGGCAGGAAGTCGCGCAGCGCCTCCTTGAAGAACCAGCGCAGCTGCGTCCCCCGAAGCTTGAGCGATGACGGCAGGCGCAACGAGAAGTCGATGATGCGGTCGTCCAGCAACGGAAAGCTGACGTCGACTTCCGCAAGATTGCACGTATGCAGCACCTTGGGCAGGTCACCGTCGGCCAACACGAAGCGCAGGTCGATGGCCAGCATCTGGTTGATGAGGCTGTCGTCGGCGAATGGCGAGTGGGCCTGCGACAGCAGCGCCAGCGGATGCCGCGTGTCCACCGTGGCCAGGAAATCAGGCGTGAACATCTCCGCCACGCCGAAGTGCTGCATCAGGTTGTACGACTCGTAGCGCAACGGCATGTCGGCGCGCGCCTGCTCGACATAGCTGCGCAGCTTGCGTAGCGGCGGCACGGCACCGGCACCAGGCAGGTTCAGGAGCAAGGGCTCCACCACGCCTTTGCGCACAGCACCCGGCATGCGGTGGTACATGGCCAGCAGGTGCTGCTTGGCGTAGCGCTCGTTGCCGCCGAAAAGTTCGTCGCCGCCGTCGCCTGCGAGCAGCCGCCGGATGCCATGCTCCCGGGCATAGCGCGCGCAGCAGAAAGCCGGCACGGCAGACGCGTTGCCAAAAGGCTGGTCGTACGCCGCGGCCACCGTGGGCACCGCCCCCACCACATCGTGAGGCGTCACGTAGTACTCGTGATGCGCCGTGGCGAAATGCCGCGCGGCGATCCGCGCGTACTCGGTCTCGTCGTAACCAGGCACGTCGAAACCCATCGAGAACGTCCGCGCCGGCCGGCCGGTGACGCGGCCGAGCATGCCACTGACGGTGGAGCTGTCGGTGCCACCGGACAGGAACGAGCCTGAGGCTTCGCCATCTGCGGCATCGCGCACGGAGTCCCGCACCAGCCCGATGAACTCTTGCTTCAGATCCTCCAGCCGAGCCCCGCGGTCTTCTTCGAAGCGAAGTCTCCAGTAAGGGACCGGCTCGCCCGCGCCCCGAGGCCCGAACTCGAGACAGTGCCCGGGCGGCAGACGTCGGGCGCCATCGAAGATCGTGTCAGGGCCCGGCGTCACGTGGTAGTAGAGGTAATCGAAGACACCCTGCATGGACAAGCGACGCTCCAGGCCACCATGCCCGAAGACGAGGTCCAGCGTCGAGCCGAATACCAAAGTGCCCCCTGCATGCCCGTACACGAGCGGCTGCACCCCGATGCGGTCCACGGCCAGCAGCCCACGGCGCTGCGTCTCATCCCAGGTGGCCAGCGCGAAGTCGCCGCCGAGGGCGGCAAGCGCATCACTCCCTCGCTCGCGCAGACGAGCCACGAGCTGCACGAGGTCGAGTGGCGCACCATCCCCATCTCGCCAGCGGGGATGGCCGGCCACGGCCAGTGTCATGCCGTCATGCTCAACCAGCGCCGGGCGCGCGACCCCGCCGAACACCGCCAGGCCCGCCTGAGGCACGGCGCGGGCATCAGCACTCGGTGTCGAGCCTCGATACGAGGCCAGCATGCGCTGCAGAGTCGCGCCGCCCTCGGCTGCCGGTCCATCAGAGAACCATCCGCAAAGACCTCTCATGCATCCCTTTCGTTCGTGTCACGGCCGCGCGCCGCAAGCAAATGCGTGCCGCATGTATGTCAGGCGTCAGCGTGAAGCCGAACTCAAGTTCTGCAACCACGCGATGGTCGCGTCCTCCACCTGCTGGCGCCACGCACGCGAGGAGAAGGTATGGTCGGCCTGCGGCACGTCGACACGGCTTACGTTGGCACCGCCCAGCAACCCGCGCCACGCCGGCGAAGCCGCCGTGTACTGCAGGAACTCCTGGGCGGTGAGATCGTTTTCCGCCATGATGAGCAGCAAGCGGCCACGAAAGCCCGCCAAGCCGCGCGCCATCCGCACCTGAAACGGCTGCGTATCGGAAGCGCCCGCTGTGCGGGACAGCGAACGCGCCCCCTTCACGTTGGTCCAGAGCGCACTGACGGAAGCCCGCCAATCGAGCCCGCCGTGAAGCAGCTTGGCCCAGAACGAGCGATCCATGAGCCGCGCGAGGTAGTAGTGCTTCACACGGGCGGCCGCCAGCGATGCCTCGCTGCGAGCCCACGGATTGGCTGCCACGATGCCGGCGACGTCGGCGTGCGTGACGGCATGGATCATCGCCGCCGACGCTGCGTCGCACAGGCCCCACACCACCACCCCCCGAGCATCGGGACAGACGTGGCGCGCAGCATCAATGGCCGCGTGCAAGTCGAGCCCGATGTGCTCGAATCCCGGGAAATCGCCTTCGGAGTCCCCCATGCCGCGGCAATCGAAACGCAGGCTGGGAAAACCAGCCGCGGCCAAGCGGCGCGCCAGCAAGGTGAATTGGCGATGGCTGCCGACACGATACTGCGGCCCGCCAACGGCAATCACGACGGCGACCGGCTGCTGCGCGATACCGGCGCGTGGGCGCGCACAGATGCCCCACAACTGGACCGGCCCACAGCGAAAACGGACCACCTCTTCATCCACTGGCTGCTCGCTCACCGCCCGGCCTCCACAGCGGCGGATAGTGCCCCGGACACGGCCGGTGCCCACGGTGCCGCGGCAGACAGCACCGCACGCGACTGCAGCAGCAGGTCCTCGCTTTCCTCGATCTCGACCGTTTGCCAGAAAGCCGGTCCGCAGACGGCCTGCGCGCTCACGGCCACCCCGCGTTCTCTCAGCCGCTCGACCAGGCGCGTGGCCGCAGGAGACAGCTTCGGTTCGTCGCCCGCGAACATCTCGAACCAGGCGATCTGGCCGGCGTAGCCAGCAGGCACGTCGAAGCTCGCCTGTTGGAGCCCCCCCGCCAGGGCGGGACTCAATTCATAGCCCGCAATCTCCACGGCACAACCGTCGCGCAGGCGCTGCGCCGGCGACATGGCATTCGACTTGCCCGAGCCCACGATGCGAGCACCGGCGTCGAGCCGCAGGAACTGCTGCAGATGCTGCGCGCCCGACAGCGCCGGCTGCCACAGCAGCAGGTTGACCTGTGGGTGGGCCGCTAACGCGGCTGCAGCCAGCAGAGCACCGCCTCGCACGCCCCAGAGCCACACCGGCCGACGCGCATCGGCGGCAGCCAGTTCCTCATGGATGTCGAGCAACCATGCGTCCCATGAGGCATCGCCAAAGTCGCCGCCGCTGTCGCCACAACCGAGGAGGTCCTTCTGCACGACAAGCCAGCCGTCGGCAGCCATCATGCCGGCCATGCGGGCCGCCATGCGCCGGCACTTGTTCATTTCCTCGGCGAAGGCATGCACCGCGATGACGGTACCGACAGGCGGCTGTGCCTCGGGCTGGCTGACGAGGCGAAAACGCGAGCCAGTGGCACCGCGCACGAACGCAGCGTGCTGCACCACGGACCCGGACGAAGTCATTGGTCCAGCTTGGACCGCACGAAGCTCGTCAAAGTGTCCACAGAGGCGAATGTGCGACCATCAACCTCATCGTCATCGACGACGATGCCGAAGCGCTCTTCAAGCGCCGTGAGGATGGACACGACGGCCATCGAATCGAGTTCGGCAACACTGCCCAGCAAGGGCGTGTCCGACTTCAACTGCATTCCGGCGGCATCGAGGTTGAGCACGGAACGGAGGGTGCTGATCACTTCCTGTTCGACATTCACGGCAAGGTCCGTTCGATGTAGGGATGGGCGAAGTCGCGCGATGGCGGAGAGCGAGAGGGCATTGTAGGTGGCTCACGACTCCGCAAGACCCCGTGGCCGAGTGGTCCCGCGAGCGTGGAGTCAACAGGTGCGAGCGCGCAGGGCGTCGGCATCATCGCGAACCAGGCCGCGCAGGATACGGATCAGCAGCCGCGCCTGCTCTTCCATGGAATAGCGCTGCAACACGGTCTCGCGCGCACGCTCTCCCATTCGACGGCGCAGGACCGGATCGCGCAAGGCCTCCAGGCGATCGAGCCACTCCTTTCGCGTCGCCGCGAAGAAGCCTTCCACTCCCGACTGCATCACCGCCTCATACGCCGGGATCGGCGACGCCACGACGGGCAAGCCGATCGCCATTTTCATGGTCAAGCGGTTCTCCGACTTGACGCTCCATAGCGGAACCGGAAGGCAGGCAGAAGGCTCCTCGTCCACGAACTCCACCGGAATGATGCCGACGTCGGCACGCTGCAGTGCGTCGTAGACGCCGACCGGGTCCCAGGCCAAGCAGTGCACCCTCGGGTGCAGCATGAAGCGCAGAAAATCCGCGCGCTCCTCGGGCGGCGCCTTCAGGAACTTCCAGCGCGCCTCCTTCATTCGCCGCCACCAGTCGCCCAACGGCGGGTAGCGACCCACGATGCTGACCTCGAGCCATGACGGCGGGGTGCCAAGGATGGGCAGCCTCGTCAAGCTCGATGAGGTGACGAGCACTGCGCGCAACGGACGGGCGCGGCTACCGCGGTGGGCACCCCAGTCGAGCTTGACCACTGAGGGGTTCTCAATGCCGTCGTGCACCACATGGATCTTGTGCTGCAACTGCGCGGGGTACAGGCTCTTGAGGTAGTCCGTGACGGCAATGGTCACATCGGTCAGCCTGGCCATCTCGCCATCGACAAGGTCGCACACCTCGAACACCGTGCGAATGCCCTGCCGGGACAGCTCCACGATGAAATCCTGCACGCTGGGGCCACGCACCTTCTGAAGCACCACCACCTGGAAGCCTTGCACCGCCAGTCGCCGCGCGAGCCCGGGCGGAAGCTCTGGCTGCTCGATGCCCACGGGCGGCTCGAACACCACCTGCGGCTCGAACCCGGCCATGCGCAGGAACGGGAACATGTTGAGCACCGCGACCCGCGTGCTGGGCTGCGGCGCACTGGACGGAGACAGCAGTACGAAGCCGAGCTTGATCGGTGTCATCGGGCAGCACCGGTGGGATGAGGAGCGGGCATCGGGACCAAAAGGTCGGCGAGGCTAGCCGCTCGCTACGCCGAGGTGCCGGCCAGAACATCGGCCGGCAGCCCAGCCGAGACCGGGCATTGTGCTCCGCAACAGCCATCTCCCAAGAGGCATCCCCCCGATCCTTGGGGGATGGCTTGGTGCCCGGCGGGCAACAACGATGACATCATGTTCACTCATCCCCCGCTATGGAACGACAGCGCAAAGGGCAGGCGGTCCCGCTTGGTTCGGATCGCTTGCAGCTTCGCGCCAACGCGGCTTGCCGGGATCGACGACGCTGTCGATTATTCCCAGACCCGCGGGACACCCTGTACTCGCAACTTCGGCACGACATGGACAACTCCAACTCCTCCGGCGCGCCACGCAGCATCGCCCGTCCGGGCGCGCGCACCTTCCAGTGCCGGTTCTGCGCCGCGCCGCTACACACCAGCTTCGTCGATCTCGGCATGTCTCCGCTGTGCCAGACCCACATCGCGCCGGAGCAACTCCACGAGATGGAGCCGTTCTACCCCTTGCACGCCTACGTGTGCGATGAATGCTTTCTCGTGCAGCTGCAGGAGTTCGTATCACCTCAGGACATCTTCTCCGAGTACGCGTACTTCTCGTCCTACTCCACGAGTTGGGTGGAGCATGCGCGACGCTACGCGCACATGGCCATCGAGCGCTTCCACCTCGGCGAGCACAGCAAGGTGATGGAGATCGCCAGCAACGATGGCTACCTGCTGCAGCATTTCGTCGCAGCGGGCGTGCCGGCGCTGGGCATCGAGCCCGCGGCCAACGTCGCCAAGGTGGCGATCGACAGGGGCGTGCCCACCACCGTGAACTTCTTCGGTCGGGAATCGGCCGCGGCCATCGTGCGCGAGCACGGCCAGCCCGATCTCCTGCTCGGCAACAACGTGCTGGCGCACGTGCCCGACCTGAATGATTTCGTCGGCGGAATGAAGATCCTGCTTGCGCCCGGCGGAGTCATCACGATGGAGTTTCCCCATCTGCAACGGCTGATGGCCGAGAACCAGTTCGACACCATTTACCACGAGCACTTCAGCTATTTTTCCTTCGTGGCAGTCGAGAAGGTGTTTGCCCACCATGGCTTGACGATGTTCGACGTGGAGGAGCTGCCGACTCACGGCGGCTCGCTGCGCATATTCGCCCGGCACACCGAAAGCAGCGCGTTGCCGGCGGGCGAGCGCGTGCATGCGCTGCGCCAGCGCGAGATCGACGACGGCTTCCTCACGCTCTCGCGCTACAGCGGTTTCGGTGAACAGGTGAAGGCCACCAAGCGCCGCCTGCTCGCCTTCCTCATTGATGCCAAGAGCCACGGCAAGAAGGTGGTGGGCTACGGTGCGCCGGGCAAGGGCAACACCCTGCTCAACTACTGCGGCATCCGCACGGACTTCCTCGATTTCACGGTGGATGCGAACCCGTACAAGCAGGGCAAGTACACGCCTGGCACGAGAATCCCGATCCTTGCGCCCGAGAAGATCCGCGAGGCGCGGCCCGACTACGTCCTGATCCTCCCGTGGAACCTCAAGGACGAAATCAGCAAGGCCGCGTCCTACATCAGCGAGTGGGGCGGCCGCTTCGTCGTACCCATCCCCGAGGTCTGTGTTCTCTAGTTCAACCCCATTGCGCTGTCATGAAAATACTCGTCACCGGCACGGAAGGCTACATCGGCTCACGGCTCGCCCCCTGGCTCCAGGCGCACGGACATGAGGTGCACGGCCTCGACGCCGGCTTCTATCGGGACGGTTGCCTGTATCTCGATCCACTGGGCCTGCCCGTCGGGCCGCAGACGGTCTACAAGGACCTGCGCACGGTCACTGCAGCCGACTTCCAGGGCTTCGATGCGGTGATCCACCTGGCGGAACTGTCCAACGACCCCTTGGGGCAGAACCGGCCCGAGATCACGTTCAAGATCAACCATGAGGGATCGCTGCGCATTGCGCAAGCCGCACGCGACGCCGGTGTGCGCCGTTTCGTGTATGCATCCTCGTGCAGCGTCTACGGCGTGGGCAGTGGCGAATTCCTGGACGAGACGTCGCCCGTCAATCCGCAGACCGCGTATGCGCAGTGCAAGGTGCTGGTCGAGCGCGACCTCGCGCCGATGGCCGACAGCCGCTTCTCGGTGGTATTCCTGCGCAACGCCACCGCCTACGGGCCATCGCCTCGCATGCGCTTCGACATCGTGCTCAACGATTTGTGTGCGCTGGCATGGACGAAGAAGAAGATTGCGATGGTCAGCGACGGCAGTCCCTGGCGCCCCATCGTGCACGTCGAGGACATCTGCGAGGCCATGCGGTGCGCCGTTGAAGCGCCGGCCGATGCCATCAACGGTGAGGCGTTCAACGTGGGCTCGACCGCCGAGAACTTTCGCATCCGCGAGATCGCCCAGATCGTCGCGCAGGCCTTCCCGGGCTGCGAAGTGAGCGCGGGACCCTCGGGCCAGGACAACCGCAGCTACCGCGTGTCGTTCGACAAGATCGCCACCCGGCTCCCCGGCTTCAAGGCCCGCTGGAGCGCTCAGCGCGGCGCCGAAGAACTGCACCGACTGTTCGAGCGCATCGAGTTCGGGCCGCAGACGTACGAATTTCGCGCTTTCACCCGACTGAAGCAGTTGCAGTATCTGCAACACACCGGGCAGATCGACGAGGATCTGTACTGGACCCAACGATGAGCGTGATTGAGGCGACGTGTCGCAAGCGGGAGAGGCGATGAAAGTGGTGTTGTTCTGCGGAGGCCTGGGTACGCGGCTAAGGGAGCACTCGGAAACGATCCCCAAGCCGCTTGTCAACGTCGGCATCCGGCCAATCGTGTGGCACCTCATGCGCTACTACGCGCATTTCGGCCACAAGGACTTCATTCTGTGCCTGGGGTATCGCGGCGACCTCATCCGCGAGTACTTCCTCAACTACAGCGAATGCATGTCCAATGACTTCGTGATGTCCGATGGCGGCCGTCGCGTAGAGCCCCTGACACACGACATCGCAGACTGGCGCATCACGTTCGTCGACACCGGCATGCATGCCAACCTCGGGCAGCGCCTGCTGCGCGTGCGCAAGTACCTGGAAGGCGAGGAGATGTTCCTGGCCAACTATTCCGACGGCCTCTGCGACCTGAGGCTGGATGCCTACCTCGACGAGTTCAAGCGCCGCGAGGTGATCGCAGGTGCCGTGGCCGTTCGGCCCTCGCAGAGCCTGCATGCGATCCGCATGGACGACGAGGGCATGGTGAGCGCCATCGAAAGCGTGCGCGATTCCGACTACTGGATCAACGGCGGCTTCTTCTGCCTGCGCCAGGAGATCTTCGAGTACCTGCGCGAAGGTGAGGAACTGGTCGAAGAGCCGTTCCAACGGCTGATCCGCAGCCGTCAGCTCTGGACCCACCGGCACCCCGGCTTCTGGGCGGCGATGGACACCTTCAAGGACAAGATCACTCTCGACCGCATGGAAGCGCGCGGCGACTGCCCCTGGATGGTGTGGCGCACGCCGCACGCCAGCGCTGTGGCATGAGGCTTCATCCACCAGGAAAGACGCGCCTTGCGAGCCGGCCCCCTTCGTTCTCCTGAGCGGCGATGCTGAGCCTGCTTCCCTCGTTCGACGCCCCTCGCCCCCTGCGCCTGTTGTGCATCGGCGCCCACAGCGACGACCTGGAGATCGGCTGCGGCGGCACGGTGATGTCGTGGCTGGAGTCCGCGCATCCGGTGGAAGTCACCTGGGTCGTGCTCACCGCGCAAGGCGAGCGTGCACGCGAGGCGCGCACCAGCGCCGAGGCACTGCTTGGCAGCGCAGCAGCCGTGGACGTGGTGCTAGGCGAATTCCGCGACGGTTTTCTTCCTTCGCAGTACGAGGACGTGAAGGCCTTCTTCGAATCCGTGAAGACGAGCACGCCCTTCGACATCGTGCTCACGCACCGCCTGGAAGACCGCCACCAGGACCATCGCCTCGCCGCGGAGCTCACCTGGAACACCTGGCGCGACCATGTCGTGCTGGAGTACGAAATCTTGAAGTACGAAGGCGACCTCGGGCAGCCCAATGTGTTCGTGCCCCTGGCGACCTCTACCGTGCAACGCAAGGCCGTGCACCTTGAGCGGCACTTCGGCAGCCAGCGCTCCAAGGATTGGTTCTCCGGCGAGAATTTCATGGCGCTGTCGCGCCTGCGCGGCATCGAATGCCGTTCACCCAGCGGCCATGCAGAGGCGTTCCATGCGCGCAAGCTGCTGCTGGCCCCCAAGCTTGGCTGATGGCACCGCACGATCCCGTGGCAGCGAAGGGCTTGACGTGAACGCTCCGACCCCGCCGCTCGTCAGCGTCGGCATGCCCGCGTACAAGAGCGCGGCCACCATCCGCTGCGCGATCGATGCCTTGCTGGCGCAGACCTTTCGCGACTTCGAGCTCATCGTCAGCGACAACGCGTCCACGGATGACACCTGGAACATCGTCCAGGAGTACGCACAACGCGACCCGCGGGTGATCGGCATTCGTCAGGAGCGCAACATCGGCGCGAATGGCAACTACTCGGCGGTCTTCCTGGCCTCTCGCGGGCGCTACTTCAAGTGGGCATCATCCAATGATTGGTGCGCACCGATCTTCCTCGAACGCTGCCTGGCACATCTCGAAGCCTGCGAGGACGCGGTGCTCGTCACTCCCCGGGCTCGGCTGTTCGATGGGACGCTGGAGAACTGGACCGACTACGACGGCGACCTGTCGTTCGAACAGGCGAACCCCGTCGACCGATTCATCGACGTCGGCATGCGCCTGGCGTTGAACAACGCCATGAATGGACTGGTGCGCGCCGACGTGCTGCGACAAACGCGGCTCATCGAGCACTACCCGAGCGCGGATGTCGTTCTGCTCGGCCATCTCGCCCTGCTCGGTCGCATCGCGCTGATCGACGAGCCGCTCTTCTATCGTCGGATGGACCGCGCAACGGCCACGCGCATGATGAGCCAGCAGGACGTGCATCGGCACCACTATCCCGTCAAGACGGCGCGCGCCCTGCTCCCCTCCTGGCGTTGCGCCCTAGGCTGGGCTCAAGCCGCGCTCTCAGCGCCGCTCAAACTGCGTGATCGGATGCGAGCCCTGAACTGGGTCTTGCGCCGGGCCTATTGGAACAAGGCCGACATGGGCAGCGACCTCGCCGACATGCTGCGTCACCCCAGTGGGCGATAACCAAGATCGATGACCACAACGGCCAAGCACCACGCACTGGATCATTCCCTGGTCTCCGGCATGGCCTGGACCGCCGGGCTGCGCTGGCCCGCGCAGGCCATCAGCTGGGTCGCCACGGCCTACGCCGCCCGGCAGCTCACCCCCGGCGACTACGGGCTCATCTCCATGGCGATGATCGCCATCGGGATGGTCCGCATGGTCGAAGACTTCGGCCTCGATGCGGTGCTCCTACAGGATCGCACCATCGCAGGCGTGCAGCAGGCGCGGCTGGCCGGCTTCGTGCTGGCAGTCGGCGTGACCCTGGCAGGGCTGTTCATGCTGCTGTCCCATCCGATCGCCACATTCTTCGGCGAGCCGCAGGTCGCGCCGGTGATCATGCTGCTCAGCCTGCTGTGTGTGGCCGATGCCTTGCAGGTCGTGCCCAGGGCGGCGCTGCAGCGGCAGATGAAGTTCGCGCGGCTCGCCTGGGCGCAGCTCCTGCAAACGGTGGTCACGCAAGGTGTCCTGGTCTTCGGCGCCGCGCGCGGCTGGGGGGTCTGGGCCCTGGTGTTCAACACGCTCGCTGGTTCGGCGTTCGTCACGCTGCTGCTCCTGTATTGGCACCCCTACCCGGTGCGCTGGCCGCGCGACGTCTCCACGCTTGCAAGGCCCCTGCTCCAGGGCTGGCGCATCCTCGCATCACGCGCCGCCTACTACGCCTACAGCAACGCCGACCAGACGGTGGTCGGCCGCGTGCTGGGCAAGGACGCTCTGGGCGCGTACTCCTTCGCCACGACCCTGTCGACCACGCTGTCGCAGGAAATCTCTTCCGTGGTCAGCCGTGTCGTACCGGGCATCTTCACCGCGGTGCAGGACAAGCCGGCCGAACTGCAGAGGTATTTCCTCGTCCTGACTGAAATGCTGTCGTACCTTACGCTGCCCATCTCCGTCGGGTTGGCGCTCACGGCCGACTACGCTGTGCTCATCGTGCTCGGGCCGCAGTGGCAGGCGGTCGTCGTGCCACTGCAGCTGCTGTGCATCTATGCCGCCTGCTACACGAGCCAGTTGTTGATCGGCCCCGTGCTCATGTGGACCGGCCAGTTCCGCGCCAACATGTGGTGCAGCGTTCTCGCCGGCGCGGTCTTGCCCATCGGCTTCATCGTCGGTACGCGTTGGGGGCTGGAGGGCGTGGCGCTGGCCTGGTCCCTCGTGTTCCCGATCGTGAACCTGCCGGCCATGGTGATTGCCTTCCGCACGATGGGCATCGGATTCGGCGCATGGTTCAACGCCCTGCTGCCGGCCGCCGCATCGTGCGTGGGCCTGAGTGTCGCCCTGCTGGCCGTGCGATACGCCCTGCCCACCGATGCGCCCGTGGGCACGGCCGCGATGGCCACGGTGTCGGCCGGGGCCGCGGGCTTCCTGTTCACACTGGGGCTCTTGTTCCGGCGGCGGGCCCTGCTGATCTTCGATTTCCTGCGTGCCTTGCGCGCTCGGCGCCTGGGCGGCCCCGCGGCCTCGGCCGCTGTGGGAGCCTGAACACTCCTGGCGCCCTGTCCACGCTCAGCGCTCCGTTTCAGCGGCCGGCGGGTCGATGCGCTTGAGCCAGATCTCGCGCCAGTAGGTGTTGATCGCGCGCGGACAGCCCAGCCGCGTCTCGGTGCATTCCGCGCGGCAATAAACGTGCTCCAGTTGGATGCAGGACGTCTTCATCGCGGTCATCTTGCCGTTCTTCTCATTGATGAGACGATTGACCCGCTTTTGCACTCGGTAGCGCTCACCGCTGTACTTCAGCATCTCGGGGTCGTAGCGCATGCCGCGATTGAAGCCGGCCGGGGTGATGGTGGCCGCGATCTCCTCCGGCGACTTGACCTGCACCCACTCGCCAGGCTGCAGGCCAAGGCTCTCCACCGGGGTGGGCTGGCCGGTGGGAATGCAACCCTGGATTTCCGGGAACGGCTTGCCGCCACGCCAGCGCTGAAACCTGTTGTACGCCGAGATCCAGAAACGATAGCCGATGCCCAGGTGCACGATCTTCCGGTACCCGGCCAGAAGCATCAGACGCATCATGTGCCAGGCACTGTGATTACCGCCGACAACGTCATGCACGTACTGACGCAGATCCCACCAAGCCAGCGGTTCGCTGGCTTGGTAGACATGGGTTGTCTGGCATACCCACGTGGGATCGGCGGGGTCACCTCCGGACTCCCTTGTGGCCCGCAGGACGTCGGACTCGGTGGGCGCCCCCGCCGCCATGGCAATCACCGGCGACGCGCCCCGCTCCCGGTGAAGCCAAGCCTCCTTCCAGAAGAAGACGCAGTCGGCCTCGCATCCATCGTGCGCACTACCGTCGCATCGGCCGCCCTCGAGGTGGACGGTGTCGTGCATTCGCCGCCCTCCGGTGTGATGGATGCTCGAATCGCAAGTCTTGTGCGCCGTCTTGGCGACCTTCATGCGCTTGCCACAAAACGCGAACATCTCGGGCTGGAAGGGCAGCCCGTCCAGCCGGCAATCGGCGTCAAGCGTGGCGAGGATTTCTTCCTTGCTGCGCACGACGATCCAGTCGCCGGCTCGCAGGCCCAGACTCAGGTCCTTGGAAAGTTTGCTGCGTGGCATGAATACAGGCCCAAACGGGTGATGTGTGCGGCCCGAGACCTTGCCAAGACTCACGCTGCAAGGAAGCGGCGCGTCCGACTTTCTGGAGGGTCCCAAGACCGCCCGGCAGAGGAGCCCGAACGTGTCGGGGCGGCAAGGGCGTAAGAGTACGTGAGTTGATCATCCTGCGGATGCCACCCGAGTTAGGGGATTCGGGCCAGCCATCGCAGCGCGAGACGCAACGCGCGCCGTGGACCTAAAACACGCTCACGGCGAAAAGTCGACCCCGCCCACCACCTCCGGCGGCAAGCGCCCGGCACACAGATCGTTGACCGTGAGCAGCGTGGCACTGGAACCGAGCTGATCCAACATCGCCTGCACCTCGTTGACATAGACCGCGTTCATCAGTACCACGAAGTGCGGCTGGATCGCCTGCAGCGCCTGCGGCGCATGGACCGGCAGACCAGACCCCGGCAGGAACTTGCCGTGGCGCCCCTCGCTCAGGTCGATCGCGCTATGGACCAACTCCGCCCGGTGCAGCGAAGACAGGAATCCCACTGTCTTCGACGCACCCTGCCATAGGACCACCGGAGCACCGAGGGAGGCGAGCGCTTCGAGGCCCCGGTCACAGCGGTCGATAGCCCGCCGCGCCTCCCGCCCGAAGCGCAGGCAGTCGTCGAGCAGGCAATCAACGGGGGGCAGCAGTGGATCAGGAGCACCGGTGCTCGCGACAGCCTCCAGGATCAGGTACTGCTCGCCATAGACGCGCTCGATCCGGTGCACATCGAACCCCGCGCCTTGAAACGCCTGCCAGAGCGAACCGGCCGTGAAATAGCTGCAGTGCTCGTAGTAGACGTCCCAGAACGCGCACTCGTCGAGGATGCGCTGGAC
>CBINKC010000028.1:0-35991 GCA_966251135.1 uncultured Burkholderiaceae bacterium
CGCTGACCTCTTGCATGCCATGCAAGCGCTCTCCCAGCTGAGCTATACCCCCGCAATCGTTTCCGAGGTGTCGCGCCGTTCAAGCGAGAAAAAGATTATGAACGATTTTCAGGCGCTGCGCAACCGGCTCAGCACGATGTCACGCTCGAACAGCTCCAACACGGCATCGATCGAGGGTGTCTGGGGCCTGCCACATACCAGCACTCGAACGGCATGCGCCAATTGCGGCATCTTCAGGCCGTGCACTGCAATGGTTTCCTTGATGGCCGCGTTGATCGCCGCCTTGTTCCACTCCACATTGGCGAGCTTGTCGCGCAGTGTCACGAGCGCAGTCTTCACGTGCTCGGTGACGTGAGTCGCCAAGTCCTCCGCCTTCGCCTGGACCTCCACAAAGTACATTGCCATCCACTCGGCCAACTCCACGGTCGTGCTGCAGCGGTCCTTGAAGAGGCCGCAGCGTGCGCGCACGTCTTGATCGCTTGCATTGACGCCACGGCGGGCAAGCTGCACCACGACCGCGTGCGCCAACTGGGCGTCGTCCATCGTCTTCAGGTGATGCGAATTCACCCAGCCGAGCTTGGCCGCGTCCCACTGGGCAGGGCTGCGAGCCAGATGCGAACCGTCGAACCAGCTGACTAGTTGTGCCCGCGTGAACAATTCGTCATCACCATGGCTCCAGCCGAGGCGCGCGAGGTAGTTCACCATGGCCTCGGGGAGGTACCCGGCCTCCTCATACTGCATCACGCTCACCGCACCGTGGCGCTTGGAAAGTTTGTCGCCATCCGGGCCGAGAATCATGGGCAGGTGGCCGTATTCGGGCAGCTCTGCACCCAACGCGCGCAGGATGTTGATCTGTCGCGGCGTGTTGTTCACATGGTCGTCGCCCCGAATCACGTGGCTGATGCGCATGTCCCAGTCGTCGACCACCACGCAGAAGTTGTATGTGGGCGTGCCGTCAGCGCGGGCGATCACTAGGTCGTCGAGCTCACGGTTGCTGATGGTGATGGTGCCCTTCACCAGGTCGCGCCAAGTCACATCGCCATCCAGCGGGTTGCGAAAGCGCACCACCGGCTGCCCGTCCCTGGGCACCGGAGGTAGCACCTTGCCAGGCTCGGGGCGCCAACGGCCGTCGTAGCGAGGCTTCTCGCCTCGGGCCCGCTGTGCCTCCCGCATTGCATCCAGTTCTTCCGGAGTGCAGTAGCAGTGGTAGGCGGTCCCCGCCACCAGCATCTGCGCGATCACCTGCCGGTAGCGATCGATGCGCTGCATCTGGAAATACGGGCCCTCGTCATACTCAAGTCGCAGCCACTGCATGGCCTGGATGATCTGGTCCACCGATTCCTGCGTCGAGCGCGCGACGTCGGTGTCCTCAATCCGAAGAATGAACTCGCCGCCATGATGGCGCGCGAACGCCCAAGAGAACAACGCGGTGCGTGCGGTGCCCAAATGCAAAAAACCGGTTGGCGACGGCGCAATGCGGGTACGGATCTTTCTGTTCATGAACGGAGCATCAGAGGGTGTCGAGGCCACGCGACAAGTCCGCCTTCAGATCTTCCAGATCTTCGAGCCCCACCGCCACGCGCACCATGCCCTGGGTGATGCCCGCGGCTTGGCGTTGGTCCTCGGTAAGGCGTCCGTGAGAGGTGCTCGCCGGATGCGTGATCGTGGTCTTGGTGTCGCCAAGGTTGGCAGTGATGGAGCAGATCTGCGTCTGGTCGATCAGATGGAACGCGTTCTTGCGCGCCTGCGCCGCACCACCAGAGGCGTGGCCCTTGACGACAAACGAGATCACGGCTCCGCCGCATCCCGACTGCTGCGCCATCGCCAGCTCGTGCTGAGGATGCGACGGCAGCCCGGGGTAGTAGACCCGCTCGACTGCGTCCTGATGCTCGAGCCAAGTAGCCAGGGCGAGGGCATGCTCGCTTTGCGCTCGCATGCGGATCGACAGGGTCTCCAAGCCCTTCAGCACCACCCAGGCATTGAAGGGCGACAGGCTCATGCCTGCACTCCGCATGACGGGCACGAACTTCTCGTTGATCAGCTGCTCACTGCCGCAGATGGCGCCGGCCAAGACACGACCCTGCCCATCGAGGTACTTGGTTCCGGAATGGACAACGAGGTCGGCCCCGTAGGCCACCGGCCTTTGCAACACGGGAGTGCAGAAGCAGTTGTCGACCGCCAGGAACGCGCCGCAGTCCTTCGCGATGCTGGAAAGTGCCTCGATGTCGCAAACCTCGGTCAACGGGTTAGTCGGCGACTCTGCAAACAGGAGCCTCGTGTTCGGCTGGACAGCGCGGCGCCACTCCTCGACATCGGTCTGCGAGACGAAGCTTGTATGCACGCCGAACTTCGCGAACTCGCGGCCAAGCAGCATGATCGTGGAGCCGAACACGCTTCGAGAGCAGATGACGTGGTCGCCCGCCTTCAGCAGGCCCATGGCCAATAGCAGGATGGCGCTCATGCCGCTGGACGTGGCAATGCACGCCTGCATACCCTCAAGTGCCGCCAGCCGTCGCTCCATCATGGTGACGGTAGGGTTCGTGAAGCGCGAGTAGATGAACGCTTCCTCCTCGTTGGCGAAGCGCGCCGCAGCGGTGGCTGCGTCAGGCTGCACGAAGCTGCTCGTGAGGAAGAGCGCTTCCGAGTTCTCGCCCCAGGCTGTGCGCGGAAGGCCTTCACGCACGGCCAGCGTATCCAGCCGCACGCCTTCAGGCAAAGAAACGCGCGGAATCTTCTTGCCGGTCGTGCTCATTGGCTACCTTCCGTCGTGGCTCACCGAGTTCTGCAACGCGAGGCGCGAGCGATCGGGTCCATCCTCCTCGTCGCCTTGCTGCTGCCGCTGCGCGGCGATGGCGTCGAAGTCGGCGGCCGTGACGTCGCCGGTGATGTAGTGGCCGTCAAAGCAGGAAGCCTCGAAGCCGCTCAGCTTGGGGTTGAGCTGTGCCACCACACGCTTCATGGCGTCCGCATCCTGGTAGATCAGGGCATCGGCGCCGATGAAGCGCCGGATCTCTTCAACGTTGCGGTTGTGCGCGATGAGCTCATCCGTGGTCGGCATGTCAATGCCATACACGTTGGGATAGCGCACCGGTGGGGCGGCGGAAGCCAGGAAGACCTTATTCGCGCCGGCTTCGCGCGCCATTTGCACAATCTCTTTGGACGTCGTGCCGCGCACGATGGAATCATCGACCAACAGCACGTTGCGCCCCTTGAACTCCACGCCGATGGCGTTGAGCTTTTGGCGCACCGAGCGCTTGCGAACCGCTTGCCCAGGCATGATGAACGTGCGTCCCACGTAGCGGTTCTTCACAAAGCCCTCGCGATACGGCTTTCCAAGCTTCTGCGCCAGTTGCATCGCTGAGGGACGGCTGGACTCGGGAATCGGGATCACGACGTCGATCTCCGAGGGCGGCATGGTGGAGATGACGCGTTGCGCCAGGCTCTCGCCCATGTTCAAGCGCGCCTGGTAGACCGATACGCCATCCATGATGGAATCCGGCCGCGCCAGGTAGACGAACTCGAACATGCAAGGATGGAGCGATGGGCTGTCGGCACACTGCTGCCGGTGCACATGGCCGTCGAGGTCGACGAAGATTGCCTCGCCCGGCGCCACATCACGCACCACGTGGTGGCCGGTGCCCTCGATGACCACCGATTCGCTAGCCACCATCACCTCGCGTCCTTCGGGCGTCGCGCCTTCGCCGTAGCAAAGCGGGCGAATGCCGAACGGATCGCGAAATGCCAGCAGGCCATGGCCAGCAATCAGCGCCACCACTGCATACGAGCCCTTCACTCGTTTGTGCACGGCGCGCACCGCCTTGAAGATCTCGACCGGTGTCAGTGGCAGGTCACGCGTCGCCTTCTCGATCTCGTGAGCCAGCACGTTGAGCAGCACTTCGGAGTCGCTCTCGGTATTAATGTGACGACGATCGATGGCGAAGAGTTCCTTCTTTAGCGTCGGCGCATTGGTGAGGTTGCCGTTGTGCACCAGCACGATGCCGAAGGGCGCATTCACGTAGAACGGTTGCGCCTCTTCCTCGCTATAGGCGTTGCCCGCCGTGGGATAACGCACCTGTCCCAAGCCCACCGTGCCGGGCAGTGCGCGCATATTTCGCGTGCGGAACACGTCGCGCACCATGCCTCGCGCCTTGTGCATGAAGCACTTTGTGCCCTGCATGGTCACGATACCGGCGGCATCCTGACCGCGATGCTGCAGAAGCAGCAGCGAGTCATAGATGAGCTGATTGACCGGCGCCTTGGAGATCACACCGACGATGCCGCACATGAAAGAGTCCCGGAGAAGTCGAAGGAGCGGAGGCCCAGGCGGCTACCGCGGTAGGTGGTGAACGATGGACGAAGGCAGCATTGGCTTCATGCCGTGCAGCACGTCGTTGAGCCAGGCGGCGCCGCGCGAGCCTTGCCAGGCCGGCGAGTGGGCGAGCGACGTCAACATCACGACGGTCGTAACGGCGAGCATGACGACAAGCGCACGTGCCAGTCCGAAGGCGGCCCCCAACACCCGGTCGGGAACGCTGAGAGGCGTAGCGTGAAGGAGCATGCGCAGGAGCCGCGCCACCAGGCCCCAAAGCAACAGCGCGCCGATGAAGACTGCCGCGAAAGCCGCGGCATGGTTCGCCGCCGAACCCGGTGTACCAACCGGCAGGTACGGCTCCACGTTCTGCGCGAACCACTGGGCACTGAAGTACGCGGCCAACCAGCCGAGCAGTGACATCACCTCGTAGATCAGTCCTCGCATCAGGCCCACGATGACAGACAACGCCAGGATGCCGATGAAGACCCAGTCGACCCAACCCACGTTCGCCATAGCCGCCTCACAGGGTGATCACCACGGCGGGTGCACCCGAAGCTTTGATCTTGGCGAGCGCACGGTCCGCCTCCTCCCGCGTGGCGAAGGGGCCTACCCGCACGCGCACACGTTGCCCGTTGGCGGTTTCAGCGACCTGTGTGTAAGTCTTGAGACCGAGCCTCTCCACCTTCTGACGTACCTCGCGTGCGCTGGTGCTGTCGGCAAAAGCACCCACCTGCACGACGTAGCGCCCGCTCCGCTCGGCGGGCGCCCTCTCGGCCACACTGGCATCAGGACCGGCCTGCATCCGCTTCGCCCCGCTCGATGAAGAAGCGGCAGCCACGCCGCTAGGTGATGGCGAAGCAACTCCGGATGAAGACGGTGCCGCGTTGCGCGACGATTCACCCCTCTGTGGCGGGGAAGCGGACTTCACCCCAGTCACGTCGCGTCCGGCTTCGACCGGCGTTTCGATCCCCTCTTCCATACCCGAGGCTCGTGCCTGCTCGAGCGCGGCAGCCCCCGTCTGCCGAGACGACCGCTGCGCAGGCATGGCCAACGCAGGAGCACTGTCGCGGCGCGGAACAATGATGGGGATGTCGACCGGAATGGGCCGCGGTTGCGTCTCGAACAGCAACGGGAAGCCGATCACACCAACCACCACCAGCACCACGGCGCCAATCAGGCGGCGGCGCGCCTGCAGACGGGCTCGCTGCACCAGATCGGCCGGTGCATCGGCAGACGGAGCAGCCACGCGACCCGGCTTGCGCTGGAAGATCGACTTGAGATCCATGCGGTGCAGTATGTGGTGAAGGCCGAGGGGCCGTGAGATAGCCCTTGATGCCCGGGCCGGCGGGCTCAGCCGAGGTGTGCGGCGCTCAGCCGGGGCAGCCCTTCCTTCAGCACACCCCCCACGGTGTAGAAGGATCCAAAAACAACAATTCTATCAGCGGGGTCTGCGCCGGCCAGGGCAAAGGCCAGAGCTTCGGCCGGCCCCGCGTGGGACTCGACTGAGATCTTCCCTGAGCCCTTGATTTGCACCTCTCGATGCAGCGCTTCCAGTTCCTTGGCCGTTGCGGCGCGTGGGGTGGGAAGGTCACAGAAATGCCAGGCATCTACCACGCCCATCATGCGCGAGAGCATGCCGGCGATGTCCTTATCGCGCATGGCGCCAAACACCGCGTGCGTGCGTTGGTAGAAGCCCATCTGGTCCAGGTTAACGGCGAGCGTGGCGACCGAGTGCGGGTTGTGGGCAACGTCGAGCACCAGCGTAGGCTGGCCGGGCACGATCTGGAAACGCCCAGGCAGTTCGACGCCCGCCAACCCGGTGCGCACGGCCTGGGCATTGATCGGCAATCGATCCCGCAGTGATTCGAGTGCAGCAAGCACGCCGGCGGCGTTGAGCAACTGGTTGACACCGCGCAAGGCGGGGTACGCCAGCCCGTTGTAGCGCCGGCTGCGACCCGCCCAGGACCACTGCTGATGATCGCCCGCGTAGTTGAAGTCGCGGCCCAACAGCCACAAGTCGGCCTCGATCTCCCGGGCACGATCGATCATGCTTTGTGGCGGCCGGGGATCGCTCACGATGGCCGGGCGGCCGGTGCGGAAGATGCCCGCCTTCTCGAGTCCGATGGACTCGCGGTCCGGGCCAAGGAACTCGGTATGGTCAAGATCCACGCTAGTGATGAGCGCGCAGTCGGCATCGAGCACGTTAACCGCGTCAGTGCGTCCGCCCATGCCCACTTCAAGCACCACCGCGTCGGGCCGGCTCTCGCATAGCACGACAAGTGCGGCCAGCGTGCATAGTTCGTACCAGGTGAGCGGCACCCCCATACTCGCCAAGCTGACCTCGTGCATGGCCGCCGACAGCCGAGCGTCGGCGACGGGCCGGTCATCGATACGTATGGTTTCGTGCAGACTGGTCAGCGGCGGCGAGTAGTACGCACCGGTGCGGTACCCCGCATGGCGAATGATCGATTCCGCCATGGCGCATGCAGAGCCCTTGCCGTTGGTTCCGGCCACCACCAGCACGGCAGCTGGCCTCTGCAGTTGCAGCGCCGGCAGCACGGCTCGCACCCTGTCCAGAGTCATGTCAATGCACGCGCCGCCGCGGCGTGCGACCTCTTGCCGCCAGTCTTCTGTGGACCACGATGCGGGTTCCATCTGTGCCGCCATGCCGTTCATTGCTCACCCGGATCACCACTCGTGGGCACGGGTTCAAATGGGACTGCCCCTGCTTTTCGAGAATTGCCCAGCCGCTCTTTAGCTCGCAAGCATGATAGCTGGAGCCCTGTCCCGACCAGTACCGGGGGGGGGGCGTGAACACACCAGTCCATAGTGCCCACCCCCCGACATGCCGACATGAACCTTCCTGACACCGCTCCGCGATCAGAGAAAGTGCAGGGAGGCGGGGTCGCGCCCTTCAAACACCGCCTTGAACTCCGTCGCGAGAAAAAGTCCGCCAGCCACGTAAACACCCATACCTTCAGACTGCGCGATCTGCAGTGCGAGCGAGCAGGCGTGGGTAACCGTGTTGGCCACGTGCACTTGCGCCCCCGGGGCCGCACAGGCGGCAAGGCTGGCGATCTCCGCGGCAACGCGGCCTTTGTGGGCCGCCCGTGTACAGATGATGGTGCCGAATCGAGGCGCAAGGACATTCAGGATCTGTGCCGCGCTCTTGTCCACTGACACTCCGCACACCAGGATCATGCGCGACGGGTCTGCAGTGGCCTGCACCGATTGCAGCGCCATACGCACAGCTCGTGGCGTATGCCCGACGTCGATGACCACCAGCGGGTGCTCTGCGAGTACTTCCATGCGCCCAGGCCAAGTCACCCGACGCGCGCCTGTGGCGATGACCTCGCGCAGGGTCTGGCCCGCATGGCCGAAACCTGCCCTGAGGACATGCTCGGCCATGAGCGAGGCGATGGCGAGGTTGTTGCACTGAAATTCGCCGGGCAGCGGTGCATCGAGCAACGCCAATCCATCGGAGAGCCGCACACGAAGCCGCGTACGGTGCACATCGGAGCCAGCGGGCTCCCAGTCTTGCCCAGGTACCACGAACCGAGGCTGCACCTCGCGCAGCCCGCAATAGGTCTGCAGCAAGGGCCGTAGCGGCAGCAGACTATCGCCGAGCCAGATGACACCACCCTGGGCGCAGGTGTCGATCTTGTCGCACGCGATCTCCTCCAGCGTCTTGCCCAGGACTTGCGTGTGCTCCAGGTCCACCGACACCACGCAGCTCGTCGAGGGCCGGCCTAGGCGGGTGGGGTCATAACGCCCGCCGATGCCGCACTCGAACACAGCGAAATCGACGTCGCGGTCCTCGAACCACGCCAGGGCCACCAAGTAAAGGAACTCGAAGCCGCCGACCAAGTCGGCTGGATGCTCGCGCTGGTAGGCATCGCAGGCGGCCTCGACGCGATCCCAGTGTCGCGACAACGTCTCGTCGTCCACGGCGATTCCATCGATCCGGAAGCGTTCGTGAACAGAAAACAGATGCGGCGAGGTGAAGCAGCCTACACGCAGGCCCGCCGAGTGCAGCATCGAAGAGAGGCTCATCGCGACGCTGCCCTTGCCGCTGGATCCCGCCACATTGCATGAGCGCGTGCCCCAACGGGCAAGGTCGAGCCCGAGCGCTCGCACCAGGGACTCCACGCGATGCAGGCTGATGCCGGTGCCGTACTTGGGGTATTTGGGCAGCCGGGGCGCTAGCGCAGCGCGGCCTGGAGATTGCGCGTCCATATGAGTTCGATGAGGTCCCACCGGCCCTGGTCCTCCAATGTTTCGATCATCGGGCTGGCGTTGACCTCGATCACGCAGGGCCCCTCGCCTGGCCCTTCCTCGCTGCCCGCAAAAAGATCCACCCCCCCCACGCAGAGGCCGACGGCACGGCAGGCAGCAATCGCGGTGTCGGCCAAGCGGGGCGGCACGTCGGTTGTGAAGTCGGAAGCACCGCCGCCGGCGGCGCGATTGAGCGCCAGTGCACGCAGCGCGGCCTGAGGACGAACACGATGCTTGCGGTATGCGAATAGCGCGCAATCACGGTAGATGAACACGCGATACTCCTCCCCTTCGTGCACTGGCTGCACGAGGACGGCGTCATGCACGGCCGCCGCCCTGCGCAGATAGTCCGCAAACTGCTGCGGCGTATCGACCTGCTCGGCCAGTTCCCCGCGGCTGCCTGCATTCGGTTTGCAGAACAGCGGGTAGTCGAACGCGGCTGCCAGCCTCAAAGCGTCCTCGGCCTCCCGCCCCGGAGATCGGAAGTGCCGAGTTCTCTCGTCGAGGAAGAACAGCAGGCCGGTCAGGCAATGCACCCCGGCGTGACGCTTCGCCTGCGCGGCGAAGTACTTATCGCGCGCCATCGTATAGGCGGCTGCGCCGTTCTCCACATAGGGAGTAGCCGAGCCCGCCGCGAATAGGTGGCGCCGCGCACCATCCGACACCTCGAAAAGGTAGCCGTCGGTATCGTCGAGCAATTGGAAGCGCAGACCGAGGCGCTCGGCAGCGCAGGCCGCGTATCGCGCGTGCGCATTCAACCGGTGTATGGGCATCGGCGAAGGGGAAATCAGCGAAAGGTGGCCGGCACCCCGAGGTTTCGGCTTCAGGCGACTGCGTCGGCGCTTTGGCGCTGGAGCATGGCCACGGCGCGAGCAATGACACCCCGCAGTTCGCGCCGGTCGACGATCATGTCGATGGCCCCTGTTTGCAGCAGGAATTCCGCACGCTGGAAGCCCTCAGGAAGCTTCTCGCGCACGGTGTTCTCTATCACGCGCGGACCCGCAAAACCGATCAACGCCTTCGGCTCGGCGATGACGACGTCTCCCATGAATGCGAAGCTCGCCGACACACCCCCCATGGTCGGATCGGTGAGCACACTCACGTAAGGAAGCTTCGCCTTGGCTAGCCGAGTCAGCGCCGCATTCGTCTTGGCCATCTGCATGAGACTCAGCAGACCTTCCTGCATGCGCGCACCGCCGGTCGCCGCAAAGCTGATGAAGGGCGTCTTCTGCTCGCAGGCGGCCTCCACGCCGCGCACGAAGCGCTCACCCACCACCGAGCCCATGGAGCCCCCCATGAAGTCGAACTCGAAGCACGCCGTCACGACGGGAATGCTGTGAACGGCCCCGCCCATCACGACCAGAGCGTCAGTCTCGCCGGTGCTCTCCAGCGCCTCCTTCAGCCGATCGGGATACCGCTTGCTGTCCTTGAACCTGAGTGCGTCCACGGGCACGACCTGCTGGCCAATTTCGTAGCGGCCTTCAAGATCTAGAAAGCCGTCAAGCCGCGCCCGGGCACCGATGCGGTGATGGTGGCCGCACTTCGGGCAGACGTTCAGGTTCTGCTCAAGGTCGTTCTTGTACAGCACCGTCTCGCAGGCCGGGCACTTAATCCACAGGCCTTCGGGGACCGAACGACGCTCGCTCGGATCCGTCTGCTGGATCTTCGGAGGCAGCAGTTTTTCGAGCCAACTCATGCCTTTGCTCCTTGTAGGGAATCGAGGGCGCTGCGAATGCCGGCGATGAAGCGCGCTCCGGCCGCAGCCACGTTGTCGCGGCTTTGCGTCTCAAGCAGTTGAACAATTGCCGAGCCGATGACTACCGCATCAGACACCGCGCCCACGGCCATGGCGCTTTCGGCATCGCGGATGCCGAAACCAACACCGACCGGCATCCTGACATGCGACTTGATGCGCGGCACCATCTGCGCCACTTCCCGGGTATCTAGATGACCCGCGCCCGTCACGCCTTTAAGTGAAACGTAGTACACGTAACCACTGGCCACGCGCCCAACGTCCTTCATGCGCTGCTCAGTGGACGTAGGCGCGAGCAGGAAGATCGGATCCACACCCGCCTCGCGCAGCATTGCGGCGAACGTCTCGCATTCCTCGGGTGGATAGTCAACGATGAGCACACCGTCGACGCCGGCCGCCTTCACATCGCCGATGAAGCGGGCGATGCCGTAGCGCTCGACGGGATTCGCATAACCCATGAGCACGATGGGTGTGACATCGTTCTCATGGCGAAAGGCACGAACATACTCAAGCACTTGAGCCATGCCGACGCCGTGCGCCAGCGCCCGCTCTGCGGCGCGCTGGATCACGGGGCCGTCGGCCATGGGATCGGAAAACGGTACGCCCAGTTCGATGACGTCCGCACCAGCTCGCGCCATGGCGAGCATTAGCTCCACTGTGGCATCGGGGTACGGATCACCGGCCGTCACGTAAGGGATCAATGCCTTGCGGCCATGCGCCTGCAGCCTTTCGAATGCTGCCTTGATGCGGCTCATCGCGGCACCTTCACGATACTGTCGGCGCCTTTGACACTTTGGCCCCGGCACGAAGGCCTGCAATAGAACTGGGCACCCGACAGATCGGCCACCGTGCCGATGTCCTTATCGCCGCGCCCGGACAGGTTGACCAGCAGGTGCTGGTCAGGCCGCATCGACGGCGCCATCTTGATCGCCTGGGCGACGGCATGGCTGGATTCGAGCGCCGGGATGATCCCCTCGGTGCGGCACAAACGATGGAAGGCCTGCAGGGCCTCGTCATCGCAAATGCCCACGTACTCGGCACGCCCGATGTCCTTGAGGTAAGCATGCTCAGGACCCACGCCCGGATAGTCGAGGCCCGCGGAGATGGAATGTGTCTCGACGATCTGCCCGTTGGCATCCTGCAGCAGGTAGGTGCGGTTGCCATGGAGCACCCCCGGCGAACCTGCAGAAAGCGAGGCTGCGTGCTTGCCGGTGGCAAGGCCCTGCCCCGCCGCCTCTACGCCGATGAGCCTCGTCGCCTCGTGCGCGATGTATGGATAGAAGATGCCCATGGCGTTGCTGCCACCGCCCACGCACGCGACAACCGCATCTGGTTGGCGGCCGATGATCTCGGGCATCTGAACCACGCACTCGTCGCCGATCACCCGCTGGAAGTCGCGCACCATGGTGGGGTACGGGTGCGGACCGGCCACCGTGCCGATGATGTAGAAAGTGTTCTCGACATTCGTGACCCAGTCTCGCAAGGCCTCGTTGAGTGCATCTTTGAGGGTTTTCGAGCCGCTGTCGACAGGCACGACCCGTGCACCCAGCAGATGCATCCGGTACACGTTGGGGGACTGCCGCTTCACGTCCTCGCTGCCCATGTACACGACGCACTCGAGTCCATACCGCGCGCAGATCGTCGCGGTGGCCACACCGTGCTGGCCAGCCCCGGTCTCGGCGATCACCCGAGGCTTGCCCATGCGCCGGGCCAGCATCGCCTGGCCGATCACATTGTTGATCTTATGTGCACCCGTGTGATTGAGGTCTTCACGCTTGAGATAGATCTGCGCACCGCCCAGTTCACGACTGAGGCGTGTAGCGTGGTACACGGGGCTGGGCCGGCCTACGAAGTGCGCTAGTTCGCTACGGTACTCCGCCATGAAGCTCGCGTCGCCCTGGGCCTCGGCATAGGCGGCCTTGAGTTCGTCGAGTGCGTGGATGAGCGTCTCGGCGACGAACGTGCCGCCGTACGGGCCGAAGTGCCCTTGCGCATCAGGTTGCTGGTAACTCGCCATGGAAAGATATCCGGGTGTTCAGGCTTCGCTCGAGGCAATGCGGGCATCAGCCTCACGCACTGCCTCGCAGAACCGGCGGACGGCTGCCGGATCCTTGATCCCCTTGGCAGCCTCGACGCCGGAGCTCACGTCAACGGCCCAGGGCCGCACCCGAAGAATGCCCTCGACCACATTTGCGGCATGCAACCCACCAGACAAAACGACCGGACGGGGCACGCCTGTGGGAATCAGTGACCAATCGAAGACCTTTCCGCCGCCGCCGTAACCCGTAACGTGTGCGTCGAGCAACAGGGCCTGGGCGTCGGGATAACGCGCAGCGAAGTCTAGCAAATCGAACCCCGGTGCCATACGCGCCGCCCTGAGATACGGCCGCGCACCCGCGTCGCAGTCCGAGGGCGTCTCGTCGCCATGGAACTGGAGCACGAGTTGCGGAATCGCGCGGACAGCCTCGCCGATGGCCTCGGGCGACGCGTTCACGAACAGGCCCACCGGCGTCACGAACGCCGGTAGCCGGCGCGCTAGCACTGCCGCCCGTTCCATGGGAACGTAGCGCGGACTGCGCTCATAGAGCACGAAGCCGATGGCATCGGCACCCGCGTCGACAGCGCTGTCCACGTCGGCCTCGCGTGTGAGGCCGCAGATCTTGATGCGCGTTCGGGAAGACATCTAAACGGCTCAGATCAGGGTAGCCAATCCATGGCCGCCGTGTGCTCCGGGATGGCGTGCCGAGCATCGTAGTACGGCCCAATGAAGTACAGGCCATCGGGGGCGAAGGTGGGAGCGGCAAGACTGCGATCGCCCGACGCCAGCACCTGAGCTACCCACTGGGGCCGGCGCGTCCCGGCCCCCACCGCCACGAGGCAGCCCATGATGTTACGCACCATGTGGTGGAGGAACGCGCTGGCATCGAACTCGAAGCGCCAATAGGCACCCCGGCGATAAACGTTGATTGCGCGCAAATGCTTCACCGGCGACGCTGCCTGGCACTCGGCCGCCCGGAATGCGCTGAAGTCGTGCTCGCCCAGCAACAGGGTAGCCGCCGCCTGCATCGCCGCCCCGTCCAGCGGGCGGAAAACCCACCCTGCCAGACCAGCCTCCAACGCTGGCCGAACCGGGGACTCCAGGAGCAGGTAGACATAGCGCCTGCCGATAGCGCTATTGCGCGCATGAAAGTCGGCCGCCATGGGCCGGCACCACTGCACCGCAATGTCGGCGGGGAGGTAACGGCAGGTCCCACGGACCCAGGAAAACGACTCCCGGTGGACATCTACATCGGCATGCACCACCTGATTGAGGCCGTGCACCCCCGCATCAGTGCGACCGGCACAGACTACCCTCACAGGCCGGTCCGCGAACTGCGAAAGCGCCAATTCCAGTCGATCCTGCACTGTCTGCCCGCCAGGCTGGCTCTGCCATCCCTGGTAGCCTCGGCCGCGATAGCTGACCCCAAAAGCGAGCCTCATCACCGACCCGCACGGTCGTCAGACACCGACGTCGTCCACGCGCGCCGCAGGCGCTTCAGGCGAGGCTGTTGAGCATGCCCTCGGCCTTGCTCTTCAACGCACCATTCGCCCGGGCGATCACCTCCTGCAGCAGATCTCGTGCACCTTCCATATCGCCAATTTGCCGGAACTCCTCGGCCAGTTCCAGCTTGCGAGCCAGTGGATCGCCTCCACTGTCCTGACCATCCATGCCGAGGTCGATGCTCGAGAGGTCCGCGTTCTCGACGCCGGGCGCTGTCGAGCCGCCCCTGGCATCGCCAGACGCATTGAGATCAAGCGAAATGGCGGAGAGGTCAAAGTCCATCGCGAACCCAGACGACGGACCTGACGGTGAAGCTGCCGCCGCCGGTGTAGCAGGCAGGTCGGGCACGCTGTCAAACTGCAGCAGACCGCTGTCCAACTTGGACTCGGGCTCCTGCCGCCGCGCTTCCACCTTGTATGCACCCGGCCCCGAGGCGGAAAGCGATTCGCTGCCACTGACGGCAGCCTGCGGGGCGTGTGCGTCGGGACCCAGATCCAGGTCGAGATCGACTGCAGCCTGGCTGTCCATGGCGTCCGGCTGCGACAGGCGCCGGCGATCATCGGCCTGCACCTTGGCACGCTCAAATTGCGATGCAGTGGGCAACACCGACTGCGGCATGGTGCTGGCACCAAGCGGCTCCGGCCGCTCACCCGTATCGCCAGCATCCACAAGCGGCGTGCCACCCGGCCGGTACAACGGGTTTTCCGGATCGATCTGCTGACCCAGTTCCTGGGCCTTGGCCCAGTCTTCGCCCTCGCCTCGCGTCAGCGAGTACAGCTGTGTGGCAAGCAGTTCGAAGCCCTTGGTGTCGCGGCGCTTGGCATACACCTCGAGCAGCTTCGTTCGAATAGCTAGGCGATCGGGGCTGCTCCGCATGGCCTCCTTAAGGATCTCCTCGGCCTGCAGGTCACGGCCGTAGGCGAGGTAGACATCGGCTTCGGCCACCGGGTCCACATCACCGATGGCATCGAGCTGGCTGAGCGAGTAGCTCATCGACGACGACGCCCCACCCGCATCGCGTGTGTCGATGCGCTGACCACCACTGGCGCCGAAGAATGAATCCGGCTGAAGGCGGCTTTCCAGGAACGACGTCTCACCACTGTCCTTCTTGGAGCGACGGGTGAAGCGGAAAATACCGAAGCCGGCCAAGGCGGCCACTAGCGCGGCAGCGCCGCCCAGAGCGAAGGGATTGTCCTCAAAAATCGAGGACATCACGCCGCGCTCCTCGGCAGTGGCAATGGCCGGCTTGGGTGTGCTGGGGCGAGAAGCTGCCGCGGCAGGCTTGGACACTGACGCCGCATTGGTCACCGCAGGCGCCGCCGCAACTGTGGAGTCAGACGCAGCAGTGGCTGCCGGCACCGGCGCCGCGGACGACGCCGCCACATCCTCGGGAACTACAGGGGCGGCGGGGGCTTTGACCGTCACGCCGGGAAGGTCCGACGACGCGACCTGCGCAGGCGATGCCGCGGCAGGTGCAGACGGCGTCCCGGCGAGACGCCTAAGTTCCTCGACGTTGCGCGACAACTCGGCCACGCGCGTGTCGGCCTCCTGCTTCTCACGCTCCTTCGCCACCTTGACCTCAGGCGCCGATTTGGCCGTCACCGAGCCCTTGCTCAGGGTGAGCTTGTCCGGTGTAGACGCAAGCGCCTGCTTGCGGTCTTGGACGTTCGCCTCCACCTTCCCACCCGCCGCTCGGCCAGAACCTTGGTCGGCGGCCTGGGGAACCGCGGCAGCAAGGCGCTGGCGGTACGCACCGAAGTCGGCACTCTGCGCCTGAATGACCTCACGGGCCTCGGATGGGCTCACTGCACGCGCCTGCTCCGTGCCCGGGACGGCAAGCACGACACCGGCCTTGAGCCGGTTCATGTTGTTACCCATGAAGGCATGGCTGTTGCCGCGATAAAGCGCCACGAGCATCTGATCGAGCGAGACACCCTCACGCGCGTGGCGACCGGCGATACGCGACAAGGTGTCACCTGCGCGCACGCGGTAGTCATCGGCGCCTGACGCTGCGCGCGCCACGGGGGCACGTGCAGATTCCGCGGCACGCGCGGGTTCAGCAGGCCGGGGCGTGCGCTTGTGTGCCGCCGCACGGGTCTCGGCCGGAACTCGCTGCGCCATCCGAGTCGAAGCCGGCGCAGCGCGCTTCACGGTACGCGGTGCCGATTGCCTAGGCTCCATCGCAGCAGATGACGTTGCAGTGTCGGGCTCGATTACTGGCGCGGGAGCCAATGCCGTGAAAGGCACCGGCTCCGCTGACGTGGGAGCGGTTGGGACCATAGGGGCATCAGCAACCACTGGAGCTTCAGGGACCACTGGAGCTTCAGGGACCACAGAGGCTTCAGGGACCACAGAGGCTTCAGGGACCACAGAGGCTTCAGGGACCACAGAGGCTTCAGGGACCACAGGGGCTGAGGGGGCGGCACTCATCACCGGCTCGGCGACGGGCGCCGGCGCTTCGGCAAGGCTGCGGGCCGGGGGATCGAACAGCAGGGTGTACTCCCGCACCAGTCGGCCCGTGCTCCACGAGATCTCGAGGATCACATCGACGAAGGGCTCCTGGACTGCGCGGTCACTCGTGAGGCGCACGTACGGACTCCCATCGGGTCGGCGCAGTAGTTGCGCCGTTGTTCCGGGCAAGACCGAGTTGTAGTCGACGCCGGCCGCCCGATACGACTCCGGCGGAGCGACATTGATGCGCAGGTTGGCAGACTCCTCGGGAGTGAGGCTGGTCACGTCGATCTCGGCACGCAGCGATTCGCCAAGTGCCGACTTCACGTTGAGCCGCCCTAGGCCGAGAGCCCATGCATCGGGCACGGCGAGCCACAGCGCCGCTGCAGCCACTGTCGTCAAGGCGAATCGCCCGGTGTACCGCGAGGTTCGTTTCAAGGGGTCTCCCAACTCGGTCATGCGAATGCTCACTCGCACTCGCCGTTCTCGGCGCCTGGCATGCACCAAGATGCGACAAAATTCAATAAATCACAATAGCATCAAGCAGATACGGTGACAAGCTCATGCTTTAGCTGACATTGCTTCGCCTCGCGTGCCGGACCCTGAAGTCGTCAATATGTCGCGGTCCGGCAACAAGGGCCGCAGTGAGCGCCCCCGTTCAGGCGTCAAGCAGGATGCGCAGCATGCGCCGCAGAGGCTCTGCCGCCCCCCACAGCAATTGGTCGCCGATCGTGAAGGCACCAAGGTACTCGGGCCCCATGGCCATCTTCCGGAGTCGACCGACGGGGATGGTGAGTGTGCCCGTCACGGCCACTGGAGTGAGGTCCTTGAGCGTAGCCTCGCGCGTGTTGGGCACGACCTTCACCCAGGCGTTGTCGGCGGCGATCATCGCCTCGATGTCCGCCACCGGCACGTCCTTCTTGAGCTTGAAGGTCAGCGCCTGGCTGTGACATCGCATGGCACCGACGCGCACGCAGAAGCCGTCCACCGGGACGGCAGGCGCGCTAAAGACCCCGCCCTGCCCCAGGATCTTGTTCGTCTCGGCCATGCCTTTCCACTCTTCGCGGCTCATGCCGTCACCGAGGTCCTTGTCGATCCAGGGGATGAGGCTACCGCCCAAAGGAACCCCGAAGTTGGCCATCTCCGCTTCGCAGAGGGAACGCTGTCTGTCGACGATCCGGCGATCGATCTCCAGGATGGAACTCTTGGGATCAGCCAACAGTTCACGCACCTCGGCGTTGAGCGAGCCGAACTGCGTAAGCAACTCGCGCATGTGCTGGGCACCTCCGCCCGAGGCCGCCTGGTAGGTTTGCGTGCTCATCCACTCGACGAGACCAGCCTTATAGAGCGCCCCCACGCCCATTAGCATGCAGCTCACGGTGCAATTGCCGCCGATCCAGTTTCGGCCGCCCTCGGCCAGCGCGTTCTTGATGACGGGAAGGTTGACCGGATCGAGCACGATGACCGCGTCGTCCTTCATGCGCAGGGTTGAGGCAGCGTCGATCCAGTGACCATTCCAACCCGCCGCGCGCAGCTTGGGGAATACCTCGGAGGTGTAATCCCCCCCCTGGCAGGTGATGATGATCTCGCAGCGCTTCAACGCCTCAATGTCATAGGCGTCGTTCAGCGTGGTTTCGTTCTTCGCGTAAGCCGGTGCCTTGCCGCCGGCAGCGCTCGTGCTGAAGAAGACCGGCTCAATGAGGGAAAAGTCGCCCTCGGTCTGCATGCGGTCCATCAGCACGGAACCGACCATGCCACGCCACCCCACCAATCCCACGAGTCTCATCTCGATGCCCTTCACTTTCCGAACCTCTCCACGTTCTCCGGAACGGATCGCCGGAGAGGTACGGGCGACACGATCCGGAGCCGATTAGCTCTTGGTAATGGTTTTCGTAGTCGCGGTCGAAAGGGCCGCCACGACGGCATCGCCCATCTCCCGGGTGCCGATACGCGTGGTGCCTTCCGACCAGATGTCTGCGGTGCGCAGGCCCAAAGCGAGAACGTTCCTGACGGCTGACTCGATACGGTCGGCCGCTTCGGGCTGGGCAAGGGAGTAGCGCAGCATCATGGCAGCGGACAAGATTGTAGCCAGAGGGTTGGCAACCCCCTTGCCCGCGATGTCGGGCGCACTGCCGTGACTGGGCTCGTACAGGCCCTTGCCGTTGGCATCGAGAGAGGCCGAGGGCAACATTCCAATGGAGCCGGTGAGCATGGCTGCCTCGTCGGAGAGGATGTCGCCGAACATGTTGCCCGTCACCAGCACGTCGAACTTCGTCGGCGCCTTCACGAGCTGCATGGCGGCGTTATCGACATACATGTGCTCGAGGTCCACGTCGGGGTACTGCGCGTGTACCTCCGTGACGATGTCCTTCCAGAACTGGAAGGTTTCCAGCACGTTGGCTTTGTCGACGCTGGTCACTCGCCGCTGCCGTTTCCGCGCCGCCTGGAACGCGACGTGGGCGATTCGCTCAATCTCAGGCCGCGCATAGCGCATCGTGTCGAAGGCCTCGGTCTGCCCGGCAAACGCACCGTCCGGGGCAAGGCGGCGGCCGCGCGGCTGGCCAAAGTAAATGTCGCCCGTGAGCTCGCGAATGATGAGGATGTCCAGGCCAGCCACCAGCTCCGGCTTGAGGCTGGAAGCGTGGGTCAGCTCCGGGTAGCACAACGCGGGGCGGAAGTTGGCGAAAAGCTGCAGATGCTTGCGCAGGCCCAGGATCGCCTGTTCCGGACGCAGAGCACGCTCCAGCTTGTCGTACTTCCAGTCACCCACAGCCCCGAACAGCACCGCGTCCGCCTCTTGGGCGAGCCTGAGCGTGGACTCGGGCAACGGATGGCCATGCGCCTCGTAGGCAACCCCGCCGATCAGTGCCTGTTCCATCTCCACGGACAGGTTCAGTGCCTTCAGAACCTTAACGGCCTCGGCCACGATCTCGACGCCTATGCCGTCACCCGGCAGCACTGCGATCTTCACGACTGGGTTTCCTTGTGTGTGGTTTGCGCGACGGCTCAGATGCGATGTGCCAGCCAGGGCTTGCGCAGCAGGTGTTCCGCCTCGAAGGCGCGGATCTTTTCGGCGTGATGCAGCGTGAGGCCGATGTCATCCAGTCCGTTGAGCAGGCAGTACTTGCGAAATGGCTGCACGTCGAACGACAGCTCTGTGCCGTCCGGCTTGACGACCATCTGGCGCCCCAGGTCAACGGTCAGCTCATAGCCCCCGAAAGCCACCACCTCGTCGAACAGCCGAGCCACCTCGTGCTCGGCCAGCACGATGGGCAGCAAGCCGTTCTTGAAACAGTTGTTGAAGAAGATGTCGGCGAAGCTGGGCGCAATCAGGGCGCGAAAGCCGTACTGCTCGATGGCCCAGGGGGCGTGCTCCCGCGAGGAGCCGCACCCGAAGTTGCGACGCGCCAAGAGGACAGAGGCGCCCTGATAGCGCGGCTGGTTGAGGACGAAATCGGGGTTGGGCTTGCGCGAGGCCGGATCCTGGCCGGGGTAGCCAGGATCCAGGTAACGCCATTCATCGAACAGGTTCGGACCGAAGCCCGATCGCTTGATCGACTTGAGGAACTGCTTCGGGATGATGGCGTCGGTGTCGACGTTCTCCCGGTCGATCGGCGCGACCAGGCCTTTGTGAATGCGAAACGGCTGCATGGCAAGTGCTCTTTCCGGTGCGAGTGTCAGGCGAGGCGTCGCACATCCACGAAATGACCCTCGATGGCGGCTGCGGCCGCCATCGAGGGGCTTACGAGGTGGGTACGACCACCCGCCCCCTGCCGGCCTTCGAAGTTGCGGTTCGAGGTCGATGCACAGCGCTCGCCCGGTTCCAAGCGATCGGCGTTCATCGCCAGGCACATGGAGCAGCCCGGTTCGCGCCACTCGAAGCCTGCCGCCTTGAAGACCAGATCGAGGCCCTCCCGCTCGGCCTGCTCCTTGACGAGGCCTGAGCCAGGCACGACCATGGCGAGCTTCACGTTGCGTGCCACTTTGCCGCCGAGCTTGCGCACCACGCTCGCCGCTTCGCGAAGGTCTTCGATGCGGGAGTTCGTGCACGAGCCAATGAAAACCTTGTCGACATGGATGTCGGACATGGCCCGGTTCGGCTCCAACGCCATGTAGGCGAGCGCGCGTTCCATCGCACTGCGACGAGTGGGATCCTTCTCGCGCTCGGGATCGGGCACCCGATCCTCGATCGAGACCACCATCTCCGGCGATGTACCCCATGTGACTTGCGGGCGGATGGATGAGGCATCGATCTCGACCACCGCGTCCCACCTCGCATCGGGATCGGAGCGCAGGGTCCGCCAGTAGGCCATCGCCCGCTCCAGTTCCACCCCTTTGGGCGAAAACGGGCGGCCCTGCACATAGGCCAACGTGGTCTCGTCGACGCCCACCAGGCCCGCACGAGCACCCGCCTCGATCGCCATGTTGCACACCGTCATGCGGCCTTCCACGGTGAGCGCGCGGATCGCCGAACCCGCGAATTCGATGGTATAGCCGGTACCGCCGGCTGTGCCGATGCGGCCAATAACGGCGAGAACGATATCCTTTGCGCTGCAGCCCCGCGGCAGTTGCCCTTCCACATTGACCAGCATGTTCTTGGCCTTCTTAGCCAAGAGCGTCTGTGTAGCAAGCACGTGCTCGACTTCGCTGGTGCCGATACCGTGCGCCAGCGCCCCGAACGCGCCGTGCGTGGAAGTGTGGGAATCGCCGCAGACCACGGTCATGCCGGGCAGCGTGGCACCCTGCTCGGGGCCGATGACGTGGACGATCCCCTGGCGCTTGTCCGTCATCTTGAACTGCGTAATGCCGTACCGATCGCAGTTGGCGTCAAGCGTTTCGACCTGCAGACGAGACACGGGATCCTCGATACCGTGCGAGCGGTCGGTGGTTGGCACGTTATGGTCACTGACTGCCAGGTTGGCCGAGATGCGCCACACCTTGCGGCCCGAAAGCTCCAGGCCCTCGAACGCCTGCGGACTGGTGACCTCGTGCACCAGATGGCGATCGATATAGAGGACGGCGGTGCCGTCTTCTTCGGTGTGGACGACATGCTCGTCCCAGATCTTGTCGTACAGCGTGCGGCCCATGGCGGCGTGCGGGATGCTTGAGAACCGCGATTCTAGGCGGTCACGTCGGACGAAACCGCGGGTGCGGACGTGGGCGCAATCCGTGGCGCAGACCTGTCGGGCGCCGGGCACCCGCGCAGAGCATCCGCGGGCAGAGCAAGAGGTGTCGGAAGAGGCAACGCCGTCGCTCAGCAGACCGAGCGACGGTGCGTCCTATAGATCAGCCGCGCTGATCCAGCGGCACCACGTTGCGCTTGACGGCCCCGTGGTAGAGCTGGCGCGGACGACCGATCTTGTACTCGGGGTCGCCGATCATCTCGTTGAGCTGGGCGATCCAGCCGACGGTGCGAGCCAACGCGAAGATGGCAGTGAAAAGGCTCACCGGAATACCGATGGCGCGCTGGACGATGCCCGAATAGAAATCGACGTTGGGGTAGAGCTTGCGCGCGACGAAGTACTCGTCCTCCAGTGCGATCTTCTCCAGCTCCATGGCGAGCTTGAGGATCGGGTCGTTGTTCTTGCCCAGCGCATCCAGCACCTCGTGGCAGGTCTCGCGCATGAGCTTGGCGCGCGGGTCGTAGTTCTTGTAGACCCGGTGGCCGAAGCCCATGAGCTTGATGCCCGAGTTCTTGTCCTTCACCTGCTTGATGAACTCGCCGATCTTCTCGACGCCACCCATGCGCTGCACGTCTTCGAGCATGGTGAGGGCGGCCTCGTTGGCACCGCCGTGCGCCGGGCCCCAGAGACATGCCACACCCGCTGCAATGGCCGCGAACGGATTGGTGCCGGAGGAGCCGCACAAACGCACCGTCGAGGTGGACGCGTTTTGCTCGTGGTCAGCGTGCAGGATGAAGATGCGGTCGATCGCGCGCACCAGGACGTCGTTGGGCTCGTACTCCTCGCATGGGGTAGCGAACATCATGCGCATGAAGTTCGCCGAGTACGACAGCGAGTTCTTCGGGTAGATGTAGGGCTGGCCGACACCGTACTTGTAGGCCATGGCCACCAGCGTAGGCATCTTCGCGATCAAGCGGATGGCCGCGATCTCGCGGTGCTGGGGGTTATGGATGTCGGTGCTGTCGTGATAGAAGGCCGACAGCGCGCCCACCAGGCCCGTCATGACGGCCATGGGATGCGCGTCGCGGCGGAAGCCGCGCAGAAAAAACTGCATCTGCTCGTTGACCATGGTGTGGTTCGTCACGAGCTTGACGAAGTCGCCCTTCTGCTCAGGCGTGGGCAGTTCACCCTTGAGCAGCAGGTAGCACACCTCCAGGAAGTCGCACTGCGTGGCCAGCTGTTCGATCGGGTAGCCGCGGTACAGCAGTTCACCCTTGTCGCCGTCGATGTAGGTAATCGTGGACTGGCACGCAGCCGTGGACAGGAACCCAGGATCGTAGGTGAACCTGCCGGTCTGGGCATAGAGCTTGCGGATATCGATTACATCTGGGCCGATGCTGCCCTTGTAGATCGGCAATTCCATGCTCGGGCTGCCGTCGGAAAACGACAGGGTGGCTTTCACATCGGACGGAATCATGGCGGTTCCTTGGAAAAGTGGGAGAAAGGCTGCGCGCTGTGCGGACCGTTACTGCGAGCGCATCAGGCCGAGCACCTGCACGACATCCTCGCGCAGCAAGTCACCTGCCGGCTCCTGGCGAGCGAGCAGCAGGTCGAGAAGGTCGTTATCGGACAGTTCCATCAGGATCTCGAGTCCCCGCGCCTGCACCTCGGTGAGGTTTGCCCCGTGGCGCTCGAAAAACCGCTCGATGAGCAGGTCGTTCTCGAGCAGGCCGCGGCGGCAGCGCCAGCGCAGCTTGCTCAAGGTGCGGGCATCGACTGAACTCTGCATCGCCTAGCTTGCCGGAAGCTGAACGGGGGCGACTCAGACCGCACGCCGGACCATCAGCTCCTTGATCTTGCCGATGGCCTTGGTGGGATTGAGCCCCTTCGGACAAACGTCCACGCAGTTCATGATCGTGTGGCAGCGGAACAGGCGGTACGGGTCTTCGAGGTTGTCCAGTCGCTCGCCGGTGGCCTGGTCACGGCTGTCGGCAATGAAGCGATAGGCCTGCAGCAGGCCCGCGGGCCCCACGAACTTGTCCGGGTTCCACCAGAAGCTGGGGCAACTGGTGGAGCAGCTCGCGCACAGGATGCACTCGTACAGACCGTTCAGCTCCTCGCGCTCCTCGGGGCTTTGCAGGCGCTCCTTTTCGGGCGGCGGCTCGTCGTTGACGAGATACGGCTTGATGGAGTGGTATTGCTTGAAGAACTGTGTCATGTCGACGATGAGGTCGCGGATGACGGGCAGCCCGGGCAGCGGCTTGAGCACGATCGGGTCCTTGAGCGCGCGCATGTTTGTGAGGCATGCCAGCCCGTTCTTGCCGTTGATGTTCATCGCGTCGGAGCCGCATACGCCTTCCCGGCACGAGCGGCGGAAGCTCAGCGTCGGATCGAGCGCCTTCAGCTTCATGAGCGCGTCGAGCAGCATGCGCTCGCTGCCGTCGAGCTCGACCTCCAAGGTCTGCATGCGCGGCTTGGCGTCGGTATCGGGATCGTAGCGGTAGATATGGAATACGCGCTTGGTCATCTGGTTCTCTCGTGTCCCAACGTTCAGAAGGACCGCACCTTGGGCGGTACCGATTCAACCGTGAGGGGCTTCAGGTTGACCGGCTTGTACTCAAGGCGGTTGCCATCCTTGAACCACAGCGTGTGCTTGAGCCAGTCGCGATCGTTGCGGCCGTTCGGGAATTCCGCGCTGTCGGCGTAATCGTTCACGGTGTGCGCGCCACGGCTTTCCCTACGCGCAGCCGCGGAGATCATGGTCGCCAACGCGGCTTCCATGAGGTTCTCGACTTCCAGCGCCTCGATGCGCGCCGTGTTGAACACCTTGGACTTGTCCGCCAGGTGAATGGTCTTCACGCGCTCGGCCACCGCCTTGATCTTGCTTACGCCCTCGTCCATGGACGCCTGGGTGCGGAACACACCGGCATGCTGCTGCATGGTCCGGCGGATGTCATTGGCCACGTCCTGCGCGTACTCGCCGTTCCTGCTCGACTCGTACTTCGCCAGCCGCGACAGGGTGTAATCGGCCGCATCGGCCGGCAGATCCTTGTGCGCCTTGTTTGCCAGCGCCGTATCAGTAATGTGCTTGCCTGCAGCGCGGCCAAAGACCAGCAGGTCGAGCAGTGAGTTGGTGCCCAGCCGGTTGGCCCCGTGCACGCTGACGCAAGAGCACTCGCCTACGGCGTACAGGCCGCTGATCACAGCGTTTGGATTGCCGTTCTTCGGCGCCACCACCTGGCCATGAATGTTGGTCGGGATGCCACCCATCTGGTAGTGGATGGTGGGCACCACCGGGATAGGCTCCTTGGTGATGTCGACATTGGCGAAGTTGTGGCCAATCTCATAGACCGAGGGCAGGCGCTTCAGGATGGTGTCAGCGCCCAAGTGGGTCATGTCGAGCACGACATAGTCCTTGTTGGGACCGCAGCCTCGCCCTTCCTTGATTTCCTGGTCCATGCAGCGGGAGACGAAATCCCGGGGCGCAAGATCCTTCAGTGTGGGAGCGTAACGCTCCATGAAGCGCTCGCCATTGCTGTTGCGCAGGATTGCGCCTTCGCCGCGGCAGCCCTCGGTGAGCAGCACCCCCGCGCCGGCCACGCCGGTGGGGTGGAACGGCCAGAACTCCATGTCCTCCAGCGGGATCCCGGCACGCGCGGCCATGCCCAGGCCATCACCCGTGTTGATGAAGGCGTTGGTCGAGGCGGCGAAGATGCGCCCGGCGCCACCGGTCGCCAGCAGCACGGTCTTGCCCTGCAGGATGTGGACGTCGCCCGTCTCCATTTCGAGCGCGGTGACCCCCACCACGTCGCCCTCGGCATCGCGGATGAGGTCGAGCGCCATCCACTCGACGAAGAACTGGGTGCGCGCCTTCACGTTCTGCTGGTACAGCGTGTGAAGCATCGCATGGCCCGTGCGGTCGGCCGCGGCGCAGGCGCGCTGCACAGGCTTTTCGCCGTAGTTCGCGGTATGACCACCGAAGGGACGCTGGTAGATCGTACCGTCGGGGTTGCGGTCGAAAGGCATGCCGAAGTGCTCGAGTTCGTAGACGACGTGCGGCGCCTCACGGCACATGAACTCGATCGCATCCTGGTCGCCCAGCCAGTCGGAACCCTTGACGGTGTCGAAGAAGTGGTAGTGCCAGTTGTCCTCGCTCATGTTGCCCAGCGAGGCGCCGATGCCACCTTGCGCGGCCACGGTGTGCGAACGGGTGGGGAACACCTTGGACAGCACCGCGACGTTGAGCCCCGCGCGGGCCAGCTGGAGAGAGGCCCGCATGCCTGAGCCGCCGGCACCGACGATGACGACGTCGAACTTGCGCTTGCTGACGTTGGATGGGATAGCCGCCACGTTCACAATCTCCAAAGCACTTGAATCGACCAACCGAGGCAGGCCACCAACCACACCATTGTGAGCACCTGCAGCGCCAGCCGCAGGGCGACGGACTTCACATAGTCCATCCATACATCTCGCATGCCGACCCAGGCGTGGTAGGCCAGCGAGACGATCACCACGAAGGTGAACAGCTTCATCCAGTGCGGGGCGAAGATGCCCGCCCACTTGTCGTAGCCGGTCAGCGAGATGCGTTCGCCATCAATGCCAGTCCCGTAGGACGGCAGGATGTACATCACCAGCAGCACGATCGTGTAGGCAGACATCAGCGTCGCCGTGATGCGCTGGGCGAGCCAGTCGCGCATGCCGTAATGCGCACCGACGACGATGCGCTTTGAGCCATAGGTATGTGCCATGGGATGCCGATCAGGAGAAGAAGAGCCTGGCGCCGAGCACCAGCGTCAGCAGGCCGCTCGCCACCAGCGTGAAGAACGCCGACTGGCGACCGAATTCAAGACCGACCGAGTGCGTGACATCCATCCAGAGGTGCCGCAGGCCGGCGATGAAGTGATGCAGGTAGGCCCAGATCAGGGCGAGGGCCACGAGCTTCATGAACCAACCGGGGAGGAAGCCGACACCGGCCACGAAGACGCTGGTGAAGCGGGCGTAGGAGATTTCGGAGCTGAGGCTGGCATCGAAAAGCCAGACGATAAAGGGCAGCAGGAAGAACATCAGCATGCCGCTGATGCGATGAAGGATGGACACGATGGCCATCACCGGGTACCTGTACCCGGTGAGCGCGTCCATGAGACGCATGGTTCCCGGTCGTTGCTCTGTCGTTGTCTCTGCCGCCATACCCCACGCCTTGTAATCAAACGAAACCCGTCGATTTTATTGCAATGCAACAGCTCGACCAGCTGAGTGCAGTGAACTGCATCCGGTTGATGCCCCGGGTGATGCGCCCGTTCAGCTCAGTTCGTTTCGATAGTGATGCCCAGCGGTGTTGTACAGACCACGTCTGAACTCCACTGGCTTGTCGCCATATGTCATGGACAGCCGCTCCACACTGAGCAGCGGCGCGCCGACCGGCATGCCGAGCAGTTCAGCCGCCGTCGCATCGGCCGCGACTGCGCGTATCTTCTCTGCCGCCCGGATCATGCGCACACCGAACTCGCTCTCGAACAAACCATACATTGGCCCCCGGTAGCCGCTGAGGCGCTCGGCGGTCAGCCCTCTGAACAGCTGGCCCGGCAACCAGATGTCGTCGAGCACGACCGGAGCGCCGCGGAACTTGAGTACCCGCCGGATCAGCACCACCGCATCACCGGACTTCAGGTCGAGTGTGCGGGCAATGTCGGATGGCGCGCGCAGGCGGCGGCAGTCGATGAAGCGCCGCTCGGCGGCCGCGGCCTGGCCGTCGTCCGGGGCGAGGCGCAGGAACCGGAACTGCACCCTCTCCTCGGCATGCGTGGCCACGAAAGTGCCCTTGCCCTGGCGGCGCACCACTAGGTTGTCGGTGGCGAGTTCGTCAATGGCCTTGCGCACCGTGCCCTGGCTCACCTTGAAGCGCGCAGCCAGTTCCACTTCGCTGGGGATGGCTTCGCCCGGACGCCATTCGCCAGCCTCCAGGCTGCGCGTGATCAAAGCCTTGATTTGCCGGTACAGGGGACTGAAGGCCGGGCCGTCTGCCTCCGCGGAGCGGAGAGCCTGCGACGACGGCGTAGGGGCGGCCATGACCCTGATTCCAGCACAGGATGACAACTGTCGTCCACGAAAACTTAACTATTGTCTTATGTAAGACATAAGATCACGAACAGACCCTGAGAGAAGGTGTGACGAAGCCGACATGCCCGCTCATGACGCCGGAACGCGCCCACTAGTCTCTGCAAACGCTCGCCGTAGCCCGAGCTATGGCTGTGCTTTGCGCGCTTGATTGGGCATGTTCTGGGGCGCTGCTCTGGACGCCCCGGATTCATTCACACCTTCTGCGGTGACCGGCTCGCCGCCGGGGGTGCTGGCCTACACTTCGCCTCCGCAGCGCCACGCCTACGCATCTCCATGGCGCCCCACCGGTTTCCTCGTCCACCCTAAGTTGGAGTCATCCATGAGCAAGCAACCCGTACGTGTCGCCGTCACCGGCGCCGCCGGCCAGATCGGCTATGCGCTGCTGTTCCGCATCGCTTCCGGCGAAATGCTGGGCAAGGACCAGCCGGTCGCCCTGCAGTTGCTGGAGATCCCCGATGAGAAGGCGCAGAAGGCACTGAAGGGCGTGATGATGGAGCTCGAAGACTGCGCCTTCCCGCTGCTGACCGGGATGCAGGCTCACAGCGACCCGAGTTCCGCGTTCAAGGACACAGATTACGCGCTGCTCGTAGGCGCTCGTCCGCGCGGCCCCGGCATGGAGCGCAAAGACCTGCTGTCGGCCAATGCCCAGATCTTCACGGCACAGGGCAAGGCCCTCAACGCCGCTGCTTCCCGCAACGTCAAGGTGCTGGTGGTGGGCAACCCGGCCAACACCAATGCCTACATCGCAATGAAGAGCGCACCCGACCTGCCGCGCAAGAATTTCACTGCGATGCTGCGGCTAGACCATAACCGCGCGCTGAGCCAGATCGCGGCACGCACCGGTAAGCCAGTGTCCTCCATCGAAAAGCTGACCGTGTGGGGCAACCACTCCCCGACGATGTACGCCGACTACCGCTTCGCCACCATCGACGGCCGGCCAGTCAAGCAGCTGATCAACGACGAGGAATGGAACCGCAACGTCTTCCTGCCCACGGTGGGCAAGCGCGGCGCGGCCATCATCGAGGCGCGCGGGCTGTCTTCAGCCGCTTCGGCTGCAAACGCTGCCATCGACCACATGCGTGACTGGGCGCTGGGCAGCCAGGGCAAGTGGGTCACCATGGGGATCCCCTCGGACGGCTGGTACGGCATTCCCAAGGACACGATGTTCGGCTTCCCAGTCACGACCGCAGGCGGCGAGTACAAGGTGGTCGAAGGCCTCGAAATCGACCCCTTCAGCCAGGAGCGAATCAACCTGACGCTCAATGAACTGCAAGAAGAGCAGGACGGAGTGAAGCACCTGCTGTGAGCAGGAACACCAGGCCGGCTCACGAGCAGCCCCGAACCGCGAGGCACGTCGAATGAGCGCCCGGGTCCATCCTCGCGACGCCCTGTTTGAGGCTTGCGAGATGACGCAGCAGATGTTGCCGGTGTGCGACCACTACGCCGGCGTCGAGGCGCGCATGCGCAGGAGCCTTGAACTGCAGGCGGAGATGGGCCCGGTGTTCGATGTCACGCTCGACTGCGAAGACGGCGCGCCCATCGGGGGCGAGCGCGAGCATGCGCAGCTGGTGGCGGAACTGGTCTCGTCTGAACTCAACCGCCACGATCGGGTCGGCGCCCGGGTGCATCCCGTGGACCACCCCTCGTTCGAGGAGGACCTCGACACGCTCATCGGCCGCGCAGGCCACCGCCTTGCCTACCTCATGGTGCCCAAGCCGAGGCACCTGGCGGACGTGGAGCAAGCCTGCCTGGAGGTCGACCACTTCATCCGCACGCGTGCCCTCGGCCGGCGCATCCCGCTGCACTTCCTCGTGGAAACCCACGGTGCATTGCGCCAGGTGGATGAGATTGCCGCCCACCCGCGCGTGGAATCGCTGTCCTTCGGGCTGATGGACTTCGTGTCGGCCCACCGCGGAGCCATCCCGGCACACGGGATGAGCGCGCAGGGCCAGTTCACCCACCCGCTGGTGGTACGCGCCAAGCTGGAGATCGTGGCGGCCTGCCATGCGCATGGCAAGACCCCATCACATGGCGTGGTGACCGAATTCAACGATGCGCGAGCCATTGCACAAGCCGCCGGCAAGGCGTGCCGGGAGCTAGGCTATACGCGCATGTGGAGCATCCACCCGAACCAGATCCGCCCCATCGTGGAAGCGTTCGCTCCCACGGCAGCCGAAGTGGACGAGGCCCTCGAGATCGTGGCGGCCGCCCAGGCCGCCAGCTGGGCTCCGATCCGGCATCGCGACACGCTGCACGACCGCGCCAGCTACCGGTACTACTGGCAGGTGATCGAGCGCGCAGGGCGCACCGGGCACGAGTTCCCGGCGGACGTGATCGCAGCCTTCTTCACGCAGGCGCAGACGCCCTCCGCGTAAGAGCCCGCGCGACACCGCCCGCGCTGCGGGCACAAGTCCTCTGGAGCGGGCCCGCGCCACCCTCCCCCCTCCAAAGGCACGCGAACTGCTCATGCGTCCTGCCTGACTATCCGGCTGATCGCACGCCGCGACCGCAGCGCGCACAGTTGCCCGAGGGGACTGGACGCCTGGATTGGGAACGACCGCCGAAAAGCGGGCGGGTTGTCCAACTTGTCACGCAATGCGTTTGAAGGGTTGGGCCGATCGTGCCGAACATCCGACTCAGCCCCAAACGACACGGGGCCCTGGTCCAAGGAGCGTTTCATGATCCGTCCGTTCGTCCTTGCCGCCCTCTGCGCGGCCTCCATGACCTTCGTTTCAGGGGCACAGGCAAAGCCGCCCCAAGCCCAGCCAGCGCCACAGCAGGCGGCAGCAGAAAGCCTCTCGCCCACCCAGCTCGAAATCGCCTCCCGCGTGATGACCGGCAATGCCAAGTGCGAGTTCGACCAGCAGGTGAGCGTCTTTCCCGTGGATGGCAAGCCGGGCCATTTCCACGTGGGCTACAAGAACGCCACCTACATGATGGTGCCCCAGGAAACGAGCACGGGCGCCGTCCGGCTGGAAGATCGCCGCGCCGGTGTGATGTGGCTGCAGATACCAAGTAAGTCGATGCTGATGAACACCAAGGCCGGCCAGCGCATGGTCGACAGCTGCACGCAGAACCAACAGCGCGCCTCGCTGTAGTCTTTTCGCACCCTGGGTGAAAAGGGCGCCACGGCGCCCTTTTCGTTGTGCGGCACCCGCCGAGTACGTGAAGTGCGGTATGTACAATCAATGCATACCGACTCCAGGAGCAGGCCATGGAAGCCACTGTGGCCGAACGCGGGCAGATCACGCTACCCAAGGCCGTGCGCGACGCACTGGGCCTCACCAAGGGCACGCTGCTGAAGGTCGAGCTCGACGGCAGCCGCATCATCCTGCGCAAGAACGTGGACGATGCCATCTCACGCGCCCGCGGGCGCTTCAAGCTGCCGCAGGGCGTGTCCACCGACGACATCATGCGCGGGCTGCGCGGGCGTGCGCCCGGCGACCCGGTCGAGCCGTGACCATCGCCGTCGACACCTCCGTGCTCATCGACCTCCTCGGCGACGACCCGCGCGCCGACGCGGCAGAGGCGTGCCTGCGCATGGCGCTGGGCCGCGGGCCGGTCGTCGTGTGCGACGTGGTGGTGAGCGAGGTCACTGCCGGCCTGGGCCACGGCGCGCAGGTGATGGACGCGCTGGAGGAGATGGGCGTGACCTACTCCGCCATCGAGCAGCGCGCCGCCGTGCGCGCAGGCGAAATGCAGCGAAAGTACAAGGAGCGGCTGCGTGCAGGAGGCTCTGCTGCCGTGACGCCCCGGACCATTCCCGATTTCCTGGTCGGCGCGCACGCGCTCTTGCAGTGCACCGGTCTCATTACCCGCGATGCCGGGTTCTTCCGCGAGTACTTCAAAGGCCTCAAGGTCATCACGCCACAAGCGGGATAGCGTTCCTGCCCGGGCCGGCCGCGCCCCCCACCCTTCTTCCCCTCACTTCGCCAACAACCACATGCTCACCGCCTATCGTCAACACGTCGCCGAACGCGCTGCCCTCGGCATCCCGCCCTTGCCGCTCACTGCCACGCAGACGGCCGAGCTCATCGAGCTGATGAAAGCGCCTCCGCAAGGCGAGGAGCCGTTCCTGGTCGATCTGATCACGCATCGCGTGCCTGCCGGCGTGGACGACGCGGCGAAAGTCAAGGCCTCCTACCTGGCCGCCGTGGCGCACGGCACCGAGAAGTGCCGGCTGGTGACCCGCAGCAAGGCGACCGAACTGCTGGGCACCATGCTGGGCGGCTACAACATCAGCCCGCTGATCGAGCTGCTCGACGATGCCGAGGTCGGCGCGGTGGGCGCAGCCGCGCTGAAGAACACGCTCCTGATGTTCGATCAGTTCCACGACGTGAAGGAGAAGGCCGACCAGGGCAACGCGAACGCGCGAGCGGTGCTGCAAAGCTGGGCCGATGCCGAGTGGTTCACCAGCCGCCCCGAGCTGCCGCAAAGCCTGACGATCACCGTATTCAAGGTGCCGGGCGAGACGAACACCGACGACCTGTCCCCCGCCCCCGACGCCTGGAGCCGGCCCGACATCCCGCTGCATGCGCTGGCGATGCTGAAGAACGCCCGCCCCGGCATCACGCCTGAGGAAGACGGCAAGCGCGGCCCCGTCAAGTTCATCGAATCGCTGCGCGCCAAGGGGAACCTCGTGGCTTACGTGGGCGACGTGGTCGGCACGGGCTCCTCGCGCAAGTCCGCCACCAACTCGGTGCTGTGGTTCACCGGCGAGGACATCCCCTACGTGCCCAACAAGCGCTACGGCGGCGTGTGCCTGGGCGGCAAGATCGCACCGATCTTCTACAACACCATGGAAGACGCGGGCGCGCTGCCCATCGAGCTCGACGTGAGCCAGATGGAGATGGGCGACACCATCGAGCTGCGGCCTTACGAAGGCAAGGCACTCAAGAACGGCAAGTTGATCGCCGAGTTCAAGGTGAAGAGCGACGTGCTGTTCGACGAGGTGCGAGCCGGCGGCCGAATCCCGCTCATCATCGGCCGCGGCCTCACGGCCAAGGCTCGCGAGGCACTGAGCCTGCCGCCGTCGACCCTGTTCCGCTTGCCGAAGAACCCCGCCGACACCGGCCGCGGCTACACCCTGGCGCAGAAGATGGTTGGCCGCGCCTGCGGCCTGCCCGAAGACAAGGGCGTGCGCCCAGGCACCTACTGCGAACCGCGCATGACGTCGGTCGGCTCGCAGGACACCACCGGCCCGATGACGCGCGACGAGCTCAAGGACTTGGCTTGCCTGGGCTTCTCGGCTGACCTGGTCATGCAGTCGTTCTGCCACACCGCGGCCTACCCCAAGCCGGTGGACGTGAAGATGCACCGCGAGCTGCCGGCGTTCATCAGCACACGCGGCGGCGTCGCGCTGCGCCCGGGCGACGGCGTGATCCACAGCTGGCTCAACCGCTTCCTGCTGCCTGACACAGTGGGCACGGGCGGCGACAGCCATACGCGCTTTCCGATCGGTATCAGCTTTCCCGCAGGCTCGGGCCTTGTGGCCTTCGCCGCCGCCACGGGGGTGATGCCGCTGGACATGCCCGAGAGCGTGCTTGTGCGCTTCAAGGGCAAGATGCAGCCGGGCGTGACCCTGCGCGACCTGGTGAACGCGATCCCGCTGTATGCCATCAAGCAGGGCCTGCTCACGGTGGACAAGAAGGGCAAGAAAAACATCTTCTCCGGCCGCATCCTGGAAATCGAAGGCCTGCCCGACCTGAAGGTGGAACAAGCGTTCGAGCTGTCCGATGCATCGGCCGAGCGCTCGGCCGCCGCCTGCACCGTGCACCTCGACAAGGAGCCGATCATCGAGTACATCCAGAGCAACATCACGCTCATGAGATGGATGATCGCCAACGGCTACCAGGACGCGCGCACGCTCCAGCGCCGCATCGCGGCTCAGGAGGCGTGGCTGAAGAGCCCTCAGTTGCTCAAGGCCGACGCCGACGCCGAATACACGGCCGTGATCGAGATCGACCTGGCCGAGATCACCGAACCCATCGTGGCCTGCCCCAACGACCCGGACGACGTGAAGACGCTGTCCGACGTGGCGGGCGCCAAGATCGACGAGGTGTTCATCGGCTCATGCATGACGAACATCGGCCATTTCCGTGCCGCCTCGAAGCTGCTGGAAGGCAAGCGCGACATCCCGGTCAAGCTGTGGGTCGCGCCGCCCACGCGCATGGACCAGAAGCAGCTCACCGAGGAAGGCCACTATGGCGTGCTGGGTATGGCCGGCGCGCGCATGGAGATGCCCGGCTGCAGCCTGTGCATGGGCAACCAGGCTCAGGTCAAGGAAGGCGCGACGGTGTTCTCCACTTCCACGCGCAACTTCCCCAACCGCCTGGGCAAGAACAGCAACGTGTACCTCGGCTCGGCCGAGCTGGCCGCCATCTGCTCGCGGCTGGGCCGCATCCCGACACGCGAGGAGTATCTGGCCGACATCGGGGTGATCAACCTGCACGGCGAGAAGATCTACCAGTACATGAACTTCGACCGGATCGACGACTTCTCGCGTACCGCCCAGCAAGTGACGGCCTGACGCCCGGCGTCCATCCCTGACATGCGGCCGCACGGAAACCCTCCGTGCGGCCGCGGTGCTTTTGGCCCCGCAACTAGCTCACGTGGTGGCGTCGCGCAACAATCTGGACGCGAGGACCTGTGCCCGGTGCAGGAATCGCCCGCAACGCTGTGCGGGCCGCGTGGTTCACACAATAATTTCCCGCCGCTTAGCGACCCTTTGCCACCCCAGCCACGAGGTCTTGTTGTCATGCCCACCGCGCCCGCACCCCATGCCTTCTTCGACACCCTGAAGAGCTTCGACGCCGGGCCCGGCCCGGCGGGAGAGGCGCAGTTGTTCTCGCTGCCCGCGCTGGCGCACAGATACCCCAACGTGAACCGGCTGCCGGTGTCCTTGCGCGTGGTGCTGGAGAGCGTGCTGCGCAATTGCGACGGCAAGAAGGTGACCGCCGAGCACGTGGCGCAGCTGGCGAACTGGAAGCCTCATGCGCCGCGCACCGACGAAATCCCATTCGTCGTGGCACGCGTGGTGCTGCAGGACTTTACGGGCGTGCCGCTGCTGTGCGACCTGGCGGCCATGCGCAACGTGGCCGCCGACATGGGCAAGGATCCCAAGACGATCGAGCCGCTCGTGCCCGTGGACCTGGTGGTCGACCACTCCGTGATGGTCGATCACTACGGCACACGCGACGCGCTGGATCTCAACATGAAGCTCGAGTTCCAGCGCAACCGGGAGCGCTACGAATTCATGAAGTGGGGCATGCAGGCTTTCGACACCTTCGGCGTCGTGCCGCCGGGCTTCGGGATCGTGCACCAGGTGAACCTGGAGTACCTGGCCCGCGGCGTGCACCGCACGCAAGAAGGCACCTACTACCCCGACACACTCGTGGGCACGGACAGCCACACGACGATGATCAACGGCATCGGCGTCGTGGGGTGGGGCGTCGGGGGCATCGAGGCCGAAGCGGGCATGCTCGGCCAGCCGGTGTATCTGCTGACGCCCGATGTCGTGGGCTTCGAACTCACCGGGCGGCTGCGCGAAGGGGTGACGGCGACCGACCTGGTGCTCACCGTCACGGAAATCTTGCGCCGCGAGAAGGTGGTGGGCAAATTCGTCGAGTTTTTCGGCGAGGGCACAGCCAGCCTCGCGGTGCCCGATCGCGCCACCATTGCGAACATGGCGCCCGAGTACGGCGCGACCATGGGCTTCTTCCCGGTGGACGCCAAGACGATCGACTACTTCCGCGGCACCGGCCGCACGCCGAGGGAGATCACCGCCTTCGAGGCCTACTTCAAGGCGCAGGGCCTGTTCGGCGTGCCGAAGCCGGGGGAGATCGACTACAGCAGCGTGGTGCGGCTGGATCTGGGTACCGTGGCGCCCAGCCTCGCGGGCCCCAAGCGCCCGCAGGACCGCATCGAGATCGGCCATGTGAAGGAGCAGTTCACCGCGCTCTTTTCCAAGCCCGTGGCCGAGAACGGTTTCAACCAACCCGCCGAAAAGCTCGACCCGCTGTACACCACGCGCGATGGCATCGAGCTGCACAACGGCGACGTGCTGATCGCCGCCATCACCTCCTGCACCAACACCTCCAACCCCAGCGTGCTGCTCGCGGCGGGCTTGCTCGCCAAGAAGGCGGTGAAAGCCGGGCTCAAGGTCAAGAAGCACATCAAGACCTCGCTGGCGCCGGGCTCGCGCATCGTGACCGAGTACCTGCAGAAGACCGAGCTGCTGCCCTACCTGGAGGAACTGGGCTTCACGGTGGCGGCCTACGGCTGCACGACTTGCATCGGCAATGCCGGCGACCTCACGCCCGAGATCAACGAGACCATCTACACGAACAACCTCGTGTGCGCCGCCGTGCTGTCGGGCAACCGCAACTTCGAGGCGCGCATCCATCCCAACATCAAGGCC
>CBINKC010000029.1:0-34274 GCA_966251135.1 uncultured Burkholderiaceae bacterium
GCTGACTGCGCTCGTCGTGCCAGGGACGGCCGGTGACCGGGTTCTCGAAGACGTCGCGCTCGCGGCCGTGGTCGTCGCGCTTGACGAACGTGTACGTAGGTCTTGGTGCGCTCCGACTCGCTGCCGCGGAAGGTGCGTACGCGTTGCACGCGCACCAGCCCGCTCTCGCAGTCGATGTCGCCCCATTGCAGCGCGATGATCTCCTCGGGCCGCATGCCCGTGTAGAAGGCGAAGGTGAAGTAGGCGACGATCCTCGGGTCGTAGTGCTGCTCCATGTCCGCGAGGATGCGGTCGCGCTCGGCGGCGGTGAATGGATCGGGCAGCTTCTTGACGATTCTGCGGTTGCTGATGCCGTTCGTCGGGTTGAGCAGTACCCGGGCGTCGGTGTACTCAAAAAAGATGCCGCGCAGCGGGATCAGGTAGTTGTTGAACAGCTTGGCGGAGGCCCACCCAGCTTGGCTGTGAGCACCTGGTGTGTCAGTTGATCGAGCGGTGTGTCAGCCCCGAGAAGTTGCATCCAGAACGCGATGGCACCGCGGTACTGCGCAAATGTGGCGTGGGCCAGCTCTCCCGAGCGTCCAGCCAGAGGTCGGCCAACGGGCCGAACGTCGTTGGACGCGGGTCGGGCGTGGCCTCCTCGGCGCGCGGGGAATCGGGAAAGAAGTCGGCGAGCTGAAAGGTGCCCAACTCGATCGCCCTGCGCAGCTTGTCGGCCTGCAGGCGCGCGTAGGCGACGTTGGCCGCAGTGGGCTTCATCGGCACGCCGTTGCGTCAGCGTCTCCCGTCGCCGCACGCTGTCCGGGTCGACGAAGAAGAGACGAATGCTATTCGGCCGGATCTCTATGCCGTCTCCGCTTCGACCCATTGCTCGTGTCCCTTGGTGTCCATCCACAGCCAGCCGTCTGGTGCGCGCCGGTACTGTTTGCCCTCGACGTAAACGCCGCGTTCGATCCTCTTGCGGACCGCGCCGGGCGTAAGGCCGGTGATGGTCGCAAAGAGGTCGATGGTGACGTAGCGCAAGGGCGCCACCTGCGGCGGTCGCACCGCGCGGCTCGAGGGGTCACGGGGTGCGTGCGGTGGCGTTCTGCGCATGCGCCGCATGTCTAGTGCAGTGTTTCACACTCCGTGGAACATAAAACCGCGTCTTTGCCGTCCTGGCTAGGCGCAAATCCATCGGTTTTCTTAAGTTCCACGGAGTTCGAAACACTGCACTAGCAGCGGCATGCGAACCAATGCGATCGGCGCCTGAACAACACCCGAGCTGCCTTACCACGCCTCACCGTCCATTGGCGACCGACGGGTAGCTGTGATGCGCGGCTCACCGAACTACAGCTGTGCATCTCATGGCGCCGAACTCACCGCCCGACATCCGGGACAGGTGGTACCGGACGCTCGGACTCGGCCTCGCAGCGGCCAGTGTCATCATTCGCTCCGCAGGCCGAGCGCCTCTGCGGCGACGGCCCGCTCACCTCAAACATTGGACGTCCAAATGGAGGCAAACGATGACACGAGTTCGCGTCGAGGGATTCACCATCTCGCTCGACGGATACGGCGCCGGCCCGAAGCAGGACATCAACAATCCGCTCGGCGTAGGCGGAACGGAGCTGCACCAGTGGCTGTTCCCAACACGCACGTTGCAGCGGGCGTTGTTCGGCAAGGAAGGCGGTACGACCGGGGTTGACGATGATTTCGCCGCCCGTGGCTTTCAGAACGTTGGGGCCTGGATTCTCGGCAGGAACATGTTCGGACCCATTCGCGGGGCTTGGGCGGACACAGACTGGAAAGGCTGGTGGGGAAACAATCCGCCGTATCACGTTCCAGTGTTCGTCTTGACCCATCATGCTCGTGCGCCTATCGAGATGGAGGGCGGCACGACGTTCCACTTCGTCACCGGAGGCATACGCGAGGCGCTTGACCGTGCACGCGAGGCCGCTGCCGGAAGGGACGTGCGGATCGGCGGTGGCCCAGAAACGATTCGGCAGTTTCTTCGTGAGGGCCTCATCGATGAACTGCATGTTGCTATCGCGCCGGTCCTGCTCGGCAAAGGAGAACGGCTGTTCGAGCAGGTGGACTTGCGGGCCCTGGGATACGAATGCGTTGAGTTCGTCGCATCGGAGAAGGCCACGCATGTGGTTCTGCGGCGGACTTCACTCGAAACATAGGCCCCTCACGGCTCGCTCGATCTGTGATTGCACCCGCAGCGAGCGTCTGCTCAGTGGTTGATGCGTTCGTCTCCTGCTGGCCGCAGCCGGCCATCAATGCGGATGTGCAGTGCGGCAGCGGCCAGCATTCAGGTTCAGGGCGGCATGCCACGCCTCGACCTCAGGGCCGCACGCGCATGCCGGCCGCAGGTCATCGCGAGAGCAACGGCAGCGCGAGCGCTCGTTCCAACGTCCATGCGGTCGCGAGCACCGCGACGAGGGCCGACACCGGCCGCACAATCCAGCGGCGGTAAGCCGCAGCGCGACGCGCGGCCAGCGCGAGAGGCAGCAGCACGACCACCAGCAGCATCTGCCCTGCCTCGACGCCGAGGTTGAACGCGAGCAATGGAACCGCCAGCCCTGCGCCACGCAGGCCCAGGTCCTGCAGCGGCCCGGCAAAGCCGAAGCCATGCACCAGCCCGAAGGCGGCGACCGTGATCCAGCGGGGGCCAGGTAGGAAGGGACGCAGGTTGTCGATGGCCGCGACGAAGACGCTGACCGCGATCAGCGATTCGACCCAGCGCGCCGGCGGCGCCAGCACGCCGCCGGCGGCCAGCGCCAGCGTCAGCGAATGCGCGATGGTGAACGCGCTCACCAGCCGCAGCGCCTCGGCCCAGGCGCTGCGTGCCTGGTCGCGCGGCACCCAGCCCAAGCCGGGCTCGGCGCGTCGCCACACCGTCACCAGCAGCAGCGTGACGAGGAAGAGGACGTGGTCCAGCCCGATCGCGATGTGGTGCAGGCCGTTGGCGAAGAAGTCGAGCGCGTCGCGCGGCGCCGTCCGGCCTGCGCCAAGCAGGATCGTCGCGGCCGGTGTGCCGGCCACCAGCACCCGGGTGGTCTGCGTCGACGCGGGCCCGCCCGCCGCGGACGCCAGAGTGCTGCCGACGATGCGGGCAATGCCGCGATGCGTGGGGTCGCTGGTCGCGAAGAGTCGGTAGTCCAACACCAACGCGGTCGGTACGCCGCTGCAGCGCCAGCTGCGCTGCAGCACCGCATGACGGGTGTCGACATGCTCGTCGAGGGCCGGCGGCGCGACCGTCGACGGCGTGCAGACGGCGCCTTGGGCACGCAGCTGCACGCCCTGCGCTGCGAGCCTATCGATGTCGTCCCACCGGCGGCGCACCTCGCCCCAGGTCAGGGCGCCGTCGCCATCGGCATCGAGTGCGAGCTCGCGGTCCAGGTCGCGCAGCGCGATGTCCAGCCGCTGCTCGATGCGGTCGCCGTCGACGCGCAGCGTCAGGTAGGCGTCGCTCGCGGCGTGCGCACGCGCGACCCCGCTCGTCGCGACCAGCAACAGGCCGATGGCCGCGCTCGCGAGGCGACGACCCCAGCGATGCATCGGGTGGTTCATGTGCCGGCCCTCGCCAGGCGCACACCGGCCAGCCGCACATCGGCGCGCTCCGGCCGCGGCAGCCAGTGGTGCAGCACCGCCGCGGCACCGCGCTCGCCTGCCGCCTGCGCAGCACGCCACAGCAGTACCGCGTCGGCCGGCTCTCGCTGCACTGCCCATTGCTGCCTCGCGAGAGACAACGCGCGCGCGGCATCGCGGTCGATATCGAGCGCGAGGCGGGCTTCCTCGCGCAGGTGCGGTGCGTCGCCGCGATCCCGTGCCGCGGCGAAGCGCTCGCGCAGACGGCGCGCGGCGGCATCGGCCTGCGCGTCACCCAGCCGCTGCCACGCGATCGCGCGCCGCAGCAGCAGCGTGTCGGCCTGCTGCGGGCCCCGGGCCAGCACCGCGAGCGCCTGTCGGTCGCGCCGGCGGTCGAGGAGCCAGTCGGCATAGGCCGCCAGCGCATAGACCTCGCCGCTGGCTGCAGCGGCCTCGTAGTGGCGCTGCGCGGCAGGGTCATCGCCGAGGCGCTCGGCCAGCTCCGCACGCAGCAGGGCGAGCCAGGGGTCGCGGCTGCGCTCGCCGTCCTCGTCGACCAGCGCATCGAGTTCCCGGCGGGCGCGTTGCGGGTCGCCGGTCAGGCTGCGCAGCTCGATCAGGCAGGCCTGCGCCGCCAGCCGCACAGCATCGCCCAAGGCGGCTGCGTCGGGTTGCAGCAGCGCCTTGCACGACGCAGCCGCATCGCCAAAGCGGCCGCGGACCTGCAGCACCGTCGCACGCGTCAGCAGCGCCTGCGCCCGCAGCGGCGCTGGCGTGCCGGCCTCGGCGACGAGTCGGTCGAGCTCGACCAGCGCGCCCTCGAAGTCGTGGCGACTCTGCAGCAGCGTGGCGCGCAACAGCCGCACGGGCGCCGGTGCCTGCGGATCGGCCCACCATGGCGCGAGTGCGGCCTGCGCCGCGCCGAGCTCGCGCGGATCCCCATCGCGACGTGCCCGCTCGATGGCCTGCCGCGCTGCGGCCAGCGCGAGCGGCAGCTGCCGCGGCTCGCGGGCCAGCGACGCGCGTCGGGCCTGCGCGGTGGGATCGGGCCGGGCCGGCAGCCGTTCGACCACTTCGTCGTCCCGGGAAGGTACATATGGGCGGGCTTGTGCCGCACCCGGCAGCAGGGCGGCGGCGAGCAGCAGTACCGCGGGTACCGCGGCGGACAGCAGGTTGTTCATTGCAACTCCTGGTTCGCGCGCCCAGCCGGCCAGGGGGCCGGTCTGGGCGCGTGACGTTCAGCGCATCACAGGCAACGGCTCATCCGTCTCCGAGGTCGGCGGCATGAGGTCGTCGATGGCGACCGGCTCGCGCCGCTCGTCATCGGAGCGTGCCGCCAGGTACTGCGTGAACGCTTCGGGGCTTGCGATGGCAGCGGCCGGCACCGTCTCCGGCCCGCTGTCCTCGCTGTGGCCGCCGCCACCACCACAGGCGGTGAGCAGTGCGGCAGCGAAGAGCATGGACAAGGCGGTTCGCGCTGCGGCGTGATTGCGGTTCATGCGCATCTCCTCAGCGGCTACCCGGCAGGGGCGTGTTCAGGTACGGGAACGAGGTCAGCAGCGGCACCGCGGCCTGGTCGACCGCGTCGTGCAGCTTGAAGACCTCGGCGCCCAGCGGCACGGCCGACGGCTTGCATGCCGCACCGAGACCGAGCGCGTTCGCATCGCCGTTGGCCACGCAGAGCCCGCCCATCGCCGCGACCAGCTCGATGTCGACCACGTCGTCCTTCGGTCGACGGCCGTTCGGGAAACCGGCGTTGTCGCTACCCTGCGCGAGCAGGTTGCCGACGATGCCCAGCCGGTTCTGCTGCGCAAAGGCCACCGGCGGGATCGAGGTGTTCAGCCGCAGCATTTCCGAGGCCCGCACGCCCGCCGGCTGGTTGACGCCGGCGATCCCGGTGAGGAAGGCCGCGACGAGATCAGTGCGTGGCAGGTTGGTCGGCGCGAGCGCGGCGGGGTTACCGGCCAGCGCAATGCCCACGAGCGCCGGCAGCGTCGGGTGCGTCACGTAGTCGGCGAACTGCGCGTCGTGGGCCGGCCGGGATGCGTTGAAGCGGTCCTTGTCCTTCAGCCCGATGACCACTTCGTTGACCAGCGGCATGCCCAGGCGCGAGACCTGTACCCACGCTCCACCGGTCTTCTCGCTGGTCTGCAGGCCCGAGGGCGGCGTGCCGTCGAGCACGCGCGCCTGGCGCAGGCTGGCGGTGGTCCAGCCGCCGATCACCGGCTCGTTGCCCTGTGTCAGGCAGCTGCGGTGCACCTCTAGCGCGATCGTCGTGACGTTCTTGTCGCCGATGGTGTTGGGCGCGGCACCTTTGAGGTCCGCGTTGAGCAGCACGGCGGACGGTGCGTTGACGAGGTCGAAGATGGTGCCGAGGTTGACCGCGAATGGATCCTGGCGCTGGCCCACGAACACCCTGCCCGGCATGTGGCAGCTCGGCAGGTTGATCGTGTGGACGTGCCGGGCCGCATAGCCCGCGTAGTCGGGGATCGTCTTGACACCGATGTTGTCCACCGGCTTGTCGAAGCTTGTGCTGCCGCTTGCGTTCGTGGCGGTGGCAAAGTGGCCGCGCCGGCGGTCGCCGGTCACGACCGTCACGGTGTAGGTCTCGCGGTACTGCAGCGCGGCGTCGTTGACGCGGGTCACCGCGCCGGCCTGGATGATCGGGATGTTGTTCGTCTTTTCGCCGATGGGAAGCGCAATGCCCCCGTTATTCAGTGTGTTGCGGAAGCGGAACTGGAAGGAGAGATCCTCCTTCGCATCGCCGTTGTTGTCGATGTGGATTTCGTACAGCGCGTTCGGGTCGAGCGAGAAGTAGTTCGGGCCGCCATACGGGTCCTGCAGGGGGAGGTAGTTGGCGATCAGCGTCACGTAGTCGCTGCGGCCGGCCTCATAGCTGCGGAACATGTAGAAGTCGGTCGCGTCGACCTTGGGCACCGTCGTGATGAACGGCGCCTCGCGGTGGCTGGAGGCCTGTGCACCCCCGGCCATCACGGCGAGGGCGAGCGGTACCGAAGCCAGCGCGCGGCTGGCCATCAACGTGAATTGCATGTCATCTCCTTTGGGTGGCGGCGCCCGTACAGCGGGCGTCAGCGGCAGATACGCGCCGGCCACCAAAATGGATGAGCGATCAGAGCTGGAGTTTTCCGAGCGAGACGATCGGCCCGGTCGGCGCTCCGGTCGGCGAGCCGCCCGCAGGCTCGACGCTGACCGCGAACGCTGCGGTGTCGCGCAGCAGCTGCGCCCGCACCAGCGTGGTGGCGCCATCGGCCTTCACCAGGCCCAGCGAGCGTGGCGCGCCGGCTGCCGGCACGGCCCAGAGTTCGAGCGCCTGCTGCGCCGTCAGCGCCGGTGCATCGATGGGGCGCAGCACCAGCGCCCGGCCGTCTGGACTGACGCTGGCGACGAAGCGGGCCGGAACCGGCTGCGCCGCCTCAGGGTTGGCGCCGAGCACCACCACGATTGGCGCTTGCGGCGGCCGCTGCGGGCCGACCACGAGCACGACCACCAGGGCGGCGGTGGCCAGGCCGCTGAGCGCGCGCCAGACGCCGACGCGGCGCCACCACGGGAGCGCCTGTGACAGGCTCGCCGCCGAGGCGTCGGGGACCAGGCGCGATTCGATGCGCTGCCAGACCTGCGGCGGCGCCTCCACTGGCTCGATGCTCGCGGCCAGCGGCTCGAGCCGCGTCTGCCATTGCGCGACCGCCTCGCGCAGCGACGGGTGCGCGGGCAGCAGGCTCTCGAAGCGCCGCCGCGCCGGGCCGCTCAACGTGCCGAGCACGTATTCGGAGGAGAGCCGGTCGGCAAGTTCTCGACGGCTGTAATCCATCTCAGGCCCCCTGCCGGCCCGCGCGGGCCAGGCAATCCTGGAGCGCCTGCAGCGCGCGCCGCGACCAGCTCTTCACCGTTCCCAACGGCTGGGCCAGGTGCTCAGCCATCTCGCTGTGCGACAGGCCCTGGTAGTAAGCCAGCGCGATGCACTGCTGCTGCTCGGCCGAGAGGCGGCCGATGCAGTGCTCGACGTCGCGTCTCTGCGCCGCCTGCTGCAGCAGTTGCAGCGGGCCGGCCTCGTCGCTGGCGATCTGGTCGGCAAGGTCGGCCTCGTCGCCCTCGTCGGACGAGCCGACGTGGCTGCTGACGGTCTGCACCCGCGCCTTCGCGCGGCGCAGGCTGTCGATCGCGCCATTGCGGGCGATGCTGGTCAGCCAGGTCCACGGCTGCGCCCGTGCGGCGTCGAAGCCGCTCGCGCTACGCCACACGTTCACGTAAATCTCCTGCAAGACGTCCTCAGCGTGACTGCGATCCGGGTTGATACGCAGGATCACGGCGAAGAGACGCGCACTGGTGAGGCGGTAAAGCGTGGCAAATGCCGCACGGTCCCCCAGGCCCGTGCGGGCCAGAAGTGCGCAGAGGTCGGGTAATGCGGGTGAACCGGCGGTAGCCACGATGCGGCGGGGGAGTGAAAGCAGCGGGAGTATGCAAGAGCGCGCGAGGCGGGTCGCCTGCCGGTGTGTCCTTGTTCAGGCGCTGTACAGCACCAAATAGCGATGCGGGTTCAGCGCCCGCGTCAGCAGGACAGTTCATCCGAAAAATGTGGCCAGCGCGCGCTCGATGGAGCCGGGTGCGGTGATTGCCATGAAGGCAAGGCCGGCGGCTGCGCCCGCGACGTGCGCGTCGTGGTTAACGCGCCCCACACGGCCGCGTCCGGCGAAGACGCTGAACGCGAGGTAGGCGAGCGCGAACAGCGGTGCCGGGATTGGCACGGGAATCGGCAGGATGAAGATCGACGCCGTCGGAAAGACGATGATCGAGGCGAACAGCACCGCGAGGATGGCCCCCGAGGCACCCAGGCTCGCATAGTTCGGATTGCGGCGATGGATGACCCAGGTGGCGATGCTGCTGGCCAGGAGCCCGAACACATAGAGCACTACGAGGCGCGGCGTGCCGATCTGACGTTCGAGCCCGAAGCCGAAGGCCAGAAAGGTGAAGGTATTGAATACCAAGTGCACGAAGTCCGCATGGACGAAGCCGCTGGTGACCAACGTGGCGTATTCGTGGTGGCGCGCGAGCCAGTAGGGGCGCAGGAGGTTGCGTTCGATGAGCTGTGGGGCGCGGGTCAGCGCCAGGATGCTGATGATGCAGATGGTCGCAAGGAGAAGAGCGGAGGCGGGGGCCGCCATGGCGGCGCGAAAGATGAGTTCCATGTGACGACTCTACGGTCGTCCGCCGCGAGCGCAAAGGCTCCATGCGTTTGCGACACGCGCGAGGTCTCGTGCGGCATGAACGACCGCGCCATGGCGTTGGTAGAGGAGATCAGCCCACTGCGCTCCCGGGCGGCCGATAGGCTACGGCACGCGCACGGCCAAGGGCATCCAGAGTCTCCTCGACGGTGAGCAGCGACGTCGTCTCGATCTTCGACAATGCGCCGCCACTGCCAATCGCGATCGCGACTGCCGCCATCGAGACGTTGTCAGGCGCTTCCCAGAGGTTGTAGCCGTCGTATGCGCCGAACGCGTACCAGAAGCCGTGCAGCGTGCCGCCGACTGACTGGATGTACTGGCGTGCGGCCTCGCGGCGGTCTTCGGGGTTCTTCATCAATCGCGCCCAGGTTTCCGGCGTATAGCTGAAGCGCGTCAAATAGAGAGCCATGGCCTGAACCTCCTCTGACATCCCGTGCGACTCGCATGGCGCGGGCGCAGAAGATTGTGCGCCCGCCAGCTAAGCACCGACGGGCATCCCAATCATGCGGACCCGAGTATTGGTGCTCGCACAGTTCAGCGTCGCCGACAACATGCTCTCGCCCAACTCGGTGGGGCCGGCCGTGCCGGCGCTCATCACGAAGGGGTCATGGTGTGCCGGACACTGACCGGGGGTGCCCCGGATGCCGGCATCGCGTCCAGCGGCGCGAGCAGGCCCTGCAGATCCGCCTCATCGAACTTCACCGCACGATCCGCATCGCTGCCCAGAACGCCCTCGGCCAAGGCGGCCTTTCTCTCCTGCAGTGCCAGCATCCGCTCTTCGATGCTGCCCTCTACCACCAGCTTGTAGACGAACACCGGCTGGTGCTGCCCGATGCGGTGCGCGCGGTCGGTCGCTTGGCGTTCGACCGCCGGGTTCCACCACGGGTCGAGGTGAATGACGGTGTCGGCCGCGGTGAGGTTCAGGCCCACGCCGCCGGCCTTCAGGCTCAACAGCATCACGGGTTCGTCGTGCCTGGCCTGGAACCGCGCGACGATGTCGCCGCGTTCGCGCGGCGGCGTCTCGCCGGTCAGCTTGAGGTGCGGCAGCGAAAGCGCCGACAAGGCCTGCTGCACCAGGGCCAGCATCTCGGTGAACTGGCTGAACACCAGCACACGGCGGCCCTCGGCCACCAGCGCGGGCAGCATTTCGGCGAGCAAAGACATCTTCGCTCCCTCCATCGTTGGCGGCGTCGCGGTGCCCTTCACGAGCCGTGGGTCGCAGCACACCTGGCGCAACTTCAGCAGCGCATCGAGGATCGCGATTTGAGATCCGGCGAAGCTCTTGCGTTGGAGGACCCGCCGTACCTGTTCGTCGGCCGCCAAGCGCACGCTCTCGTACAAGGCGCGTTGCTGTCCGTGCAGTTGCACCCGGCGGGTCACTTCGGTCTTGGGCGGTAGCTCGGCTGCCACGTCCTGCTTGCGGCGTCGCAGGATGAAGGGCCGTACGCGCTGCGCCAACAGTTGCGCGCGCAGCGTCTCGCCATTGGACTCGATGGGTCTGCGCCATTGACGCGTGAACGTGCGCGCGTCGCCGAGGAAGCCCGGCATCAGCAGGTCGAAATGTGCCCAGAGTTCGCCCAGGTGGTTCTCCAGCGGTGTGCCGGTGACACACAGACGATGGTGCGCGTGCAGGCGCCGCAGGGCACCCGCTGCGCGGCTGGCGGCGTTCTTGACCATCTGCGCTTCGTCGAGGATCAGCAGGTGCCACGGCTGCTGCTGCAGCGCCTCGATGTCTCGCCAAAGCAGCGGATAGGTGGTGAACACCACGTCGTGCTCGCCGATGCGTTGCACATGCCGGTGCCGCTGTGCGCCCTGCAGCGTGAGCGTGCGCAAGTCCGGCGCGATACGTGCCGCCTCGGCCTGCCAGTTGGCGATGAGCGACGTGGGCAGCACGACGAGTGCGGGCCGGTCGAGCCGCCCCGCCTGCTTCTCCACCAGCAGATGGGCAAGCACCTGCGCCGTCTTGCCGAGACCCATGTCGTCGGCCAGGATGCCGGCCAGATGGTGTTCGCGCAGGTATTGCAGCCAAGCCAGGCCGTGCATCTGGTAGGGGCGCAGCGAGAGCTTGAGCCCCGCGGGCGCCGGCACTGGCGGCGGCGTGCCTGCCTCGCGCAAGCGCCGGGTCAAGGCCGCAATGCCTGCTTCGCCTTGTACTTGCCACGCACCATGCTCGCCGGCGCGCGCGGCCTGCGTTTGGGCCAGGCCGTCGCTCAGCGCTTCGAGGCGATGCGCCTCCCAGGTCGAGAGCTGGATCGGCCCCTCGTGCGTCGCCCGATGCGGGTCGGTCAGCAGGTCCACCATGGCGCCGACGATGGCCTTCAGCGGCGCGCCCCGCGCCTCGATGCGCCGCCCGCCCGGCGCGCGCAGATGCACGATCGCGCTGTCAGGCACGGCCGCGATTTCGCGTGCGTCGAGCCAACGCGCGTCGCGCTTGATCAGGTCGGCCAGGAGCGGTACGAGGTCCAGCGTCTCGCCGTCGACTTCGATGCCCAGGCTCAGCATCCACGAGCCCTCGCGATGCGGCTGTCGCAATGAGGAGATCGTGGCCGCAGGCTCGGCCAGCTCGGCGAGTTCGCGCCCGGGCTCGCCGCCGACCGGGTCGATTACCAAACGCCACTTCTGCACCGGCACGCTCTCGTGCGCGAAGCCCGGCCGCACCACGATCTGCCAGCCCGCGGCCTGCAGCCGGGGCACTTGCTCGGTCCAGAAGTCGCCGAAGTGCGACTCCTCCGCCAGGCTCCACAGAGAGTCATGGCCTTCGGCGGCCTCCGGCCGTCGCCATTGCAGCGCCTCGCCCGGCAATGGACGCAAGCCGCTGGCCCACAGCGCATCGCGGGCATCGGTTTCGGCTGCGATGTCGCGCAGCAGCAGCACCCGCTCATGCCATGCACCGCGAAGTAGCTCGGTCGGTTTCGGCCGGGTGTTGAGCACCCGGGTGGGCGCGGGTGTCTCCCAGCGCAGGCCGCTGGCGGTCTCGTAGGTCCAGTGCGCTTGCGCTACCGTTGCCTGCGTGCTGCGTGGGCCAAAGCCGGGCACGGCGCGCAGACCCAGCAGGCCGTCCCCGCGAGTCAGCGTTTGCAGGATCAGGCGGGGGCGGAAGTGGCCGGGGACTGCGGTGTCGGTGGAGGAGCCGGAAGGCATGCGCGCATTGTCGTTTCGTACACACATCGACCCATCGACCGGAGGACAAGACGCGCGTGCTGCAGTTTCGGTCGCTTCGCGGCCCACATCCTGTGGGCCCTCCCAGGAGTCCGGCGGGCGCAGCCTCCAGCCCTGTAGGGCCGAACCAGGCTGCATGCTTCCCTTTGGACGACGAACGCCGCCATGCGTCACGGCATTCCGCAACAATTCTGCGCACAGGCAATGGTGCTCTCGGGCAACTGGCTGGCGAGACTGTGCCTGATTTGCCGATTGCCGCGCTGACGCAGCCTGTACGCTGGGCTGAGCCCAGAGTACATAACGGAAAAAACACCTTGAGCCTCGTCGACGACCTCCTTCCCCATATGCGGCGCGTCCAGCTCGCCGAGCGTGACCTGCGCGACCTGGCATTGCTGTGGCAGATGATCGAAGCGAGCGCCGCGATCAGCTGCCCCAAGGAAGCTGAATCCATCTTGCCGACTTTGGTGCAGACGCGAGCGCGATTCGCCGCCTTGCAGTCTCAGTTGGTGCATCAGCTGGGGGAAGAAAGCCTTGCCGAACTGCGCGACGAAATGGCTTCGGCCGCGCAATGCACGATCGACATCCTCGTGCGCAACCTCTACGAGCGCACCGCGGACGTGGGCTTCCTCGCCACGGACGACGTGCTACGCGCCTACTGTGCCGCCACACCGGAGGAACGCGAGGGCCGACGCGGCGCCTTCCTGCATCGGCTTGCCGAGTACCGCTCCAAGTACACCGTCTACGACGACATCGTGGTCCTCGCACCCGACGGCGAGATCCTGGCGCGCCTGCAGGCCGATGGCGCGCACGAGCGCAGCGCCGATCCGGCGGTGGCGCAGGCGGCCGCCCATCGCGGCTACGTCGAGCGCTTCGCGTTCAGCGACCTCGGCGCCGATGCCCGGCGCCCCGCGTTGCTCTACGTCCACCGCGTCGACGACACGGCAGGCCGGTGCATTGGCGTGCTTGTGCTACGTTTCGCGAGCGCGGATGAGATGGAGCGCATCTTCGCCAGCGTCGCCGTCGAGCAGCGGCAGATCGCGCTGGTGCTGCTGGACGAGCGCGATCGGGTCATCGCTAGCAGCGACGAGTCGCACGTTCCGCTGGGCGCGAAGGTGCAGACGGAGCCGGCGGGCGGCGTCGCGCTGACGACGTTCGGTGGGCGCGAGTACCTGAGCGTTACGCGTGCCGCTCACGGCTACCAAGGCTACGCGGGCCCGGCGGGCTGGCGCGCCCACGCGATGGTGTCGCTGCTCACCGCCTTTCGGACTCGCGACGACGGGCAGCAAGGCGACAGCGCTGATGCGGTGGCGCTCGACCAGGCCGAGTTGCAACGCATCCGCAGGGAGGTCGACGAGATCAACGCCGACTTGCGGCGCGTGGTCTGGAACGGACGTCTTGTCGCCGGTGCGCGCGGCGGCGCACAGGCAGCGCTGAAGGCCGCACTGCACCAGATCAACGAGGCCGGCATGCGCACGCGCAGCCGCGTGGCAACGGCCATCGGCGACCTCTACCGCACCTCGCTGGGTCGGATGCGACACCAGACGCAAGAGCTCGCGCGCCTGGCCGCCGACATCATGGACCGCAACCTCTACGAGCGCGCCAACGACTGCCGCTGGTGGGCGTTGTCGCCCGTGCTGGAGAGCGTGCTTGCCGCGCCGGCGGACGCCGAGGGCAGCGCCAGGCTCAACGCCGTGCTGGCCCACATCAACGGGCTCTACACGGTCTACACACGCCTGGTAGTTTTCGATGCCGATGGCATCGTGCGCGGCGCATCCAACGGCGCGCAGCTGGTGGGCACGAAGGTGGACGACGCGCTGCGCGACGCCGCGCTGCGCGGGGGCAACAGCCAGCGTTACACCGCGACGCCTTTCCAGCCCTCGCCACTGTCAGGCGGTGCCCCCACCTACGTCTTCGTGGCGACGGTGCGCAGCGGCTCTTCGAGGCGCGAGCTGGGCGGCATCGCCATCGTCTTCAACGCCGAGCGAGAGTTCCGTGCAATGCTCGACGATGTGCTCGCCGCCAGGCCAGGCATCGCGGCCTTCGTCGGCGCTGACGGGCACGTGATCTCCTCCACGGACCCGACATTTCCGCCCGGCACGCGGTTCCCCTTCGCAGGGGGCAAGGCCATCGTGGAGCACAGTGGCACCCGCTGGGCCGTCGCGCGCGTGCGCGCCTCGGGCTACCGGGAGTTCAAGTGCAGCGACGGCTACGACAACGGTGCGCATGCCATCGTCGCCCTGAAGCTTGGGTCCGCGTCGACTGAGGGCGCTTCTCCTGTCTTGGCCATGCCTGTCGCCCAGCCTATCGCCAAGCGAGACACCGCCCAGGAGGTCGCGCTCTTCGCGGTCGGGGACGCCCACTATGCGGTGCCGGCGGCACGGGTGCTGGAGGCCCGCACGACCCTGGGCCTGGTGCGCGCGCCGGTGGGGCGCCGGGAAATGGCGGGTCTCCTGGAGGTGCCCACCCAGGGCGGCAGCTGCGTGGTCCCCGTCGCCGACGCGCGTGTGTTGTTCGACACTGACACCCGGCGGCGCGAGGGCGCGGGCGTGGTGCTGGTGATCGCCCAAGCCAACGCGGCCCGGCGGCCCGTCTACGGCCTGCTGGTGGACGAAGTGACCGCGGTGCTCGACGTTTCGCCCGAGCAAGCTCAACCCGTGCCGGCAGGCCTGCGTGCCGCGTCGCCGTACCTGGTCGCGATGCTCAAGCTGGGCCGCACGGCCGATGACGCTGGCGTGGCGCTGGCCGAGATGGTTGACGTGGACGTGCTCGGCAGCCACGTCATCACGACCCGCGCGCCGATCGCCACCACAGCGTGAACCGGCGGCCGCCTCGTGCTATTGAAGCGGGGCTAACGAGCACCCGCGGCGATGCTTCAACAGCCGGTGCTGGCCGCGTCGACGAGATCGTCGGCGCCGTCACCTCCAGCGCCGTGAGGACGAGTCGGTCGAGTCATGAAAGTCACGGCCAGAAGCAGCAGTCCGCGTGCCTGTTCGCGTTGAGCTAACAGGCCTTTTCCCGCGGCGCTCACTCGGGGCGCTTGCGCGCCGTAATGTCGGTGTGCAATGCCATGTTGGCCACGTGCTCGCCCCGTTCATCAACAAGCACACGTCAGTGAAATGGGTCCAGAGCGCCGAACCATGCTTGCGCCGCAGGCTCCGCCATGTCTCCCTGACACAAGCAGTCGTTCCAAGGGCCGGCACCGTGGCCGCGTGCGTAGAGTGATCGCTCAGCAACATGGCCGTCGGCGGCTGAGCGGCCGTTGTTCAGGCCAGCCAGCCTTCGCCACCGACCCTCAGGCGCCATTGACAAAGTAGGAAATCGCTGGCGCATAGCAGACGTCGAACGGGGCTTGCTCTCGTCGATCTCTCAGCGGCGGCGGCTTTCTGCTGCGCGGTTGTCGTGATGCAAGGTGGGAGTCACCAGAGCCCGAGCGGGACTCGCCGCGCGCAATGCCGACGGACCGCAGAACGCGGCAAGACAATCGAACGGGCGAGCTAGAGCTCTCCGTCCCTGACCTTCGAACCTCAAACAGCTATCCGGCCCGCGCCGCGAACACCAAGCAGGTGGTCGTGGCATGTGCGAACAGTTTGCCATCCGGCGCGACGATGCGCGCTTCGGACGTCGCCATCTGGCGGCCGCTGTGCATAGCCTTGCCGATGGCCCGCAGCGGCCCGGTGTCGACAGTCGCGGCGCGAACCATGTGCACGCTGAGATGTGCCGTCGTGTAGCCAATCCCGGCGCCCAGCGTCGTCTGCACCGCGCAGCCCAGCGCGAAGTCGAGCAGGGTGGCAAACCAGCCGCCATGCACCACGCCCATCGGGTTGTAGTGCTTCAGTTGAGGCGTGCCCTGGAAGACAGCATGGCCGGGACCGATTTCGATCAAGGCCACATCCATCGTCTGGGCCATGTGTGGGTAGGGCAGTTCACCGCTGAGCAGGCTCTGCATGATCTGCAGACCGGTCTTGCCCGCCAGGGCGCTGCCGGGCGGCACACCGGGCCCGCCACTGGCATGCAACGCGGTCTCAACGAGTTCCCTTTGTCGAATCCAGGCCTCCGCCGTATCGGAATTGTTCATCGCTCATCTTGACGTCATGGGGGTCACAATTATGATGCTGGTCATATTTCCTGCAAGACTTCGACATGCACACCCCACCAAGCCGCAAGGACATCAGCCACGAACGCATCTTGGCGGTCGCCGCCCGTGCGATCCGTCGGGGTGGCTTCCAAGGCGTCGGCGTGGCCGACATCATGAAAGAGGCCGGGCTAACCCACGGCGGCTTCTACGCCCACTTCCGCAACCGCGACGCCTTGCTTGCCGAGGCCCTCGAACGCGCCGGCCAGGACACGGCAGCGCGGCTGCGTGACGGCGTCGCCAGGCGCCAGGTGCGTGGCCGCAGCCCCTTACGTGCCCTGGTGGAAGCCTACCTGTCCGAACGCCACCTCGGCGAGATCGAGACGGGTTGCGCCGTGGCCGCGCTGGCCTCGGAGATGCCGCGCCAGGCCGCCGAAGTGCGCGAGGCAGCGGCGCAGCACGTGCGGGGCCTGCTCGCCGGCGTGCGGCGCGCGCTGCCCGAGGACGCGCCGGCGGAGAGCGCCGCAGCCGTGGCCAGCCAGATGGTGGGGGCGCTGCAACTGGCACGCGCCCTGGGCGACAACACCGAAGGCCGGACATTGCTGAAGGCGGCGCGCGAAGCGCTGCTGTCGCAGCACGATCGACAGGCCCGCGACTGAGGTCGCTGGAGCACACCACGATGACGACCGTCAAACCCGATCGCCTGCGCACGCCGTGGCGCTTCGAAGCGGCCTTCCCACGGCGCGTTGCGTGAAGGTTCGCCCGATGAGTGCGCTTGCCAAGCCCCAGGGTTCCGTTGCGGCCACGCCGGCCGCGTCGCGCACCCAACGGATGCTGCATGGCCCTCTGTTGCCGACGCTGCTGCGCCTTGCCACACCCAATGTGGTCGGCCTGTTCGCCATGACCGTCGTGATCGGCTACGACGGCTACATCCTCGGTCGGCTCGGCGCCGACGCGCTGGCCGGCGTTGCGCTGGTGTTTCCGCTGTCGATGCTGATGATGCAGATGTCCGGCGGCGGCATCGGCGGCGCCGTGACCGCCGCCGTCGCCCGCGCACTGGGCGCGGGGCGGGCGGAGGAAGCGGGACGCCTCGCACAACAGTCGCTGTTCATTGCCTGCCTGCTGGCGGCAGCGTTCACGGCCATCCTGCTGGGCTTTGGCCGCAGCATCTTTGCAGCCATGGGCGGCCGCGGCGCTGCGCTCGATGCGGCGATGTCATATTCCAACGTGCTGTTCAGCGGCGCCATCGTTATCTGGGTCACCAACGTGCTGGGTGCCGTGGTGCGCGGCGCAGGTGCCATGGGGCTGCCTGCGCTGATGCTGGTGCTGACAGCCGTGATCCACCTGGTGCTGTGCCCGCTGCTGGTCTTCGGCTGGGGACCGATACCCGGCCTGGGCGTGGCGGGCGCCGCGGCCAGTCTGCTCGTCGCCAATGCCACGGCGGCTGCCCCCCTGGCGATACACCTGCTGCGGCCTGGTGCGGCGGCGCCGCTCAACGGATCCCGATGGCGGCTGCATGCGGCACTCTTGGGGGACATTCTTCGCGTAGGCGTGCCGGCATCGATGAGCCCGATCGTTAGCAATGGGTCCATCGCCGTGGCCACTGCCTTCGTCGGAAGCTATGGCACGGTCGCGCTCGCCGGCTACGGGGTGGCGGCTCGGCTGGAATACATCCTCGTGCCCATTGCCTTCGGCTTCGGCACGGCACTGACGGCCATCGTCGCGACCAACATGGGGGCGGGCAACCCGGCGCGCGCGCACCAAGCGGCCTGGCTGGGTGCGGGCATCGTCGCCGCCATCACCGGCAGCATCGGGGTCACGGCAGCGTTGGCCCCGGCGCTGTGGATGGACCTGTTCACGCAGGATACGGCTGTGCGCGCGTTTGGCGCCGCCTACTTGCAGATCGTGGGCGCCTTCTATGGGCTGTATGGATTCGGGCTGGCGTTGTTCTTCGCCTCGCAAGGCGCCGGGCGCATGCTCTGGCCGCTGGCCGGCAGCGTGGCCCGCCTGGCGATCGTGGCGCTGGGCGGCTGGATCTGCATGCATGTGATGCAGACCCCGGCGAGCGGCTTCTTCGGCGTCGTGGCGATCAGCCTGGCCGTCTATGGCTTAACAATCGCCGCCGCCATCAAGATGGGCAACTGGACACGCTAGTGCAGTGTTTCGCACTGATCGGCACTTATGAGCCGCGACTTCGCCCCCGGTGGCGGCGTTGCAAATCCTCGCGATGCCACTGGGCATCGCTGCGGTTTGCGCCTTGCCCCGAGGGCGAATCCGCTGGCCCATAAGCACCGCTCAGTGCGAAACACTGCACTAGCCGGAGCCCCGACTTCAGGCCTCGCCTGCCTGCAGGTACGCCGTAAGCCCCAGGAACCACAACACTTCGACAAAGTCACCACGGATCACCAGCGCCCCATCGCGTAAGGCCGACAGGAATGCGCATAGCCGGCTTCTGCATTCTTGAACGTCATGGTGAACCTTGGGTTTGCGGTGAGCCCTGCGCGGGAACTCACCTTCTCGTTGGCGATGCTGAAGTGGCGCCCCATGCCGTCGGCCGTCTGAATCTGGAACTCCAGCGCTTTGCCCTGGATGTACCGGGCGCATGCTTCATGGCGAGCCCCAGAACGACTTGGTTGATCAGGCGTTTCATCATGGGTCTCCTTGTCAGGCGTTGAGCGACGGGTAGTCGGTGTAGCCCTTGGGGCCGGGCGTGTAGAACGTCGCCATGTCCAAGGGGTTGAGCGCCGCATCGGCCTGCATGCGCACCACCAGATCGGGGTTGGCAATGAAGGGGCGAGCAAAGGCAATCAGATCCGCGTGACCCGCTTCGAGCGACCGCTCGGCACGGGCCCGGTCGAAGCCTCCCGCCACGATGAACACGCGCTTGAACGCGGCGCGCATGCCCAGCTTCAGCTCGGCGGGCACGGGCGGTGCACCCATGGGCGAGTGGTCCAGCAGATGGACATACAGAATGCCCAGCTCCGACAGCTCCTTGGTAAGGGCCAGATACTGTGCTTCGACATCGGGGTAGGCACCCGTGCCGTTGAGCACGCCGTGGGGCGACAGCCGGATGCCCACGCGATCTGCGCCGATGGCGGAGACCGTGGCACGAACCACCTCCAGCGCGAAGCGGTTGCGGCCCTGCAGGCCGTCTCCATACGCATCGGTGCGCCGGTTCACATTCGCGTTCAGGAACTGCTCGATCAGATAGCCGTTGGCCGCGTGCAGCTCGACGCCGTCGAAGCCCGCCTCGATGGCCAGCCGGGCCGATCGGGCGTATTCCGCCAAGGCGTGGGCGATGTCCTCGGCGGTCATGGCGCGCGGTGCGCTGTGGGGCTGCGGGCCCTGGGTGTCCGTGTGCATCTCGCCGGGGCAGACCTCGGCCATCGGCCCCAGCACTTCGGCCCGGACAGGCAGGTTGGCGACGTGGCCGACGCGCCCCGTGTGCATTAGCTGGACGAAGATCTTGCCGCCCTTGGCGTGCACGGCATGCGTCACTTGCTTCCACCCCTGCACCTGGGCCTCGTTGAACAGGCCCGGAATGCGGGCGTAGCCCAGGCCATTGGGTGACGGCGAGGTGCCTTCGGTGACGATCAGGCCGGCCGTAGCCCGCTGGCCGTAGTACTGGGCCATCAAGGCATTCGGCGTGTTGTGCCCCACGGCGCGGCTTCGCGTCATGGGCGCCATCACGATGCGGTTGCGCAACTGCAGGGAGGGCGCGAAGAGTGGGGTGAAGAGCATGGCGGTCTTTCTGTGGGCGGTTGGGTTGGACGGCGTGGCTTCAAAGGGCCTGGGGCAGGTAGACAGGGTGCGGCGCCGCAATGCCCTGCCTGACCTGCTGGGTGAGCGCATCGGCCAGCACCTCGTCGGCGCCCGCTGCCAGCCCGTCGAGCGCACGCTGCACGATTTCTTCGGCGCTGCTCTTCGGGACTTCGAAACCCCGCGTGAGGTCGGTGTCGACGTACGCCATGTGCAGGCCCAGCACCTGGGTCTTCTGGCCGGCCAGCTCGTGGCGCAGGGCGTTGGTCAACGACCATGCCGCCGACTTGCTCGCCGAATAGGCGGCCAGTTCGCCGCCGTTGACCCAGGACGCCACCGACAGCACGTTGACCAGTGCGCCACCGCCATTGGCCTTGAGCACGGGCGCAAAGGCCTTGCTCACGTTCAGAACGCCGAAGAAATTGGTCTCGAAGAGGCGGCGGGCCACCGCTTCGCTGTCCTGCGCGAGGAAGCCGCCGGGCTGGGCAATCCCGGCGTTGTTGATCACCAGGTTCACGTCGGCGGCCACCTGTGAAGCCGAGACGATCTCCTCGGGCCTGGTGACATCGAGCCGCAAGGCTCGCACCCCCGGCAAGGTCACGGTGGCGGGGTCGCGTGCGGCGGCGTAGACCTTGCGGGCACCGCGCGCGAGCAGTTCGCGCGCAAACGCCAGGCCGATGCCGCGGTTGGCGCCCGTGACGAGGGCGACGGAATTTTCAATGTTCATGAGGGGCTCCAAAAGGCTGATTAAGGTATTGAATGACGATCGTCATATCTCGGGGCGTGCGATGCCGTTCTCGTGGGACGGTTCATCGAACCTTGATGACCACCTTGCCCTTGGCTCGGCCGCTTTCGACGTAGGCCAGGGCTTCGTTGGTGGAGTCGAACGGGAAGACCTTGTCGACCACCGGGCGGATGGCGCCCGACTCGATCAGCGAGGCAATCTGCCTCAGCTGGCTTCCGCTGGCCTTCATGAACAGGAAGGCGTAGCAGAGCCTGAGGCGCTGGGCTTGCCTGCGAATGCCGAAGCTGAGGGCGCGCATGACCTGCCTCACCAGCCACGGGGCCTTGATGTCTTCGGCGAACCGCGGGTCGGGGGGGCCGGAGATGGACACGAGGTGGCCGCCGGGCTTGAGCACGCCCAAGGATTTCGACAGGGTCTTGCCGTCCTGGCTGTTCAGCACCACGTCGTAGTCGCGCAGGTGCTCTTCGAAGGCGTCCTTCTTGTAGTCGATGACGACATCCGCACCCAGGCTCTTCACCAGCGCGACGTACCCTGCGCTGGTGGTGGTGGCCACCGTTGCGCCCAAGTACTTGGCCAACTGGATCGCGAACGTGCCCACGCCACCGGAGCCCGCCTGGATGAAGACCTTCTGACCTTTCTGGAGCCTGCCCATCTCGACCAGCGCCTGCCATGCCGTCAAACCCACCAGGGGGATGGATGCCGCCTCCTCCATGGTGAGGTTCCTGGGCTTGATCGCCACCGAGTCTTCCTTGACGGCAACAAACTCGGCGAACGTCCCGATGCGCAGGTCATCGGGCCTGGCGTAGACCTCGTCGCCCGGCTTGAACTGGCGAACGCGCGGTCCGACTCGAAGCACGACGCCGGCCACGTCGTGCCCGAGGACGAACGGCGTGCGGTACGGCAGGATGAGCTTGAACTCGCCGTTTCGAACCTTGGCATCGATGAGGTTGACGGCTGCGGCGTGGACTTGGATCAACACCTCGTCGGCACGCAGCTTCGGTTCAGGCACGTCGCCGGCCCGCAGCTGTTCCCGCTTGCCGTAGCGGTCCACGATGAAGGCTTTCATTGCTTTTCCTTGTTGCCGCCAGGTTCAGGGACACACGCAGTGACGTCGGTTGGTGGTGCATTTGACATGATGAGTGTCATACTATTGGCCAAAAAAAGGAGTCAGTGGAGTCATGCCCCGGAGTGGGCGAAGTGGTTCAGTACGGCACTGCGCAGCGAGTCCGACAACGCAGCGTCGTCGACGGCGCGGGCCAGCATCAACGTGCCCACCATCGCGGCGACGATCACCAGCGCGCGCTCATGGGCAGCACGCTGCCCCCAATCCGGCGCCTGACGCGCGACCAGATCGATCATCTCCTTGATGCGGCGTGTGGCCGCCCGGCGCACTTCAGGCGCTTGACGTGGCATCTCGGAACCCAGGGCAGACACCGGGCAACCCGTCTCGATGCTCGCGAGGTGCTCCTTGGAGAGGTAGGCCTGCATCAAAGCCTGCAAGGACTGCTCCGGAGGTGCGGCGGCAACGACACTGGCCGCAAAGGCGTTTGACTCCGCGCCTGCGCGGTCCGCTGCCTCGGCCAACATGGCTTCGCGGGACTCGAAGTGGGCGTAGAAGGCGCCATGCGTCAGGCCGGCCTCCTTCATGATGTCGGCCACACCCGTGCCGTCGTAACCGCTGCGCCGGATGGCGCGTGCAGCAGCCCGCACGATGCGCTCATGGGAAGCCTCCTTGGCGGCAGCTCGGGCGTTGACCTGTGACTTTCGCATGATGCGCATCATGCACAAAGTCGGGTGACGGCGCAAGGACTCGAGACAGCGCGTGCCGAACAGTTTGGGGGTCGGGCCGGCCATCGGCGGGACCACCGCAAGCCAGGTGGCGCCGAGCACCGCGGCGAACATCCGGACGCGCTGCGCCGCTGCATCCAGGCGGCGTGCCGGGGCTACCCGACGCGGTGACGCGCGAAGCGTACTCGCCCATCGTGCGGCGGCCGACCTCGCCGATTGGCCGCGGGACCTTGAGTGCGAGTTCGGCGAACCTGGCAAGCCGCGGCAGGTTGAGCGCGAACAGTTCGGCAGACGCTGACGAGACACCGACAGCCGGTCAGCAGGCCTGGAACTCGACTACGTCGGGATGCGTTGAGGCGGCGATCTCACTGGGTCCACCGCAGTTCATAACTGGGAACCCAAGACCTGCTCGTCAGCAGATGGCCAAACGGCGAAGTACGACGCCGACGTTTGCGCTGCAGTCCTGCGAGCCCACCGTGGGTGCGCCACGGCAAAGCGCGGCCTACGGCATCCGCTCGAGCACGCGGTCGACCATGACGCCTGACTGCCCCAAATAGTTGACTGGGTCGAGCATCCGCTCGAGCTCGGCTCGTCCGACGTGGCGCCGGATCTCGGGATGCGACTCAAGCAAGTCGATCAAAGGTGTTTGCTTCGCCGACGATTCGCGGCACAGGTCATAAACCAGGTCATGCGCGTATTCGCGGCCGATGTACGGGCCCAGTCCCATCATCACCGCTTCGCTCATCACGAGGCCGCCGGTCATCTCGATGTTGCGCATCATCGCGCGGGCATCGACCTCGAGCCCTTCGACGACCGCGCGTGACTGCTTCAATGCCCCCGCAATCAGGCAAAAGGCCTCTGGCAGCACGATCCACTCGATCTCCCAGGGGCCCGTCGAGCGCTCATGGTCGGCCACCATCGCGTCCATCAGCGCTGCGGCGTGCTGGCGCACGACGCTGATGGCGGCGTGGATGTAGCAGCTGGCGACGGGGTTGCGCTTCTGAGGCATCGTGCTGCTGCTGCCGCGGCCATGGTGGTAGGGCTCGAAAACCTCGCCTACTTCCGTCTGCATCATCAGTTTGACGTCCATGCTGAGCTTGCCCAGCGTGCCGCCGATGAGGCCCAGCAAGGCACCGGTCTCGGCAATGTTGTCGCGAATGGTGTGCCAGGCGATCGTGGGCTGTTTCAGCCCGAGTTCGGCGCACAGCCCAGCCTGCGTTTCCATGGCGCCGGTTTCGAGTGATGCCAGCGTGCCGGCGGCGCCTGCGAACTCACCGACGAGCACGCGCTCCTTCAGCTGCGCCAGCCGCTCGCGGTGCCGCAGGATGGCAGACAGCAAGCCCGCCATCTTGTAGCCGAAAGTGACCGGAATGGCCTGTTGCAGGTTGCTGCGTCCGATCATCGGCGTCAGGCGGTGTTCCTTCGCCAGCTTCGCCATCGCCTTGGCAATGGCTGCCAGCTCGCCGTCGATCAGCTCCATTGCCTCGCGGATCTGCAGGACGGTCGCGGTGTCCGTGATGTCCTGCGTCGTGGCGCCCCAGTGCACGTACTCTCCGAGCTTGTCGCGGCACAGCTGGTTGATCTGCGTCACCACGCCCAGGATCGGGTAGCCGATGCGCTCGGTCTGCTGGCGCAGCCGCGCCATGTCGATCTCTTCGATGCGACAGTGGCTGACGATCTCGTCGGCCGCCTCCTTCGGGATGATGCCCAGGCGCCCCTGCACGATGGCAAGCGCGCGTTCGATCTCGACGTACTTGGCGGTGCGGTTTTCGTCGCTCCACACGTGGCGCATCGCTTCGGTCGTGAAGATGCCCTGGAAGATCGACGAATCGATGATGGACGCGGCCATGGCGGTTCCTTTGTCTCGTCAAATGAATGGGTGTATTGCGGTGGTGTCGCTGCTCAGGCGCCGCGCTGCACGAGACGGCGCGCACGTTCGATCACCGGCCTGTCGACCATGCGGCCGTCGAGCTGCACCGCCGCGGCGCCCGCCGCTTCGGCTGCGGCCAGTACGCGCTGCGCCCAGGCCAGTTCTTCGGCGCTCGGCGCCAGCACTGCATGCAGCGGCGCAATCTGTTTTGGGTGGATGCACAACTTGGCGGAAAAGCCGTGCGCACGCGCACGCTCCATGTCGGCACGCAGTTGTGCTTCGTCGTCGATGGCCACCGTGACGCCGGCCACGGGCGGCAGCAGGCCGGCGGCCCGGGATGCCAGCGCGAGGCGCGCGGCCGCAGCGTCGAGGCCGACCGTGGCCGCGAGATCGCCTTGCAAGTCCATGTCGAGTGCGTAGTCGACGGTACCGAAAGCCAGGCGCGTGACACCGTCCCCGCCCGCGAGCGTCTCAGCGGCCAGCACGCCACGAGCGCTCTCGACGAGCGGCAGCACGGCGATGCCGGGGCAAGCGGATCGCACACGCTCGATCGTCGACAGCCGCTCTGCCTTCGGGAGCATCACCGTGCGCGCGCCGCCCTCTCGCAGGACGACAAGGTCACCCTCGAACCACCGGGTCGCCTCGTCGTTGATGCGAACGACGATGCGTTCGACGATGCGTTCGAGGTCGCTCCCGCTGGCCAGCAGCCTGGCAAGCGCCTCACGTGCTGCTTGCTTGGCTTGGGGCGCAACGGCATCCTCCAGGTCGACCACCACGGCATCGGCCGCGCTTGCAAGCGCCTTGCCAAAGCGCTCGGGCCGGTCACCGGGCACGAAAAGATAGCTGCGCGGTGCGGTCATATCGCCCCCGCTGAGCGCAGCGCAGAAATGTCCGCAGGATCGACGCCCAGCTCGGCAAGGAGCTTGTCGGTATGCGCGCCCAGCGCTGGCACGGGCTCGAGCACCGGGTCGCCGTCGTCCCACGAACCGGGCGGCAGCAAGGCCGGCAGTGGTCCTACTGGCGAATCGACCTCGCGCCAGCGCGAACGCGCCTTCAGCTGCGCGTGAGCCCACAGCCCGGCCATGTCGTTGACGTGCGCGCTGGCGATCTGTGCGTCCTCGATGCGCTGCTGCACCTGTTCGCCCGATAGCGATGCAAAGGCCTCGACGATCAACGAACGCAGCGCGTCACGGTGGGCCGCGCGCCTGGCATTGCCCGCAAAGCGCTCGTCCTCCGCCAGCTTGGGTCGGCGCAGGACCTTGGTGCAGAACTGCAGCCACTCGCGCTCGTTCTGCAGCCCCAGCATCACCGTCTTGCCATCGCCGGTGGGAAACGGGCCGTAGGGGTAGATGGTGGCGTGTGCCGCGCCGGCACGCGGCGGGGGCGGTGCACCGTCGAAGGCGTAGTACATCGGGTAGCCCATCCATTCGCCCATCGACTCGAGCATCGAGATGTCGATGCGGCGCCCCTGGCCGTCGATGCCGCGCTGGAGCAATGCAGCCAGGATGTTGGTGTAGGCGTACATTCCGGCCGCGATGTCGGCGATCGACAACCCCGCCTTGCACGGCTCGTCCGGCGTGCCGGTGATCGACACGAACCCGGACTCGCTCTGGATGAGCAGGTCGTAGGCCTTCTTGTCGCGGTAGGGGCCGGGGCCGGCGGGGTCGTCGCCGTAGCCCGAGATGTCGCAGACGATGAGGTCGGGCCGGCGCGCCTTCAGCGCCTCGAACGAGACACCGATCCGCGCTGCGGCACCCGGCGCCAGGTTCTGCACGACCACGTCGGCCTTGTCGACGATCAGCCGAATCAGCAGCTCGGCCGCCTGCGGGTGCTTGACGTCCAGCGTCAGGCTTTCCTTGCTGCGATTCGTCCACACGAAATGCGACGCCAGCCCTTTGACGCGCTGGTCGTAGCCGCGCGCGAAGTCGCCCACCCCGGGGCGCTCGATCTTGATCACGCGGGCCCCCAGGTCAGCCAGTTGCCGAGTGCAGAACGGCGCGGCGATGGCGTGTTCGAGCGTGACGACGGTGATGCCTTGCAGCGGTCTCATCGCCTCAGTCCTTCAGCGTCGCGCTGGCGTCCATCGTGAGCCAGCCTTCATGGTCCTGTGCCCACAGCCGCACTTCGTTGCCGTCGCGCCGGCCGTTCACCTTGAAGGCGTGCAGATCGAACGTCGGGCGCACCGCCTTGAAACGGAAGGCTGCCACCTGTGCATCGGGCAAGTTGCGTCGCACCAGGTCCATCAGCAGCGTGGCGATCAGCGGACCATGCACGATGAGGCCGGGGTAGCCCTCGACCTCGGTCACGTACCTGCGGTCGTAGTGGATGCGGTGCGCGTTGAAGGTGAGTGCCGAATAGCGAAACAGCAGCACATCGTCCGGCACGATCTCGCGTTGCCACGCCGCGCCCACCACGGCACGCTGCGGCGGCGGCTCCACGTCATCGGCACGCCTGGCTTCCCGGTAGACGATGTCGTGGAACTCCACGATGGCCGGATCGGGTGCACCGTTGCACCGTACCTCATGGCGCACCTTCACGAAGGCGAGCTGGCCGGTGCGACCCTGCTTGAGCGTGACATCGTCGATCGTCGAAGTGCGCTCCACGGTGTCGCCGACCCGCAGCGGCGAACGGAACTCGAACTCGCTGCCGGCCCACATGCGCCTGGGCAGTGGCACGGGTGGCAAGAAGCCGCCTCGCTTGGCGTGGCCGTCCGGGCCGATGTCGCTCTGCTGGTGCAGGGGCAAGAAGTAGAGCCAGTGCCACAGCGGCGGCAACGGCGTGCCCGTGGGCACCGGCATCGCCGGGTGATCGAGGGTGGCGTTCAGGGCTTGCACCGGCGTGCTGCCGATGTGGTCCTGCACCGTTTCGCTGCGCCCGATCCAGGCCTGCAGCTCGTCGATAGAAGTGGTCATCAGCGCACTCCCAGGCCATCGATCAGCCATCAGTCAGCGGAGAGCTTGGCACGTTGCACAACACCTTTCCACCTGGCGAGCTCGCTCTTCACCAGTTCGCCGAACTGCTCGGGTGTGCTGGTCTCGACGTCGGCCCCGTGGTCTTCGATGCGCTTGATGGTGTCCTTGTCCGCCAGCACCTGGTTCAGCGCCTTGTTGAGCTGGTCGATGATGGGTTTGGGCGTCTTGGCCGGAGCAAAGAAGCCGTACCACTGCTGCACCTCCACGCCATCGACTCCCGCTTCCTTCAGCGTGGGTACATCCGGTAGCAGCGGCGAGCGTTTCGGCCCCGCGATGGCCAGTGCGCGCAGCTTGCCGGACTTCACGTGCGGCAGAGCCGTGAACAAACTCGGGAACATGAACTGCGTCTGGCCGCCGATCGTGTCGCTGATGGCCGGCGCCGCCCCCTTGTACGGTGCACCCAGCATCACGACACCGGCGTTGATCTTGAAGAGCTCGGCCGCGTAGTGCGGCGCCGTGCCATTGCCGGCCGAGGCATAGGTGTACTTGTCGGGCTTGGCCTTCAGCTGCGCCACCAGGTCCTTCACGTCCTTCACCGGCACGGCGGCGTTGGCCACCATCAGCGTCGGTGAATAGCCCACCAGGCCGATCGGTGCGAAGTCGGTCACCGGGTCGTAGCGCAGCTTCTGAAGCGCCGGGTTCATGGCGTGCGTGCCGATGTAGCCGAACATCAGCGTGTGGCCGTCGGCTGGCGCTCTCGCGACGAACTCGCTGGCGATTGCGCCATTGGCTCCTGCGCGGTTGTCGACGATGACCGCCTTGCCGAGCAGCGGGCCCAGCTTCTGAGCGATGGTGCGTGCCATCGCGTCGTTGCCGCCGCCGGCGGCGGTGGGCACGACCACGGTGATGGTCTTGTCCGGGTAGGCCATCGCCAGCGGTGCGGCGGCGGTCATCACTGCGGCCACGGCCGGAGCAATCAAGCGTTTCATGGATTCGTCTCCTTCACTGGGTTTCGAGAACACGTAGGGCGGTAGGTGGAGGTCGCCTTGCAGGATCTTTCGGGCGGTGCGAACCAGTGCGGCGCGTTGGATGCGCGCGTCCGCGCCGGCCCGTTCGATGGACACCTCGACTTCGATGCGACCTTGGGGATGCAGCACCGAGATGGCACGTACGCCGCCTCGGACGGTTGCACGGCTGATCACGGTGCCCGGCAGCGCGAAGGCGGCGGCTACGCCGATCGCACCGGTCACCGCGTGCGACGCATGGCAGCGGCGCGGTGTGAAGTAGCGCGAGGTGATGCTGTCGGCGTCGTCGCCCTCGCTGGCGATCACCGGCTTGGGGATCACGCTGCCGGACACATCGCCCAGGCCCATCGCCTGGCCCGCGGCGCAACGAATCGCTTCGATGCGGGCCATCAGCGCAGGGTTCGCGTCCAACACTTCCGGCGCTTCGCGGCCGGTGAGGCCAAGGTCGCGGGCTCGCAAGATGACCAGGGGCATCGCAGCGTCGATGCAGGTCACTTCGAGGCTATCGACGATGTCGATCCGGCGCCCGGTGGGGAACACGGAGCCCGTGACCGCGCCCCAGGCGTCGAGGAAGTTCAGGCGGATCGGTGCGGCAGTGCCCGCCACACCGTCGATGCCCGTCTTGCCGTCGTACACGACGCGCCCACCGGGCGTCAGCACGGTCACGTCGATGCGGGAGCGCGTGTTGACATTGAAGACGCGCACAGTCGTTTCGCCGTCGCAGGCAGGCACCAGCCCCTGCTCGATGGCAAAGGGCGCCACCCCCGAGAGCATGTTGCCGCAATTCGGCCGGGTGTCCACCGACCGCTGGCCGACACCCACCTGCGCGAACAGGTAATCGACATCACAACCTGGCTGGGATGACTTCGACACGATGGCGACCTTGCTGGTCAGCGTGCTGCCACCGCCCACGCCGTCGACCTGCAGCAGGTCCGATGCGCCAATCGCACCGATGAGCGCCTGGTCCCGTTCGGCTTCGTCTTGCGGCAACCAGTCACGCAGGAAGAACGGACCGCGTGACGTGCCGGCACGCATCAGGACACACGGGATGACTTGTTTCATGGCTTCATCTTCGGCGCCAGCATTGCGGATGTGAATTGCATCTTTGAGATCAATTGATCCACACTGAGCATCAATAGCCGGAGCCCCGCCATGGCCATCAACTTCGACCTGAACGACCTGCTCGCCTTCCGCGCCGTGGCGGAGCTCGCCAACTTCCGCAAGGCGGCGGAGTCGGTGCACCTGTCACAACCGGCGTTCAGCCGCCGCATCGACAAGCTCGAGCAGGCTCTGGGCGTGCGGCTGCTCGAGCGCACCACACGCCGGGTGACGCTGACGGCAGTCGGTCGCGACTTCGAGCGCAAGGTGCGCGATCTGCTCGACGAGCTCGACTCGACCCTGCTCGGCATCCGAGGCGTGGCCGCCACGCGCATGGGTGAGGTGACCGTGGCCTGCGTCCCCTCGACGGTGTACTACTACCTTTCGGAGGTCATCCGCCGGTACCACGATCGCTGCCCGAAGGTGCGGGTCAAGGTGCTCGATGCGGGGGCGAACGAGGTGCTCGCTTCGGTTGCGAGAGGCGAGGCCGACTTCGGACTCAATTTCATCGGCGCACAGGAAGGCGACCTGGAGTTCAAGTCGCTGGTCGAAGAGCGCTTTGTCGCAGCGTGCCGGCGTGACCACCCGGTGGCGAAGCTGCGCCGCGTGAGCTGGGCACAGCTCAGCGAGCACGACTTCATCTCGGTGGGACGTACATCAGGCAACCGCGTCCTGCTCGACCAGGCGCTGGCCGGCCAGGTGGGGCGGCCGCAGGCGATTTATGAGGCGCAGCACGTGACCACCACGCTGGGCCTGGTAGAAGCCGGCCTCGGTGTCGCCGCCGTACCCGCCATGGCGATGCCCGGGCCCGGTCATCCGCTGTTGGTCAGCGTGCCACTGGTCGACCCGGTGGTCACTCGCAAGGTGGGACTGATCCGCCGCCGGGGAAGAGCGCTGTCGCCGGCAGCCCAGCAGTTGTTCGACTTGTTCGGAGAGGTCAAGGGACGCAGGAATCGCGCTGGATGATTTCGAGGCCGTGATCAACGTCGACATCAGCTTGCCCGCTGCTGGGCAGCGTCACCGGCCTTCGCGGGCCAGCTTGGCGCGGCACTCCAGTTCCTTCGCGCTCGGCGAGACCTGGGCGAAGGACCGAGCGGCACCTCCCCGGCAGGCGCCTTCTCATGAGGGGCTCCGGTGGTTGAGGTCAGTCGGGCAATGCGCTCGCTCCTACGACGATCCTCGCCGCCGGCTTTCGACATGCCGGCAGAGCCTTCCGGTTGGGTCACTCGGCCGGGAACGTCGTGCCGCGATCGAAGACCGGGTCCAGCGGCACCTGCAGCCCGTTGGCCAGGTGGTTGGTCCGGGCCGCCAGCGCCACGATAGCCAGCAACTCGGCATGCTGCGCATCGGTCATGCCGTTGGCCCGCGCGGCGGCGGTGTGCGAATGCACGCAGTAGCTGCAGGCATTGGCGATGTTGTCGATCCGCAGGAGTCGATCCGCAGGACCGCTCACCAATTCGTGCAGGCCGTTGGGCGCAGTCTCTATGCCGTCCGGGTTGTGGGCGTGAGGCCGTGCATCACGAGCGCGTCGGGGGCGCAACGCCAGCGCTGCGCGACAGCCGCCAGACCATCCAGCCGAGCGCCGTCACACCCACGAGCAGCAGCGTCCACAGCAGATAGGGACGTCGCGCCGCCTGGCGTTCCTTCGACTCGATCGCGCGGGTCACGTCCTCGGCCTCGCTCCACGCACCAAGCGTCGCCTGGCCGAAGCGTGGGCGCTCGTTGTCGAGCGCGGGCACCAGCGTCGAGACGGGGAGCGCTCCGGGCCGGGCGTCCGGCGAGCCGGCCAGCAGCGCGAGCGGCGGCCTGCCTTGCGCAGCGAAGACGAGGTTCGCGAGCTGCACCTTCAGCGCCAACCGGGTTCTCGCCGGATCGAGCAATGCAGCGCGTTCGTCGGGCAGCACACGCAGGTAGCGGGTATGCAGCTGCAGCGCGAGCGGCGGCGACGTCCTGGTGCGTCCATCGCGTTCGAGGCGGTAGAACACCGTCGAGCCGATGTCGCGCCAGGGGTCGACCGTCGTGGCCCGCGCCTGGATGCGCACGGGCGCCACCCGCGTTCCGGGTGCGAGCTTCAGATCCAGCTCCACGACCGGCAGCACCGCGCCGATGTCGAAATGCAGCGAGCGCTTCGCATCTGCGTCGGGTGCGTGTTTGCCGGCCGGCTCGGGGCTGGCCGTCACCTGCAGTTCGGTGGGTGCGTCCAGCGCCAGGTCACGGCGTTCGCTGCTCACCGTTTGCGCTGCGCTGAGCGCGGGGGCACCGTTCGCATCGGCCCACCTCAACCTCACGAAGCGTCCGCTGCCCTCCGGCAACGGAACACGCGGCTGGGTCAGTGCGCCGGCGGGCGAGGACAGTGCCATGACTTGGCCGCTGGTGCCACGCCGCCATCGTCGCAGATCATCACTGCTGTCGAGGTCGTAGCCGGCCGTGAATTCGGCAGGGCCGGACCATTGAAGATGGATGGCCTGCGGCGCCGGCTCCGAGGTCTTGCGCTCGCCGGTGTCGATCAGCCAGCCGGCCGATGCGCTGCCAGGCGTGGCCTCTGCGCCTGGCAGCCGCTTGACGCTGATGTGCTCGCCCTGCACGCTGATCTCCACCGGCGACTGCCATGCGCCGGCCGCGCTCGGCCGCTTGGGCAGCGGGTAGAGCGTGGCGCTGCGCAGCAGCTCGGTGCTCTGGGCCTGGCGGGCCCGCGGCGTGAGCACGGCGAAGGGCACACGCGCGCCGTCGGCATCGACGATGCGCAGGTCGATCAGGTCACGCTGCGCGATCTTGGCGTAGGCGGAGGGCGGCAGCGGCAGCTGAACGAAGGTGCCCGGCTGGTGCACCTCGATCGGGGCGCGGAAGCGGAATGCCGGCTCGTCTGCCCGTGCGCCGCACGCCGCCAGCGCAGTCAGCCAGCAGGCCGAGCCCGCCAGCACCAGCTCACGAGGTCGCATGCTGGGTCTCCTTTCGGCTGGGCAGCGGCGCCACGTAGCCGATCACCAGCATCAGCACGCCGACGCCGATGAAGGACACGATGCGCGCCACCGTGCCCGAGCCCGCTTGATCGATGAGCAGCAACTTGAGCACGACGGCCGCCAGCAGCACCGCGCCGATCATCCACACCGGCCGCGAGTAGCGCCGCGTCGAGAGCCACATCAGCGCGAGCGCCATGACCGTCCACAACAAGGTCAGGCCGGTCTGCACGGCGAACGATGCCACCCAGGCGTCGAACCGGTAGGGCACGCCCCGATAGTGATGGAAGCTGCGCACCAGCATCGCATTGACCCACACGAAGCCGGTCGCGCCGAGTGCCGCCGGGCCGAGCGCGGGCCAGGCCGAAAGGGCGCTCGCCGCGCCCTCGCTGCGCCACCAGCGCCATGCCGCCGCCAACGCGAGGCCGATGCCCAGGTCGAGTGGATTGATCAGCGGCACATAGGGCAGAGGCCGGGCCGAACCGCTGGAATCGATGTTGGCGATCAGGCTCCACAGCAGCATGCCGGCCGCGAGCACGGCGGGCGCCGTGGTCCGATAGGCCGTCGCTTCGGCAGACAGCGGCCACCGTGTGCGCAGTATCGGCAGCGGCAGCAACCACAGCAGCAGCGCCGGCAGCGCCAGCCAGCCGAGCCACGGCCAGGCGCTGCCCGCTTCGCCGAGCGGCCCGGTCCACACGCGGCCGAGCAGGGCGCCGAGCGCAGCGAGCACCAGGGGGCCGAGTGCGTGCCCGGCATGCCGTAGCGACTGCGGCCACAGCGCAGCGGCGCGCCACAGCACGAGCCCATGAGCCGCCAGAGCAAGCGGCCAGGCCCACGCGCCGCCGTGCCGCAATGGGTCGGCGAGCAGCATCAGCTGTGGCAGTACGCACAACGCCATGAACGGCGCCTGCCCGGCCGCCGGCAAGGCGATCCCCGGCCAGGAGTAGCGTGCGGCCAGCAGGCTGTAGATCACTGCCAGCGCGCTCACGCCGGCCAGCCAGCCGCTCAACGATGCGCCCGGCGCGGCGAGTGCATCGACCTCCACACCAACCGCGAACAGTAACCACAACGTGCCCCACGCGATCAGCAGCGGCTCGGCGATGTGCTCGCTGGGGGCGTCGTGGTGGTGGACAGCACGTTGCACGAACAAGGCGGCCGCGAGCGCCCCGCTGCCGACCAGCAGCGCGTTGAAGAAGAGTCCGTTGAAGACGCCCGCCGGTGTGCCGAGTCGGTGCTGGGCCAGCGCGAGCGCAGCACCTGCCAGCACGACGAGGGCATAGCCAAAGGCACGCGCGAGGCGGCGCTGCTGGCGCCAGCCCAGCCACACCAGACCGGCACCTTCGAGTGCCCACGCGCCCGCCGTGCTGCGCGCGTCGAGCGCGAACGGTATGACGAGCGTGAGAAAGACGGTGCCGATGGCGAGGCTCGCCTCGAAGACGAGGCGCATCTGGGGTTGCCGCCGCATCCAGGCGGCGAGCGCAACGTAGAAGCCCGCCAGCACCAGTGCCGAGACGGCAACGCCGTACTCGGTGTGGCGCACCAGCCCGTACTGCAGCACGAAGGTGATGGTGGGCAGGCCGAACAGCAGGCTCCCATCGGCCCAGACGTCGCTTCGGTCGCTGCTGCTTCGTCGGGCGGGCAGCAGCATTACCACGGCGAAGAGCACAAAGAACGCGATCAGGAAGGCCTGGCTGCTCGCATAGTGCGTGTCGGTATAGCGCAGGACGCCCCACGACGTGGCGACGAGGAAGGTGCAGACAAAGCCGACCAGGCTCAGCAGCCGCCAAGTGCGGAACCATGCGACCGCCACGATGCCGAGGTCGAGCACCAGGTAGTAGCTGAACAGCGCAACCTGGTTGCCGCTGCCGGTGGAAACGAGCAGCGGCGTGGCGAAGCCGCCGAGCGCGCCGACCACCGCCAGCGCACGCGAGTCCTGCAGCACCGCGAGCGCGGCTGCCAGCGCCACGATGGCGAGCATCATCGCGAACACCGGTCCCGAAGCGATCACGCCGTAGAAGCGGAAGGCGACAAACCGTGTGAGGTAGAGCACCGCCACCGCGCCGCACTGAAGCACCTGCG
>CBINKC010000030.1:0-33156 GCA_966251135.1 uncultured Burkholderiaceae bacterium
CTTGTTGATCGTCTCGATCATGTGCACCGGGATGCGGATGGTGCGCGCCTGGTCGGCGATCGAGCGGGTGATCGCCTGGCGGATCCACCAGGTCGCGTAGGTCGAGAACTTGTAGCCGCGGCGGTATTCGAACTTGTCGACGGCCTTCATCAGGCCAATGTTGCCTTCCTGGATCAGGTCCAGGAACTGCAGGCCGCGGTTTGTGTACTTCTTCGCGATGGAAATCACGAGGCGCAGGTTGGCCTCGATCATTTCCTTCTTCGCATCGCGAGAGGCCTTCTCGCCTTCGTTCATTCGGCGATTGATTTCCTTCAGGTCCTCCAGCGGCACGACGGCGCGTGACTGCTGGTCGATTAGCTTCTTCTGCAGTTCCTGCACTGGGGGGAGGTTACGCTGCAGTACGGCGCTGTAAGCCTTGCCGGACGCCACTTCCTTCTCTGCCCACTTTACGTTCAGCGCGTTGGGTGGGAAGTGCTTGATGAAGTACTCCTGCGGCATGCCGCACTTGTCCACCAAGATCTTGCGCAGCTCGCGCTCATAGCGGCGAATGTCGTCGACCTGCGAACGCAGGATTCCGCACAATCGTTCGATCGTCTTGACCGTGAAGCGGATGGTCATCAGCTCCGAGCTGATGGCCTGCTGCGCCTTGTTATAGGCGGGCGACTGGTAGCCTTCCTTCTCGAAGGCGCGACGCATCTTCTCGAAGTTGGTGCGCAGGCTGTCGAACTTCTGGAGCGCGGCGGACTTCAGTTCTTCAAGTTTCTTGGTGAGCGCCTTGCTGCCCCCGGCACCATCATCATCATCTTCCTCATCGAACTCGTCGAAGTCCTCTTCGGCCACGTAGTCGTCGGCCTCATCGTCGGACACGAAGCCGTCCACTACCTCGGAGATCTGCATTTCCCCGGCGGCAATCTTGTCGGCCATGGCGAGGATCTCGGCGATGGTGGTAGGCGAGGCCGAGATGGCGAGCATCATGGCCTGGAGGCCGCCCTCGATGCGCTTGGCGATCTCGATTTCGCCTTCACGGGTAAGCAGTTCCACCGTACCCATTTCGCGCATGTACATGCGTACTGGATCGGTGGTGCGGCCAAATTCCGAATCCACGGTGGACAGGGCCGCCTCTGCGGCTTCCTCGGCCTCCTCCTCGGTGGCTGTGGTCGTGCCGCCGCCCGCGATGAGGAGCGTGGCAGCGTCCGGAGCCTGCTCGTATACCGCGATGCCCATGTCGTTGAGCATGGACACGATGGCTTCGAGGATTTCGTTGTCGACCAGTTTCTCGGGCAGGTGGTCGTTGATTTCCTGGTGAGTCAGGAAGCCACGGGTCTTGCCCATCTTGATGAGCGTCTTGAGCTCCTGGCGACGCTTGGCGACTTCCTCTTCCGTGAGCGCCGTCTCGTCGAGACCGAACTCACGCATGAGGGCGCGCTCCTTGGCACGCGACACCTTCATGCGCAACGGCTTGGCCTTGGCCTTGGCGGCGTCCTCGACGACCTCCGCAACCTCACCCTCGACTTCGGCTTCGCCTTCCAGGTCGGTTTCGAGATCGGTGAAGTCCTCGTCGTCGCCGTCGGTCTTCTTGGTCTTGTCACTGGACTTGCCGCCGCGCTTGCCCTTCGTCTCCTCTGGCTTGGCCTTTGCCGCCGGTTTGCCTGGGCCGGCGCTGGCGGCCTTCTTCTTGTCTTCGGGTTCGGTCTTCGCCCCCTTCGCGGGTGCGGCCTTGGCAGCCGGGGCGGCTGCGGCTTTGGCGGGGACGCTCTTCTTCGCGGTCATGCAATTCCTCGGATATCAATGAGCTTCACAGCCTCAGGCTGGCGCTTCGTTCGGCATGGGCCTTTGAGGGGCCGTTTGGGAGCGCCGGGCGCTTCTGCAAGGGCAAGGCTGACGCTGGCCCGAACCCCTACCGTGCCCGAAAGGAGCGCGGTAGGTGAGCGACCAACATCTGGCGAGGCAAGCTCACGTGAGCCTCTTTTGTGGTGCAGCCCTTGCGGGAGATGGGTGGCCGTCACGTGGGGACCCTGGTTCGAAGGGTGGCCGGTGTCCGGAGGTGCTGCGCTCACTCTTGCCGCGCGGTAACAAACCCTACATTATCGGCGACGCGGGCTCATCCGTCAAAGCTGCCGTGCTCAGGCGGTGAAATCTAGCGCGCAAAAGGTTCCTGTACCTTGGTCAGCAAGGCCTTGAGACGCTTGCGCTCCTCGTCGAGTTCCTTGCCGCGCTGCTGCGCTTGGGCCGAAAGCGTGCCGGAATCGAATAGGAGCTTCAATTCCTCTTCCACCCCCTGCAAACGCAGCCTGTCGAGCACGATAGCCAGGTCGCGTGCGAGATCGGCGTCGGGGTCGGGTGGCACGAACTCCTTCACCCGGGACACGACCGGGCCGGCACCGGCCGGCTCGGCTTGTGCCTGCAACTCCGCCAGGAGCGCCTCGCTGGCCAGTGCACCGTGGTCGTGTAGGGTGCGCTCGAGCACGCTGAAAAGGGCGCGGTAAGGCGTGGCTTGTCCGGCCAGCAGGTCATGGGAGCTGTCGTCCAAGGTCAGCCAGAGTTCGCTGCGCTGCACCAGCAGCCATAGCGCCCGATCCAGCAGATTCGCTGTTCCGCGGCTCACCCGTGCTGGCAAAGGGGCAGGGCGTTTGCCAGCGCGCAAAGACAGCCCCTCCGCCGTGCCCCGGGCTCCACGTCCGATCTGCCAAAGCGCCTGCAGGTCACGCAGCTCAAGCCGGGCGGTCGACGCCAGGTCCACGAGGAGTTGGCGCCTGAGAGCGTCGTCTGGCAGCGCGCTCCACAGCGGCTTGGCTGCAGCGAGCATGCGCGCGCGGCCCTCGGCCGTATCGAGGTCGCAGTCGACGCACGCTGTGTCCAGGAGCTGGCGCGATAACGGCACCGCACGCCCCACTGCGACATCGAAAGCCCCCGCGCCGAGTTCCCTGACGTACGTATCCGGGTCATGCTCCGGAGGCAGGAAGAGGAAGCGGATGCTGCGCGTGTCGGTTGCGTGCGGGAGTGCCGCCTCAAGAGCTCGGCTTGCCGCCCGCCGGCCTGCCGCATCCCCATCAAAGCTGAAGACCACGGAGTCCGTGAAGCGAAAAAGCTTTTGCACGTGCTCGGCGCTGCAGGCGGTGCCCAAGGTGGCCACGGCATTGGGAAAGCCGTGCTGGGCGAGGGCCACCACGTCCATGTAGCCTTCAACGACCAGGGCGTAGCCCTTCTCTCGCAGTCCCGCCCGGGCTTCATGCAGGCCATAGAGCTCGCGGCCTTTGACGAACACCGGCGTTTCCGGCGAGTTGAGGTACTTCGGCTCGCCCTTGTCGAGCACGCGGCCGCCGAAGCCGATGACGTCGCCCTGCACCGACCGGATCGGAAACATGATCCGGTCGCGGAAGCGGTCGTAGCGTCTGCGCTCGGTCTCGTCGCCGCCGGGTGCATCCTGCGCGATCACCAAACCGCCCTCCTCGAGCAGCGGATCGTCATAGCGGGGGAACACGCTGGCAAGACCTCGCCATCCTTCGGGTGCATAGCCGATGCCGTAATGCCTGGCGATCTCGCCGCTCAAACCGCGACCCTTGAGGTATGCGATCGCACGCGCACTGCTCTTGAGCTGGCGTCGGTAATGCACCGCTGCGCGGGCGAGCACGTCCGTCAAGGTGGACTGCCGTTCCTTGAGCGCAGCGGCGCGCTCGCGCTCCTCGGGACTGCTGCTGTCCTCCGGTACGGTCATGCCCGCCTGCTGCGCTAGTTCGCCGACTGAGTCGACGAAGCTCATGCCGGTGTGTTCCATCAGGAATCGGATGGCGTCGCCGTGCGCTCCGCAGCCAAAGCAGTGGTAGAACTGCTTGCTCGGAGCGACTGTGAAGCTGGGCGACTTTTCGGAATGGAAGGGGCACAGGCCGGCGAAATTGGCGCCACTGCGGCGCAGCTCGACATGGTGGCCGACGACCTCGACGATATCGACGCGGCCGAGCAGATCCTGGATGAACGCGGGAGGAATCACGCCCGCAGTCTAGTGCTCTGCGCCTTGGCGCTTCGGATTCGAGTCCCCGCGACCTGCGGCTCAAACGACTTGCATGGACCCGGACGGGGCGAACGGGTTGCGGTATTCGCGCACCCAGCGATAGACGTCGTCGGCCGGCATGGCCTTGGCAATTCCATTGCCCTGGCCCACCATGCAGCCCATTTCGATCAGCAGGCGGGCCTGCTCGGGTGACTCGACCCCCTCCGCGATGACAGTGCAACCGAAGGTTTGCGACAGGCCTATCACGCCTTCGACGATGGCCAGATCCTGGCGGTCGGTGAGCATGGTGTGGACGAAGCTGCGGTCGATCTTGAGCATGTCCAGCGGCAACCGCTTGAGGTAGGTGAAGGTGGAGTAGCCGGTACCGAAGTCGTCGAGCGCGAATCGTACGCCCAGCTTGCGGCATTCCCGGATCAGCTCGCATGTGTAATCCACGTCCGCAAGGGCAGCCGTCTCAAGCACTTCGATGACGAGCAGACGACCAAGCGGATTGGCTTGGCGGTCGAGCAGACCGGCCAGCCGCTGGGCGAAGTCGGGCTCCTGCAGGTGGCGTGCCGAGATGTTCACGCTCACGCTCATCTCTAGGCCGAGGCGCTGCCAGGCCGCCAGCTGTTCGATACCTTGCTGCAGCACCCAATCGCCAAGGCGCGCGGCCAGCCCGGTGTGCTCGACCAGCGGAAGGAACTGGGCGGGTGCGATGAGGCCGTGCTGGGGGTGCTGCCACCGCAGCAGAGCTTCCATGCCGAGCACCTTGCCCTGGCCCATGTCCACCTTGGGCTGGTAGTGGAGCGTGAACTGGCCGGCATCAAGCGCCTCCTGTAGCCGGCCCAGGGCCTCCAGGTGTTCCTCGGTGCGGCGGTCATGCTCGGCGTCGAAGAAGAGATAGCCGTTGCGGCCTGCCTGCTTGGCGCCGTACATGGCGTGGTCGGCGTGGCGCAGGAGCGTGTCGGCGTCGGCCTGGTCGATGGGGTAGACCGTCGCACCCAGGCTGGCGGTTACATGGACGGGGTCCGCACCCACGCCCAGGCCATAAGGCATGGACAGGTGGCGCATGACTCGCTCCACGGCCTGGCGGCCTTCCTCGAGTGTGGCCGTGCGCAGCAGCAGGACGAACTCATCGCCGCCCAGGCGAGCTACCTGGTCGTTCCCGCTGGCCCAATGGCGTAGGGAACGGCGCAGTCGATCGGCCAACTCGATCAGCAGGCGGTCGCCGGCTTCATGTCCGAAGGTGTCATTGACCGGCTTGAAGTGATCGAGGTCCAGGTAGCAGATCGTGAGCAGAAAGTTCTCACGCTCGCTCGCCTGCATGGCTTCGCGCAGCAGTTGCGCGAGCCGTGCCCGGTTGGGCAAGCCGGTGAGCTCGTCAGTGTGCGCCTGGCGCTCCAGCTGAGCACGTTGTGCCAGCGCCTGCGTAATATCCGAGAGCGACCACGCATAGAAGCGCACTGGGCCTCCGCGCGGTTTCACTGCCGAAATGGTGACCTGAAGGCTGCACGGTTCGCCGTTGCGGCGCTGGTCTGCGATTTCCCCGCGCCAAGTGCCTTCGCGCAGCAAGGCGTCGCGGACGATGACTTGTCGCCGTTCGGCAGAGCCCGCAGCGGATCGCATCAGTGCCGGGACCGTCCCGAGGACCTCCTCGCGTGTGTAGCCCATGATGGCCGAGTACGCTGGGTTGACGTCGAGCACGCGGTGCTGTGCGTCCGTGATGAGCAGTCCCTCGTGCAGGTGCTGGAACAGCTTGGCGGCGAGCTGGTAGCTCTCCTGCGCCAGGCGCTCTTTCGTCATGTCACGGGCGGTCATGATGATGCGGCGGGGCGTGCCGGCTGCGTTGCGTTCGGGAACGATGGCGTGCACATCGAGCCACTTCCAGCTCTCGTCTGCGCACCGCATGCGCAGCTCAAGATGGCCACTGTCTTGTCCCCTGCGCAGCATGGCAAGTTCCTCGCGCAGGCGAGGTTGGTCTTCTTCGTGCGTGCAGTTCCACACCGCAATGACGGAGGGGCTGAAGGAGTGCCCGTCGTGACCGAGCATGGCGAGTCCCCTCGGCGAGACGATGAGTTCGCCGGGCGACCTTCCATCCCACTCGGCCACGCCGATGTTCGAGCTGGCCAGTGCAAGTTGCCAGCGCTCATCGTTGGCCCGTAGTTCGCTGACCATGGCGGTGAGCAGGAGCGGCACGGCCGTCAGCGTCCCGACATGGCCCCATAGCAGTGCGACGCTGTAGGCTGCGTCAGCGTGGACGAGCGGGCCAAACCCATTCGCGGTGGCCCAGGCGGCTGCCATGCCGAGCAGCAGCGCAGGCACGGATGCCGCGAACATGCCGCTGCGCGCGGCGAGCCAGCACAGCAGCAGATGAGGAACGAACGTCAGCGGTGACAACGACCGGGCGCCGCCAGTCGATGTGAAATCCCACAGCCAGAAGGCGGCAGCTGTGACGCTCAGCAGCAGGGTGGCGACCCAGCGCCAGCCGGCAAGCGCCTGTCGCAAGGCGTTGCGCGACAAGGTGAGCAGAGGGACGCCAAGCAGCAGGACACCGGCCGCATCACTGAGCCAATGATGCAGCCAAACGCTGGAGATGTCGGACGGATCGACCAGCCGTGCCGCCGCCGCTGCGCAGGTGCACAGCGTAGCGCTGACCATGGCGCTCCCCGCGGCCCCGACCAGCGCGTAATTCCGAAGGTCTTGGCGGCGGTCGAGTGCCGAATGCGTGCCCGTGCGTCGCATGAGCCATGCAGCGGCCAGCGGGCCAATGGTGTGGCCGCTGGCGACCAGGAAGGCAGCGCTGGCAGGCACGCCGTCTGTGAGGGCGAGCAGCCAGGCTCCCGCTGCAATTGCTGGCCATAGCGAAAGACCTCCGCGCATCAATGCGGGTAAGGCCAGGCCAGAGGGAAGCCACACCAGGCCGGCATGTGGGGGAAGCGGCGGCCAACTGCTGAGCCGGCCCAGCACGTAATACCCCAGCATCACCGCCAGGATGCGGCCACATAAAGTCGCGGCCATGCTTGCCTGCGAGAGGAGGGGCCTGGATATGGCAGGACGCTGTGCGGGCACGAGACGAGCATGGGTTGACGGCGGCACGCAATGTAACGTTTGCGCCAACAAAGTGCCGATTTGGTCCGAAGGCAACCCCGTGTTCTGGGGGGGCGCGGGACGGGATCTTCCGGAGGTGGTCGACTCTTCCAATTCCCAAGAAATGACAAAGGCCGCCTCAAGGGCGACCTTTGCGGTACATGCGAGATCGCTTACTTGACCGCGAACTCATCGATCTTGCGGCCGGCTGCAAGTGCGGCCTTGAGCCATTTGGGCTGCAGGCCTCGTCCGCTCCAGGTGTCGCCAGTGGCTTCATTGCGATACTTGACTGCCACCTTGCTGCCTTTTCCGGCCGAGACCTTGGATGCCGTTCTCGCGTTCAGGTCGGCCATTGTGAGGCCATACTGCGCCATCAGTGACTTGACCTTCGAAATCGCCTCGGCCCTCTCGTGCCTCCGGGTCGCCTCGATTTCCTTTTCAAGTGCCGCCTTGCGGTCCAGCAAATCTTGCAGAGTCGCCATATCGATTCCCTTATGCGTTGCCTTGCCGAAATGTAGCGGCTGGATTCTAAGGAATCGCCGAGATGGCGGCGAGAAAATATTGCGTGCGATAGTCGCCGGGCAGGAATAAAGGGAAATACCTACGCGCCGTTGGGCGGAACATAACCCGCGGGCAGATCGGCACCTTCGCCGAAGAAGAAGCGCTCCATTTGTCTCGCGAGGTATTGCCGTGCCCGCTGGTCAGCCAAATTCAGGCGATTTTCGTTGACGAGCATCGTCTGGTGCTTCATCCATAGTTGCCATGCTTCCTTGCTGATCTGGTTGTAGATGCGCTTGCCCAGTTCGCCGGGATAGGGGGCGAAATCAAGGCCTTCGGCCTCCTTCTTCAGGTACACGCATTGAACGGTGCGGGCCATTGCCTACTCCTTTACGCCTCAGGCGAGTTTCTTGACGAGAACCAGCGAGCGCCGGTCCCAGTTGTACTTGCGCTTGCGCGCTTCGGGCAGCCAGTCGGCATCCACCGGCTGGAAGCCCCGCTTGATAAACCAGTGCATCGTTCGCGTGGTCAGCACGAAGATGCTATCGAGCCCCTGCGCCCTGGCACGCTGCTCGATGCGCTTGAGCATGCGGTCGCCGTCGCCCTGACTCTGAACCTGCGGCGAAACCGTCACGGCCGCCATTTCGCCAGTGCGTGCCTCGGGGTAGGGGTACAGCGCGGCGCAGCCGAAGATGACCCCGTCGTGCTCGATCACTGTGTAATGGCCGATATCGCGCTCGATCTCGGTGCGGTCGCGCTTGACCAGGGTGCCGTCCTTCTCGAATGGCTCGATGAGAGCCAGTACGCCGCCCACGTCATCTGGCGTGGCTTCGCGCAGGCTTTCGAGCTTCTCGTCGACGATCATCGTGCCCACGCCGTCGTGCGTGAACGACTCCATGAGAATGGAGCCATCCACAGAGAACGGGATGATATGGACGCGATCCACGCCGTTCTTGCAAGCCTTGACCGCATGCTCGAGGTAGAACGCCGTATCGGTGGGCTGCGTGGGGTTGGGCAGCGCGGCAAGCATCTTCTCGGCATCGGCCAGGGCGAGCTCGGCGTCGATGTCGCTGGCCGGGTCGTTGGGGTCCAGCGGGATGCCCTTCACCTCAGTCACGTAGATCAGTTTGTCAGCCTGCAGGGCAATGGCCGTGCTGGCGGCGACGTCTTCCATGCTGAGGTTGAAGGCCTCGCCGGTGGGCGAGAAGCCGAAGGGCGAAAGCATGACCAGCGAACCGTGATCTACGGCGCGGCGGATGCCTGCTGCATCGATCTTGCGCACGAGGCCTGTGTGCTGGAAGTCGACGCCGTCGACGATGCCCACCGGGCGGGCGGTGATGAAATTGCCGGAGATGATGCGGATCTGGCTGCCGGCCATCGGCGTGTTCGGCAGGCCCTGCGAAAAGGCGGCCTCGATTTCATACCGCAGCTGGCCGGCGGCTTCCTGGGCGCAGTCGAGGCCAAGCGCATCGGTGATGCGCATGCCGTGGCTGAAACGGGAGTTCTGGCCCTTGGCACGCAACTGTTCCTCCAGTTGTGGCCGAAACCCATGCACGAGCACGACCTTGATGCCCATGGCATGAATGAGCGCCAGATCCTGCACGAAGGCATTGAGCTTGCCGCCGGCAATGAGTTCGCCGGCGATGGCGACCACGAAGGTCTTGCCGCGGTGGGCGTGGATGTAGGGCGCGACCGAGCGGAACCACGGGACGAAGGTATGCGGGAAAACCAGGCTCATCGCGTCGACTGAAATAATCAGCGATTTTGCACGAAGGCGCGATGTCCTCTTCCCGTCGCGGCCCGCGGCCGCCGCTTGTGGCGAATTCCGTTCCGCCGATTACTTTTCCTGAATCGCTGCCGGTCTCTTCCCGCCGCGACGAGATCGCTCGCGCGATGGCCGAGCATCAGGTCATCATCGTCTCGGGCGAAACGGGCTCGGGCAAGACCACGCAGTTGCCCAAGATCGCGCTCGCCATGGGACGGGGGCGGGGGGCCGGCGGCGCCGGGCTCATTGGCCATACGCAGCCCAGGCGCATCGCTGCGTCCAGCGTGGCCAAGCGCATCGCACAGGAATTGCAGACGCCGCTGGGCGAGGTGGTCGGCTACAAGGTGCGATTCCAGGATCGGCTGACCGCTGGCGCCAGCGTCAAGCTGATGACCGACGGCATCTTGCTTGCCGAAACCCAGGGCGACCCGTTGCTGTCGGCCTATGACACGCTCATCATCGACGAGGCGCACGAACGTAGCCTCAACATCGACTTCCTGCTGGGTTACTTGCGGCAGCTGCTTCCGCGAAGGCCCGACCTGAAGGTTGTCGTCACGTCGGCAACCATCGATGCCGAGCGTTTCGCCGGGCATTTCACGTCCGCGCGAGGGCCGGCCCCCGTGATTCAGGTCTCGGGTCGCCTGTATCCGGTGGAGCAGCGCTGGCGTCCTTTCGAGGAGACGCGCGAATACGGCTTGAACGACGCGATTGGCGATGTTATCGACGAGCTGTGGCGCGAGGGGGCAGGGGATGTGCTCGTGTTCCTGCCCGGCGAGCGCGAGATCCGCGAGGCCGCAGAGCACCTGCGCAAGCATCACCCGCCGGGCGTGGAGGTGCTGCCCCTGTTCGCCCGGCTGAGCCAGCAGGAGCAGGACCGGGTCTTCGAGCCGCACGGCGCGCGGCGCATCGTGCTGGCTACCAACGTCGCCGAGACTTCGCTGACGGTACCCGGTATCCGCTACGTGGTCGATGCGGGCACGGCGCGCGTCAAGCGTTATAGCTATCGCAACAAGGTCGAGCAGTTGCAGATCGAGCCCGTGAGCCAGGCGGCGGCCAATCAGCGCGCGGGGCGCTGCGGTCGTGTAGCGAATGGCATCTGCATTCGTCTGTATGACGAGAAAGACTATGCCGCGCGGCCGCGATACACCGACCCCGAGATCCTGCGTTCTTCGCTGGCGGGCGTGATTCTGCGAATGAAGTCGCTGGGCCTGGGGCTGGTGGAGGACTTCCCGTTCCTGGAGCCGCCACCTCGCCGCGCGATTGCCGACGGCTACCAGCTGCTGGCGGAACTGGGTGCGGTGGACGAGCGCAACGAACTCACGCGAGTGGGCGAGGAGCTGTCTCGCCTTCCCTTGGACCCGCGCGTGGGCCGAATGATCCTTGAGGCACGCCAGCGCCATGCGCTGACGGAGGTACTCGTGATTGCGGCGGCGATGAGCGTACAGGACGTGCGTGACCGGCCCCTGGACCAGCAGCAGGCGGCTGACCAGGCGCACCGCAAGTTCGACGACGACAAGTCGGAGTTCATGGGGGACCTCAAGCTCTGGAGGTGGCTGGAGGAGGCCCGAGGTGGCACCGGGGAGCACAAGCTCTCGCATCGCAAGCAGGAGCAACTCCTGCGAGACCAGTTCATCTCCCCGCGGCGTGTGCGGGAGTGGCGCGACATCCATACGCAGTTGCACACGGTGGTGGCCGAGCACGGTTGGCAGCTCAACTCGACACCGGCCACCTATGACCAGATCCACCTTTCGCTGCTCGCCGGATTGCTGGGCAACGTGGGGCTCAAGAGCGACGAGGACGAGTGGTACCTCGGCGCACGCGGCATACGTTTCTACCGGCATCCTGGTGCGAACCTGTCGAAGAAGCCCGGCCGGTGGGTCATGGCCGCCGAGCTTGTGGAAACCACGCGGCTTTACGCGCGGGGAATCGCTGCCATCGAGCCGCAGTGGATCCCCGGCATTGCGGGGCACCTGCTGAAGACGCAGCTGCTCGATCCCCACTGGGAGAAGAAGGCCGCGGAGGTGATTGCACTGGAGCGCGCCACGCTGTATGGCATCGTGGTGTACAGCAACCGGCGGGTGAACTACTCGAACATCGATCCTGCAGGGGCGCGCGAAATCTTCATCCGACAGGCGCTAGTGGCGCAGGAGTGGGAGACGAAGCTGCCTTTCCTGGCTGCCAACCGGAAGCTCGTGGCACAGGTGCAGGAACTGGAGCACAAGTCCCGCCGCCAGGATGTGCTGGTCGACGAGGATCTGATCTACGCCTTCTACGACGCGCAGGTTCCGGCCGATGTGGCCAGCGGTGCCGCGTTCGAGCGCTGGTATCGCGAGGAGAGCAATCGGCAACCGCGGCTGCTGTTCCTCACGCGTGAGGAACTCATGCGCCACGAAGCCGCAGGCATCACGACATCGGCTTTCCCGAAGACCTTGCGTTTGGGCGGAGTGGATTGCAGTGCCGCATACCTGCATGAGCCTGGCGATCCGAGGGATGGCGTGACCGTGACGGTCCCTATCTATGCGCTGAACCAGGTGAGCGAAGAGCGTTGCGAGTGGCTCGTGCCCGGCATGCTGAAGGACAAGGTGCTGGCACTGGTGAAGAGTCTCCACCAGCGGCCCCGCTCCCGGCTCATGCCGTTGGCCGAGTTTGCTGAGGCCTTCATGGCCGGCATGAACGAGTCGCAAGGCTTCGGACTGGGCAGTCTGATCGATGTGCTGCTCAAGGTGGTGCGCGAACGCACGCAGCTCGACGTCAAGCGCAACGATTTCAAGTTCGAGCAGGTGCCGCACCACCTCTTCATGAACTTCCGTGTGGTGGACGAGCATGGCCGGCAGCTCGGCATGGGCCGCAACCTTGCGGCGATCAAGGCGGAGCTGGGTGGCTTGGCGCGCTCCGCGTTCCAGGCACTGGCGGGGCTGAAGCTGGGCACGGCTCTCAAGGAAACGCCGGGCCGCCCCAAGTTGCCAAGTCCCCCGCAGGGGGCGGGCTGGGCGCAGCCCGGCCCTGGGGGCGCTCAGAACTCTTCCCGGTCACCGGAAGGCAGGCGCGATGCGGCACCGGATCGCGGCGCCTCCATGTCTGCACAGCGAGGTTCGGCGCCGGGGACGGTTCAGGCCGATGCTGGCGCCGCTGTCTACACTGACTGGACCTTCGGCGAGCTTCCAGAACTGATGGAAATCCGCCGTGGCGGCCAGACGCTCGTGGGCTTTCCTGCGCTGATCGATCAAGGCACGCATGTCAGCGTCGAGGTCTACGACGAGCCGGAGGTGGCGGCTGCGAAACACCGGGCGGGCCTGCGCCGCCTGGTCGCTCTGCAGATCCGCGATGCGCTGAGGTACCTGGAGAGGAACATCCCCGAGCTGCAGAAGATGGCGGTGCTGTTCATGCCGCTCGGCACCGCGGAGGAACTGCGCCAGCAGATCATCGACTTGGCGCTGGACCGGGCCTTCCTGGGTGATCCATTGCCCCACGACGCGGCCAGCTTCAAGCGGTGCGTCGACGAAGGACGGGGGCGCCTGACGCTGATTGCCAATGAGGTCGCCCGCGGCGCGCTGGCTGTGCTCGCCGAGTACGCAGCAGCTACGCGCAAGCTCAAGGACGCGCGTCCTGCCAAGGAAGTGGCCGACGATATCCAGGCACAGCTGGGGCGGCTCGTCCCGAAGCGCGTTCTCGGGGCCACGCCGTGGCTACAGCTGTCGCATCTACCGCGCTACCTCAAGGCGATCGTGCTGCGGCTGGACAAATGGCGCGCCGATCCCGCTCGCGATACCGCTCGCCTCGCAGAACTTCGCCCCATCGAGCAGCGCTACTGGCGCATGGTGTCCGAACGCAAGGGCGTGGCGGACGCGCGGCTGGACGAATTCCGGTGGCTGCTGGAAGAGCTGCGTGTCAGCCTCTTTGCACAGGAACTGCGCACGCCTCAGCCGGTAAGCGTCAAGCGCCTGGAGAAGGTGTGGAACCAGCTGGCCCAGTGAGCCGAAGTTTGTTTGGTGCGCACGAGAACCCAAAGCTACAATGCGCGGCAGTCGGGGTGTAGCGCAGCCTGGTAGCGCAACTGCTTTGGGAGCAGTGGGTCGGATGTTCGAATCATCTCACCCCGACCATCTTTCCAACGGCCAGCTGCCCGTAGCTCAACTGGATAGAGCAGCTGCCTTCTAAGCAGCAGGTCGGGGGTTCGAGTCCCTCCGGGCAGGCCACACGCGCCGCCCCGCATTTCCAGCATGACCGCTCACCGCTCATGCCCCACCAATCCGCTTGTCATTGCGAGTGCTCGCTGTAGCCCGAGTTGCGGCTGTGCCTTGTGCTTAACGCGAGTGCCTTCGTCCAGACAGGTAAAAATTTCACGCCGCCCTTGTGTCGAGCGGTCAGCTCGTATGGATCGTCGTGCGCGTCTTCCGTAGGCTGGGCACCAATGCTCGCGCAAGCGGGCGCCAGTCGCTCACAGGCTGATGCGCCCAGATGCAGGCGGCATCCCTCAACGCGCCATTCGGCACCTTCATGATCGCCAGACGCAACTCCTCGACTTGGGCAACCGGCAGTCGGCTTGCCCGAATGCGGGCACACAGCAGCGAGCGCAGCGTGCGCGCTTCCAGACGCTCAAGCAGGTCCGCTGCCTGAGTGCCGTCGGCCACCAAACCGCAGGCCACCGCCATGCCTCGGTCGGTAATGCATGCGCCCGGCGGACCGGGCTCCGCTGCGGCATCAGAGACCACGGACAGCGCGAGGCCGGCGCGGATGAGACCGGTCGTCTCGGCCTGGAGGGGGGCCGGGTCAGAGCCGGTGACCATCGACAGCAATACCAGATCCACTGGGTCCGGGTAGGCCTGCGCCATGGCTTGCAGCACCGTGTCGCGCAGCGGCTTATCCAATGATTTCACACTTACTCCATTGCCAGGGCACGGGAACCAGTTCCGTGGCCGCGCGATCCGCGGTTGCCCAGGAGGCCCCTGGCTGATCCGAGCAAACCGTGTGCCGAGCGGGGAGTGAGATCGTGAGGCCACTGCCGCAGTGGGACGCCTTAGTGCCGCTGATACTGCTTATCGCCGAACAGCACCTCGCGCGCGGTATCGTCGAGGAGGGGCCTGCGCAAGTCGGCCAGGATTTGTACACCTCGCATGACTGCGGGGCGGCCGGCGATCTCATCGAACCAGCCGCGCAGATGGGGGTAGTCATCCCAGTCGATGCCCTGGTTCTTCCATGAACGCAGCCACGGGAAGATGGCGATGTCTGCGATGGTGTACTCCGGCCCCCCGATGTACCTACTGCGGGCCAGACGCTTGTCCATGACGCCGTAAAGGCGCCGCGCTTCGTTGGTATAACGCTCGATCGCGTACTCGATCTTCTGCGACGCGTAGACGCGGAAGTGGTGAACCTGACCGAGCATGGGTCCTATGCTGCCCATCTGGAACATGAGCCACTGCAGTACCTCGTAGCGGGCGTTGATACTCTCGGGCATGAAACGGCCCGCCTTCGCGGCGAGGTAGATCAGGATCGCGCCCGATTCGAACAGCGAAATGGGTCCACCCTCGGGCCCCTGAGGGTCGACGATGGCGGGGATCTTGTTGTTCGGGCTGATCTCCAGGAATTCGGGCCGGAACTGCTCGCCCGCGCCGATATTCACCGGGATCACCCGATAGGGAAGGCCGCACTCTTCCAACATGATGTGCACCTTGTGCCCGTTCGGTGTGGCCCACGAATACACTTCGATCATCCATCGGCTCCTCTTGTTGCCCTCGCGACTCTAGACGAAGCGCCTGCCTCATGCTCGACGCCATCAAGCGCTGGATCTCCGGCAGCCCGCCAGGCCCGGACTGGAGCGAATTCTCCGAATGGGCCCAGCGCCATGGGTATGTCTTCAGGCGGGCACACGGGGATGCGGGTTTTGTCGCGGAAGGCTCGTGCGGCAAGCAGCCCTGGCGGCTGGAATGGGGGCCGCCGCAGCGGGCCTACATCACTGCCCGCGAGCTGCGCCTGCGCATGGAACTGCAACTTCCGCCGGGCCTGCAGATGCTGCTGATGTCGCATTCCCTGATGGAAACGCTTGAGAGAGCGACCTTCGAGCGTTACACGCAGGGCAACCAGACCGTGATCGACACCTCCACACCCGAGGAGATGCGCTGGCTGGCCATGTTCCCCAAGGCCATGTTGCAGCACCTGCCCAAAGAGGCGCGCGCACATTACGACGCGGTGGCCGCGGATGCCGAGGCGGCCCAGCAGTGGGTGCAAGGCGCGTTGGCGCAGCGGCTGGCCGACGCGACGACGCGGCTGTTGCGCCACAAGCCACCCTTCCTGCTCATGACCTTGCGAGGGCGGTTGTACCTACGCATGGAGATGGCGCTGCCCGAGCCGGGCACGCTCTCCCAGGCGGTGTCGCTCTTCGAGGTGGCCGCACAGGCGGCGCAAGCCGTGGGAGAGGTGAGTGCCGTGCCGAAATCCCAGGAGCCACCGCCGCCCTGGTCCGAAGGGGCGGAACACACTGCCTGGACCGACCTGCATCCCGACGCACCCAAGCACCGTTAGCGGGCGCCGGTGAGGTCCGAGAAATGTGTCACGGGGGTGAGCGCGCACCCCGCATCTGCCTCGTGCTTAGGGATCGCGCACATGTAACAGCGTGCTAGAGTGCCAGCGCCCCTTATCCTCTGATCCATGCGCCGAGTCTTCGCTGCCCTTTCAGTCGCCATGCTGCTCGCAGGTTCGCCATCGGCCATGGCGCTAGGGTTCGGAGCGGTGCATAACCCCACCAGGCTGGGCCAGCCGCTCGACTTCAGCGTCGTGGTGCGGCTCAATGACGGTGAGACGTTGGAGCCCGAGTGTGTGTCAGCCGAGGTGTCCAACGGCGACCAGCGGCTCCTCGCATCCGACGTGCATACCCGACTGGTCAAGGGAGGCTCGGACGGGGACATGCGCATCACCGTTGTCACCACCACGCGCATGCGAGAGCCGGCGATCACGCTGCGCATCTTCGCCGGATGTGCCCCGCGCGTGGAGCGGCGCTTCGTGAGCTTGCTGGATCCGGCTCCGCTGCGACCACGTGCGGAAAGCGGTCTTGCTGAGGTGCTTGCGGACTCCGCAGCTGTGGCTCCCGCGGCTTCACAGGTGGCCGCAGCCAGCGCGGCTTCGCAGGCAACCTTGGAGGCAGGGGCTACGAGTGCGCAGCCCTTGGCCGTTATGGCTTCCGAGGCCGCCGCACGCAAGCAGCAGCTTGCCGCGCTGGAGGCTCGGGTCGAGCATTTGCAACGGGAGCTGCAGGCGGCCCATCGATCGATGGATGAGGTGCAGACGCAGTTGCGCGAGGCTCAGGAGCGTCCCGCCATTGTTCTTGCACTGATCGGCTCGGTCGTGTTGCTCATCGTGCTGCTCAGCGTGACGGCGCTGGTCCTGTGGCGTCGGGCCCGCGTGCGCAGCGAGCAGGCATGGCGGCGCAGCTCGCAGGCGCTTTCGGGGCGCAGCTCGCACATGGGCGACACCGAAAGCGCCGGCCTGGGTGTGCCGGCCATGGGCGAAACGACGGTGACATCGATGCGGGTGGTGCCGGATGCCTCCGGCTACGGTGCCTTGGCATGGACCGAGGCGCAGCCGCAAGAGGTGAGCCCTCTGGCCACGCTGCCGCTGTCGGCTCGCCTGCGGCGCGAGCTGACGGCGGAGGAACTCATCGATCTGGAGCAGCAGGCGGATTTCTTCATTGCACTGGGGCAGGAAGACGCGGCCATCGACCTGCTGATGGGCCACGTGCGGCACAGCGGCGGTACGAGTCCCATGCCGTACTTGAAGCTGCTGCAGATCTACCGCCGTCGTTGCGACGGCGAGGCCTACGAGCGCATCCGCGAGCGCTTCAATCGTCGCTTCAATGCCCAGGCGCCGCACTGGGACAGCAATCCCGCGCAGGGGCGCGTCCTTGATAGCTACCCAGACGTGGTGGTGCGCCTGCAGTCGGCGTGGAAGGTCCCCGCCGAAGCCACCGAGCTGTTGCAGGCGCTGCTCTTCCGCCGGGATGCGTCGGCAGGGCAGTTCGACTTGCCGGCCTATGAGGAACTGCTGTTCCTGTACGCGGTGGCTCGGGAGCTGGCTGAGCAGCAGACCCGCCGCGACGGTGTGGACCTGCTGCTGCCGATCGAGGTGGGCGAGGCACCCCCTGCCATCGTGCGGGCAGAGGTCAGCCGGGGGGCGGCGGGCAAGCCTGCCGTCAACGTCGACGTGGACCTCCGTGTGCCGGGACCTGCCCCGCAGTCGAGCTGAGAGAGGGTGAGACGCATCCGGCATTAGTCCGGCATGACCGCTCATGCCCAGAAGGCATCTGCTTGTCTTTGCAGTGCTGCGCCGTGGCCCGCTCTTCGGCTGTGCTTTGTGCCTAAACCGTGCGCCTTCGGCGGGCCCGCTCGGCCACGCGGAACTGCCTTGCACCGTCTGAGCCGGCTGATGCTGCGTCAAAGCTGCGCCAGCCGCCGCAGTGCCTCGTGCAGGGTCTCGTCCTTCTTTGCGAAGCAGAAGCGCACGATGCGCTGTTCGAAACCCGCTGGGTAGAACGCCGATAGTGGGATGGCCGCCACGCCGGCCTCTCGTGTGAGGCGCCGGCAGAACGCCTCCTCAGGCTCGTCGCTGATTCCCGAATAGCCCACGCACTGGAAATAGCTGCCTTCGCTGGGTAGCAGCTCGAAGCGTGTCGACGCAAGACCAGCTCGGAAAAGGTCGCGCTTGGCTTGGTAGAACGCGCTCAGCTTGGTGTACGGGGCCGGATCGGCCATGTAGGCGGCGATGCCGTGCTGCATGGGCGTGTTCACTGTGAACACGTTGAACTGGTGCACCTTGCGGAACTCCCCGGTCAGGGATGCCGGCGCGGCGACGTGGCCGACCTTCCAGCCAGTCACATGGAAGGTTTTGCCGAAGCTCGACACGATGAAGCTGCGAGCGGCCAGTTCCGGCCAGCGCGCCACACTCTGGTGCCGCTGGCCGTCATACACCATGTGCTCGTAGACCTCGTCTGCGATCACGAGCACGCCTGTGGGCCTGAGCAACTCGGCCAGCCGGGCCATGTCGGCCGCCGACCAGATGGTGGCGCTGGGGTTGTGCGGCGTGTTGACGATGATCGCCCTTGTGCGTGCCGTGAGGGCGGCGGCGATGCGTTCGAAGTCGGGGCGGAAGCTGCCGGGCGCGAGGGGCACATGCACCGCCCGGCCGCCGGCCAGCAAGATGTTCGGCTCGTAGCTGTCGTAGCAGGGATCGAGCACGATGACCTCGTCTCCCGGATGCACGACGGCCAGGATGGCGGTAAGGATGCCTTGGGTGGCGCCCGCCGTGATGGTGATTTCAAGGCCGGGGTCGTAGCGCTGCCCATAGAGCGACTCGATCTTGGCCGCCACGGCTTCGCGCAGCGCGAGTACGCCGGCCATCGGAGGGTACTGGTTCCGTCCGCTCCGCATGGCGGCTTCCACGGCGTCAACGAGCTTTGGGTCGCAGTCGAAGTCTGGAAAGCCCTGGCCAAGGTTGACGGCCTCGTGCTCCTGCGCCAGGGCCGACATCACGGTGAAGATGGTGGTTCCTACCGACGGCAGCCGGCTTTCAAGGGCGGGCGTGCAGTTCATCGGCGTGCTCACAGCTGATAGTCCTGAGTGTCGCTGCTCAGCGCCCGGGTGATGAGTGCGCGGCTCAGCCGGTCGGAGAGCATCTCGGCAAAGGCATAGACGAAGTTGCGTAGGTACGCGCCGCGCTTGAATGCCACGCGCGTGATGTTCTGGCCGAACAGGTGACCTACCGGACGCGAGACCAGCTCACCGCCGGCCGGATCGTCGCGCACCGCGAGCTCGGCCAGGATCCCGATGCCCAGGCCCAGCCGGACGTAGGTCTTGATGACGTCGGCGTCGATCGCCTCCAGCACGATGTTCGGCTTGAGCCGTCGGGCGGCGAACGCGCGGTCCACCCGTGTACGCCCACTGAACGACGGGTGGTAGGAGACCAGCGGCTGCAGAGCCAGGTCTTCGAGGGAGATGCGTTCCAGCTGCGCCAAGGGGTGCGATGCCGGCATGACCACCGCGTGCTGCCATTCGTAGCACGGCAGGGTGACGAGCCCGTTCACCTCGTCCAGCGCCTCGGTCGCGATGCCGATGTCGGCCACCTCGTCGCACACCATCTGTGCCACTTGGGCGGGTGAGCCCTGGTGCAGGCTGATGCTCACCTTGGGGAAGCGGCGGCGCAGCTGAGCCACCGGGTCAGGCAGGAAGTAGCGGGCCTGGGTATGGGTGGTGGCGATGGAAAGCGTGCCGGCGTCCTGCTTGGAGAACTCCTCACCGATGCGCTTGAGGTTGTTGACCTCGCGCATGATGATCTCGATGGCGCGCAAGACCTCGCGACCGGGCTCGGTGACACGTCGCAGCCGCTTGCCGTGGCGCGCGAAGACGTCCACGCCCAGCTCGCCTTCGAGCTCCAGGATGGCCTTGGAGATGCCCGGCTGCGACGTGTGGAGCACCTTGGCGGTTTCGGTGAGGTTGAGGTTTTGCCGCACGGCTTCCTGGACGAAGCGGAACTGGTGCAGGTTCATGTCCGGGGCTGTCTGGTGGGGGGTGGGGTCAGCAGTGTGGCGATCGAGCCGCGGTGGCGTTGATGTGGCGCTGGGGCGGGAGATGGGCGAAAGGAGCAGTCCTACTCGCGCTCCACCCATGCCAGCGCGGCCTGCGCCATGGATTGCACCACGCTGTCGACCTCGCCGATGGCCGGCCTCAGCTCCCAGTGCACCGCGGGATGGTCGTGCTCCAGCACGGCGATCAGGCTGGGGATGTCCTGCCTCACGTGGCCGCCGGCACCGAGGAACAGCGGCACGACGTCGACGCGCTCGCAGCCCGCAGCGGCCAGCCGATGACCCGCCTCGATGAGCCCTGGGGTCATGAATTCGAGGTAGGCCAGCTCGACGGGCATTTCCGGCGCGAAGGTTCGTACACGCTCGGCGATGTCCTGGAAGGGGAGCGCCCAGCGGGAGTCGCGCGCGCCGTGGGCGAACAGCAGCAGGCCTCGCTTCATCGGTACTTCACCAACCAGGCGAAGGCGCCCAGCGACAGCAGCAAGTAGATGAGGCTCGGCGTGGACGCCGCGATCCAGGGCGTCCAATCGCGCAGCAGGCCCAGGTGGCCTGCCACGTTGTTGAGCAGCACGAAGCTGATGCCGAGCATGATTCCGCCGAACACCTTGAGGCTCACGCCGCCCGCGCGTGCATGCAGGTAGGCGAAGGGCAGGGCCAGGGCCATCATCACCAGGCACGCGAAGGGGTACAGCGCGCGTTTCCAGAACTGGATCTCGTAGCGTTGCGCGGCCTGCTCGTTGTCGGACAGGTGCTCGATGTAGCGCGCCAGCTCCGCTGTCGACATGGTCGATAGCGGCAGCACCGCTGCCGAGACCACATGGGCCGGCAGGGCGCTCGCCCACGCCATCTCGGGCAGGTGCTCGTCCGTGGCGTGCGCGGCCTCGGCGCTGGCCCCGCCGCTCCAGCGGGTCACTGTGACGCCGGAAAGCGCCCATCGCCCGTCGTCATCCACTTGTCCCTCGCGCGCCGAGATGCGACGCACCAGCGCGCCGTTGCCGTCGAACTCGAAGATGCGGATTTCGCGCAGCTCGCCGCGTCCCGAAGTGCTGCCCACATTGATGGAGTAGCTGCGCTCGCCTTCGGGCGTGGTGCGCCGGTCTTTCAGCCAGGCGCCTGAGCGACCCAGTGCAAGTCCGCCCTTGTGGCGGGCCTGCACGGTGGCCGAGTGCGATTCGGCCAGGGGCGCCAGGTAATCGCCCACCACAAACGTGAGCAAACCGAAGGTCAGGCCGAGGGTGGCCAGCAGCTGCAGGGCGCGGCCGGGCCCCAGGCCGCCTGTGCGCAGGATCGTGTATTCCGACGATTGCGCCATGCGAGCGAGCGCATAGATGGTGCCGATCAACACCGCGATCGGCATGAGCTCGTAGATGTGCCCCGGGATTTCGAGCAGGCTCACCAGCGCGGCCGCCGGCGTCGTGTAGCCGCGCTTGCCCACATCGCCGAGTTCGTCGACGAAATCGATGAAGAAGAACAGCGACAGGAAGGCCAGGGCCACGAAGGCCACGGAACCCGCGATGTCGACATAGAACAGGCGGCGGACGGTCTTCATGCGCACCTCGCGGCCAGCCGCGTCCCAGCCCAACGGATACGCCGGCTATTGCGCGCGTCGCGCCACCACAGCAGACCGATGGCCAGCAGGAACGCGCCGCCGTGCGTCGCCGCGATGGCCGCGCCCATGCCGAAGCGCCCGCCGGCAACCCAGGCCTGGCTGAGATTGATCACGTTGTAGTAGACGACGAAGGCCAGTAGCGCGAAGAGCAGATTCCAGTTGCCCGCGCGGCGCGGGTTCGTCTCCGACAGCCCGATGCCCAGCAGCAGCATGTTGGCGCCGCCGAGCACCAGGCCCAGCCGCCATGTGAGTTCGCCTTGGTGCGCGGGCGTCGGGTTGCGCAGCAGATCCACGGTGCGCCGGGCCTTGGGAGGCAGGTTCTCGACACCGCGCAGGACGCGCTCGCCGGCCAGCACGCGGTAGCCCTCGAAGCGAGACAACGTCTTCTCGTGTGTCTTCAGGTTCTGCTCGTTGCGCTGCCCGCGGTCGAGTACCAGGAAGCGGTCATAGCCGTCGAGCTCGATGCGCCCCGACTTGGCCGTGGTGACCGATTCGACGTCGCCGTTTTGCGAGAGGATGAATACGTTGCGGCCGGTGCGGCCACTGTCGGTGTCGCGCTCGATGAAGAACACGCGTCGCCCGTCGCTGGAGGTCTGAAACTGGCCGGGTGCCACGCGCGACAGGTCGGACCGCTGCTCGAAGCGGTCTCGCAGCTCGACGTTGCGATGGTTCACCCATGGCCAGACGAACAGTGCCAGCAGCGTCACCACCAGCAGCACGGGCCAGCTCGAACGCAGGACGGGCCGAACGAAGCGCGTGAGACCCACGCCACTGGCGAACCAGATTGCCATTTCGCTGTCGCGGTACATGCGGCTGAGCGTCGCGACCACTGCGATGAACATCGACAGCGCCAGCATGGTCGGCAGCTGTGCCAGCGCGATGTAGCCCAGCACCAGCACGACATCCTGTGGCGACACGCGACCGCCCGCCGCCTGGCCCAGCGTGCGGATCAACATCATCGTGAGCACTATCGTGAGAATGACGACAAGCGTCGCACCGAAGCTTCGTGCGAGGTCCTTGCGCAAAGTCGAATCGAATAACATCGTCGCCCTCTTCAACCCCACCGGATTATGGACTTCCGACACCAAACCGCCTCGGTTGCAGCCCTCTCCAGTGTCGCGGCCGATGCGCTCGTGGTCGTGGTGCATGGCGATGCCGTGGATCCCGAACTGGATCCGGCCATCGCCTCGCTGATCGAAGACGCGGTCTCGCATGGCGACTTCCAGTTCAAGGCCGGCCGCACCCTGTATCTGCACCGTCCCTCGGGTGTCAAGGCCCCCCGCGTGGTGGTGGCCGCGGCCGCAAACGTCTCCATGAAGGCGTTCCGCACGGCGGTGCAGAACGGATTGGGTGCGCTCAAGGGGGGTGGGGCGAAGAGCGTAGCCGTGGCCCTGGGTCATCCTGATCCGGTGACCGCGCTGCACGCGCAGGCGCTCACAGCCGCCGCCGTCGATGCCACCTATCTGTACCGGCAGACCAAGCCCAGCGCGCCCCCTTCGTCAGCGCTAGCGCGCTTTTCCCTGGTTTGCGGGAAGGCCGAGGTGCGCGAGGTCCAGCGCGGCTTGGCCCGCGGCTCGGCCGTGGCCGACGGAGTGATGCTGGCGCGCGAGCTGGCCAATCTGCCGGCCAACCACTGCACTCCCAGCTTCCTGGGTGACACCGCGAAGAAGCTCGGGCGCACGCACGGGCTGAAGGTCGAGGTGCTCGATCGTCGGGCCATCGAGAAGCTGGGCATGGGCTCGTTCCTTGCCGTGGCCAAGGGTTCACACCAGGAGCCGCGGTTCATCGTGGTGCGGTACGAAGGCGCGGCTCGTACCAGCCGGCCCGTGGTGCTGGTCGGCAAGGGCATCACCTTCGACACGGGCGGCATCTCCATCAAGCCTGCGGCGGAGATGGACGAGATGAAGTACGACATGGGGGGCGCGGCCAGTGTCCTGGGTACGCTGCGGGCGATCGCCCAGCTCCAGCCCAAGGTGAACGTGGTCGGCCTCATTCCGGCCTGCGAGAACATGCCCGGCGGGCAGGCAGTCAAGCCCGGCGATGTGGTCACCAGCCTGTCGGGCCAGACGATCGAGATTCTCAACACCGATGCCGAGGGCCGGCTCATCCTATGCGACGCGCTCACCTACGCCGAGCGCTTCAAGCCCGCCGTGGTGGTTGACGTGGCCACGCTGACCGGTGCGTGCGTGGTGGCGCTGGGGCACCACAACTCCGGCTTGTTCACCCCCGACGACGAACTGGCCCAGCAACTGCTCGCCGCCAGCCGCGATGCGCTGGATCCGCTGTGGCGCATGCCCCTCGACGAGGAGTACGACGAGGCGCTCAAGAGCAACTTCGCGGACATGGCCAACGTCGGGCCGCGTGCCGGCGGTGCGATTACCGCGGCCATGTTCCTGAGCCGCTTCACGGGGAAGTACCGCTGGGCGCACGTCGACATTGCCGGCACCGCGTGGAAGTCCGGAGCTCAGAAGGGCGCGACCGGACGCCCCGTGCCCCTGCTCACGCATTTCGTGCTGGCAAAGGCGGGGTAGGACCGATCGCGGTATCCCGGCCATGACTGACATCACCTTTCATTTCAATGTGCCGGACCGGCTGCTGTACTGCTGTCGACTGTTGCGCAAGGCGTTGCGGGCCGGCACGCCCGGGGTGGCGGTCTGCGGCCCTGCGCCCACGCTTGTCCGCCTCGACCGCATGCTGTGGACCTTCGACCCACAGGAGTTCCTGCCCCATGTGATGGTGCGCGCAGACGAAGCTTCCATGCCCCGCTTGCAGCGCACACCGGTATGGCTGGTGGAGCAGGCCGAGAACGGCGCACGGCATCCCGTGCTGCTCTATCTTGGTGAGGAGCCGGCGATCGGCTTCGAGAGCTATGCACGGCTGATCGAGGTGGTGTCCGCCGAGGCCGGCGAGCGCGAGGCGGCGCGTTACCGCTGGAAGCACTATGCAGGGCGCGGATACGCTGTCCGTGGCCACGAAGCAGCGGGAGCCGCATCATGACGGTGGGTGGACGTCCCCCAGGAAAGCTGCCTACGCTGACCGAGGTAGTGGCGCCGGGGCCGGTGGTGCCCAAGGCGGCGGCAGCGCCCGGCGAAGCCGAGCTGACCGCGCGGGTCATGGCCCGGGTGCAGCGGCAGGTCGATGCCATGCTGGAGCAGCGGCTTCGCCAAGCCCTGACACCCGCGCTTGCGCGCTTCACCGATGCGTTGCTGCGGGAAGCTCGCGTGCAACTGGCCGAAAGCCTGCACGAAGTGGTGGCGCAGGCGGTGGCTCAGGAGTTGTCCCGTCATCGGGATCTCTAGCTGGATCGTTGCGATCCTGGATCCGCCCACGTTACCCCGCGTATCCACTTGGCGGCATTGCAGGGAAGACCGTTCACCCGCCCCGCGTGAGCCGCTGGCATTCGACTGCTGACCATTCAGCCGTCATGTGTGATCCCGAGGGGTCACCCGATGTCCGAGTGGGTTATTTGGGGTATGGTTGGCGCCCCGTCGAGTTCTCAAACTCTCTGTCCCCTCATACCTATTCGGAGGTTAATGCATGCAAGTCAAGCTGAACGTGATTGCGGCGGCCGCAACGGCACTGATGGCCGGCGCAGCCTGGTCCCAGGACATGGTGGTCAGGATCGGACACGTCGCTCCGGTCTCCGGTCCGCAGGCGCACTATGGCAAGGACAACGAGAACGGCGCCCGCATGGCGATCGAGGATCTCAACGCCAAGGGCATCACCATCGGCGGCAAGAAGGTGAAGTTCGAGCTCATGGCCGAGGACGATGCGGCCGATCCCAAGCAAGGCACGGCTGCCGCGCAGAAGCTGTGTGACGCCAAGGTCAACGGTGTGGTGGGCCACCTCAACTCCGGAGCGACCATTCCCGCGTCCAAGGTCTACAGCGACTGCGGGATCCCGCAGATCACGCCGTCCGCCACGAATCCCGCGTACACGCAAAACGGCTACAAGACAGCATTCCGCCTGCTCGCCAACGACAACGCGCTGGGTTCGGGCCTGGCGCTGTACGCGGCCGATACCCTGAAGCTGAAGAAGGTTGCCATCATCGACGACCGCACGGCCTACGGTCAGGGCGTGGCTGAGGTGTTCAAGAAGACGGCGAAGGCCAAGGGCATCGAGATCGTCGACGAGCAGTACACCACGGACAAGGCCACCGATTTCATGGCCATCCTCACGTCCATCAAGAGCAAGAAGCCCGACGGCATCTTCTTCGGCGGCATGGACCCGCAAGCCGGCCCCATGCTGCGCCAGATGGGACAACTGGGTCTGTCGAAGGTCAAGTACTTCGGCGGAGACGGCATCTGTACCGAGAAGCTGGCCGAGCTGTCCGCAGGCGCTATGACGCTTGGTAACGTCATCTGCGCAGAGGGGGGTGCTTCACTGCAGAAGATGCCCGGTGGAAAGGCTTGGAAGGCTCGCTACGACCAGAAGTTTCCCAACCAGTTCCAGGTCTACGCTCCCTACGTCTACGACGCGGTGATGGTGATGGCCAATGCCATGCAGAAGGCAAACTCGGCTGATCCAAAGGTGTACCTGCCTTTCCTCGCGAAGACCGACTACCAAGGCGTGACAGCGAAGATCGCCTTCGAATCCAACGGCGAGTTGAAGAACCCCGCGATGACGCTGTACCAGTACAAGGACGGCAAGAAGATGCCGCTGAACTGATCTGCAGCCATCACGATAGAGAAAGGGGGCGCCGTGCGGTCGCCCCTTTTTTTGTGCGCTCTTCTGTGCGCTCGCACGGAGACCCGAGCCAAGTTTCCCTGTCCTCCGCGGGGGGGCCGGGCTGGGCGCAGCCCGGCCCTGGGCCGCATCTCCGTGGGCTTCAGCCGGTCCAGCTCACCGCATGCACGGTGCCGGAATCGCCTTCCCAAGCCGGGAGATCGGCGTCGCTCCAGCGCGAGCCCTTCGCACTCGCCAGTTCCATGGAGGTGCTTTGGAAGGCTTCTTGCGCGGCAGTGCCGCTCACCGTCGCCGCATGGCCGGAGAAGTTCTTGTAAGGCGTCAGTGTCACGCGAGCGAAGTTGCCGAGCGATGCCGTCACCTTGTCGCTGCGGTCGAGGTCGATGGCTGTGGTCTGCGCCGGCAGCCATTGCGTCACTGCGGGTGCGATGACGGCGCCGAACATGCCGCCCTTCCTGCCGGCGACTACCGCTTCCAGTGCAGCGCGCTGCGCGTCACTTGCCCGGCTGTCGACGTACACGCGCCCTATGCCGTTGCCGGCAAAGAAGTTGCCCGGCCAGCGCACGCCCAGGGCGGCGCGGCAACCGCTCACGTCCACGCCGTCGATCGTTCCCTTGGTGATGTCGAGCACGAGGGCACCGGCGCACCAGCCCTCGTCGGGCGTCGATTCGGGGCCGAGCCAGCACGGGCACATGGCCTTGCAACTGCACAGTTCGACCATGGTCGCATCCATCTGCCAAGCCATAGGTCACCTCCATAGGTTGGGACGAAGCTGTCATGGGGGCTACCAGCTCCCCGACGATGCAGGTGTCAAGCCCGACTGTGTGGCAGACCGGCACGTTCGGTGTCAGCGAGCGAGTTCGGGAACCGACCGGAGCAGAAGAAAGATTCCCCAGGTGGAAAAGACCGTCCCGCTGGCGCGCAGCAACCAACGCGGTAGCGGCAACCGCTTCTCCAGCAGCACCAGCGTGGCCAGCGCCACGATCCAGACGAAGTTCATGACCCCGAGCACGAACAGTAGCAACATGAGGGCCCAGCAGCAGCCGAGGCAATAAAGCCCGTGCTGCCATCCCATCCTTAGCGCTCCGCGCCAGCCTTCACGCCACTCAGTCATGAGGAAGGCGAGCGGCGAGCGGCAGCGCGTCAGGCAGGCCGTCTTCCAGGCCGTGAACTGGTAGAGGCCGGCCACGAGCAGCAGCACGCCAGCGACCCATGGGCTGCCGGCCTCCATCATGGGCGACACGAGGCGGGCTTCGAGGAGGGCCCACTGGCCTGCGGTGGCCACCACGCTGAAGCCTCCCCAGACCGCCACGTAGCCGGCCGCGAAGACGAGAGTGTCGCGTCGAGGCCGTGGATGCTGCGCCCGTGCGCCCAGCATGGCGAAGGTGCGCAACATCGGAAGTGCCGATGGAAGCATCATCGCTGCCATCATCATCGCCCACATGAGCAGCACCAACACCAAGTCGGCGCTCGTCCAGCCCGTCATGGCCGGCATCAGCAGCATCTCGGCGCCGATGTCCATGTTCTCCATGCCCCAGGCGAGGTATGCCACGTAGGCCCAGGCGGCCGTGCAGAAGGCGATGACGGTGGCTGTCGGCCACTGAGTCCAGCGTGGGCGATCTCTCATCGAATCTCCCAATCTCCCCCCGACTGCGGCGTGGCCGCTCACGCGCGAAGCTCGACCTCACGCAAAAAGGCTGCGACTTCGGCGTTCACTGGCTCCGGGTGCGCGACTGGCGCCATGTGTCCCAGGCCCGGGAACTCGACCACCCGCACACGCTTGAGGACGGGAAGCAGCACGCGAGCCACGGCGTGTGCCGGCTCCGGCGACTGCGCGCCAAGCATGTACAGGATCGGGATGTCCAACTTGGCAAATGCGTGCGCAGGCGTCGATTCGTTCAGCAGCGCATGCGCCCACCTGCGCACATTGATGATCGAATCTGTGATGGCAGGCCGGCGTTGGGGAGGCGTTGCACTCCAACTGCCGGCGCCCGTCCAGAAGTCGATGAAATGCCTGGCTGCGCCATCCGTGTCGCCCCTGTCCAGCGCTGCGGCCGACGCGGCTGCGGCATCCCGGATGCCATCGGCGCCATTCGGAGGTGGCTGCTGGGCATCGACGAGCGCGAACAATGTCGGCTCGTACAGCGCCAGCGCGCGGATGCGATGTGGATGAAGCACGGCAGCGACCAGCGCGACGGCGGCGCCGTACGAGTGGCCGACGACGGCACAAGGCGTGCCGGCGAGTTCCAGGACGGGCTCGAGGAAGCGAACCTCGTCGCTCAGTCGGATCTCGCGATCGGAAGGCCAGTCCGGGCTCTTGCCGGAGCCGTAGGAGTCAGGCGCCAGGACCGTGTGGCTGGTCGCCAGCAGGTCCATCAGGCCGCGCCATTGCGACGAACTGCTTGCGTTGGCGTGTATGCACACGACACCGGGCCCTTTGCCCGCCTGTCGAACGAAAGGCACATCACCAGGCATGGTTGGTCCCTCGGGGATTGCGTGACCTCGCGATCAGCGTGTGCAGTGTCGGCGACCACTCTTCTTCGCGCAAGGCAAGGCCCGCGCGTGCCGGGCACCAGGCAGGGGCGTGAGCCACTACGGAAGGTATGCGTGAGCTGCCTCCAACCAGCGATGCCTGCCGGTGGGACGAGTGCGCGTCGTCCCACCGTGCCGTGGCGCACGCGCCGGTCAGCTTGCCTGCTTGATCACCGTGAACATGGCGGCGGCCTTGTTGTTCGTTTCGCTTTCCTCGGCGTTGAGGTTGTAGATGTCGGCGAGCATGCTGGCGTCGAACTGCGAGTTCACGAGGCCGCTCGTGGACACCGTGTGTTCGAAGGTCACCGCCTGCTTGGGTTGCAGCGTCAACTTGGCTGACGACACCGGGTTCTCCAGTTTGACGCCGTCCTTCTTGAGGGCACAGGTGACGATGAAGTCGCCGGTCGGCGTGTTGCTGTCGTTGACGACCACGTACCGGACGACGACCGAGGGGTAGGACCGGGGATCGACCGAGCTGCCATTCAGGATGACTCGGCCTGTGGCCGGCACGATCAGCTTGATGTAGGAGTAGACATCGGACAGCTGAGCCATTTGAAAATCTCCCTTTCGACGGGTTGAAGGATCGGCGCTTACTCTTGTTCGCGCCTTGATGTCGACGGATATGTCGTGTCGACGCAAAGCAGTGTCACCCTGCGTTGTTTCAAGCGCGCTTCACGCACAGCGCCGCTGCGCTTCATTTGTTTCAGCGGCGTATCGCCGACGGGCGGGTCGATCGGGCGCGCGGTGGGGGCGGGGCACTCGTCTCGTAACGCGTGCGAGTGCACACGCAGCCCTACCCGCCGCAGGCGTTCGTCAGCGGCTATCGGCTTCTCTTTCGGTCACGCAACCCGGCAGCCGCCTCTCAGCAGCTGTTCGCTGCCACTCTAATGGCGTCTCACGAGCGTCAGCCGCGGCGGGCCGCTTCGATTGCCGCGATGTCGATCTTCCCCATCTGCATCATGGCCTCGAAGGCGCGCTTGGCCGCGGCGCGATCAGGATCGGCGATCGCATCGATCAGGGCGCGTGGCGTGATCTGCCACGACACGCCCCACCTGTCCTTGCACCACCCGCAGGCGCTTTCCTGGCCGCCGTTGCCCACAACTGCGTTCCACAAGCGGTCGGTTTCGGCCTGGTCATCCGTCGCAACCTGGAACGAAAAGGCCTCGCTGTGCTTGAACTCCGGGCCACCGTTCAGGCCGAGACAGGGAATGCCCATGACGGTGAACTCGACCGTCAAGATGTCGCTTTGCTTGCCGGCCGGATAGTCGCCGGGCGCCCGAAAAATCGTTCCCACCGCGCTGTCCGGGAACGTTTCCGCGTAGAACTGCGCGGCGTCGAGGGCGGTGCCGTCGTACCAGAGACAGATGACGTTCTTGGGGACCACATTCGTTCTCCAACGCGTGACGGGAGCGGGCATCCTACTCATGCCGCCTTTCCCCTCCTGGGCAAGCGGCGGCCACGACAGGACTGTGTCAGTACAGCGTTTCGACGTCGCAGGCGAGGCGGTAGCCCGTGCCGCGCTCGGTGACGATCAGCTTCGGGTCGGTGTTGTCGGCTTCGATCTTCAGGCGCAGCCGACGGATCTGCACGTCGATCGTGCGGTCGTAAACCTCGCCTTCGTGCAGGCGCGACATCGACAGCAGCTGGTCGCGCGTCAGCACCCGCTGCGGCGCGCGGCACAGTGCGCACAGCAGGCTGAATTCGCCGTTCGACACGCCTACCGTGCGGCCGTCGGGTGCCACCAGGCGGCGCGTGCGCAGGTTCAGTTCCCAGCCCGCGAAGCGAAAGGCGCGGCGCGCGTTGTCGCGCTCGGGCAGCGTGGCCTGCACCTGATAACGACGCAGCACCGCGCGCACCCTGGCGAGCAGCTCGCGCGGGCTGAAAGGCTTGGTCACGTAGTCGTCGGCGCCGAGTTCGAGACCCATCACACGATCGGCCTCTTCGTTGCGTCCGGTGAGCAAGACGATCGGCACGGTGCCGCGCTCTCGCAGCGTGCGGGCCAGTTGCATGCCGTCTTCCCCCGGCAGCTTGAGGTCCAGCACCACGAGGTCGATGGCCTCACGGTCGAGCAGCTCGAACATGTCGCGCCCGCAGCTGCCGGCGCTGGTCCGCATGTCGTTCTTGCCCAGATACTCGACGACCAGTTCGCGAATGGCGAGGTCGTCGTCGATCACGAGGATGTGCGGTGGAGTGACGGCGTTCATGGTCGCGGGGCATCGTAGCGCAGGGTCCGTGCCGGCCCCGTGGACAATGCCGGCGCCCAAATGTCAGATGTCATGGACGACGCCACATCGAGTACCACATCTTCCGGCATGGCTCGCCGCAGCGAAGCTTGGCGGCCCTGGTCGATCGGCTTCATGTTCTGGCTGGTGCTGGCAACCGCGGCATGCCTGACCCTGTGGCACCTGCGGCGCGATGCTGTCGATGCTCAACGCCGGGAGCTGGACTTGCTCTCGCTTGCCTTGGCCGATGAGCTGGACCGGGGGCTTGCCAGCGTGGAGTGGGGCTTGCGGGCATTGCGCACCGAGTGGCAGGAGGAACGCGTGCCGCTGGCCGGCCCGGCCGCGACGCAGGCGTTGCGCACCCGGGCCGATCTGCTGCCGATGGTGCACAAGCTCTGGTTCGCCGGGCGGGATTTCGGCCTGCTCGCCGCGTCGGACACGACACCCTTGCCGGATGCGCTTTCCTTCTCGCCGCCGCTCGATTCGCTCCCGGTAGGCACCGTGGCGTGGAGCCGGCCTTTCGGCGGCACGAAAGAGGGCGATGCGATGGTCGCGCTCGCGCTGCGCGTCGACGGCACTTCGCGACGACCCGGGGGCTGGATCGTCGCCGCCATGCCCTCCACCGCATTGCTCGGGGCCTTCGGTGCCGTGTCGCTGGCGGGCGATGCACGCATGTCGGTGCTTCGCGGAGATGGCACTGTCCTCGCGGGGGCGCTGCCCGATACGCCTGAGTCGCTGGAGCGGGGGAGCGCGCAGCCTGCGACCACGACGTCTGGCGTGGTCGTGCACCGGCTGCGCGATGGCCAGCAGCGGCTGGTTGCGTTGCACGTGGCGTCGCCGTTCGATGTGCGCGTGGTCGTCTCGCGTGACCTCGATTCGGCGCTGGCTTCGTGGCGAGAAGCGGCCGAAGGGGCCGAGGTGGCGCTGCTGCTTCTGCTCGGCATCACGTCGGCAGCGGTGCATTTCGCGGTGCTCGCCGCGCGGCGGCGCACCGAGGCGCAACGCGCCAAGCATGCCCAGGCGGCGCGGGCCAGTCGCCTGGAGGCGCTGGGCACGCTCGCGGGCGGCGTGGCGCACGACTTCAACAATGTGCTGGCGGCGATCGTCGGCTATGGCGAGATGGCTCGTGACGAGGCGCCCGAGGGTAGCGATCAGGCCCGGCACCTCGATCGGGTGCTGCAGGCGGGGCTGCGTGGCAAAGCGCTGGTGGAGCGGATCATCACGTTCAGCCGCGGCGGAGCACATGCCTCCATGGTGTTCGAGATCGAGCCGGTGGTGGAAGAGGTGCTCTCGCTGCTTTCGGCTTCACTCAAGCCGGGCATCGTGCTGGAGCGCGCGCTCGAGGCCCCCGGCGCACGGCTGCACGGCGACCCCACGCAGGCCTTCGAGGCCGTCATGAACCTGTGCACGAACGCCATGCAAGCCATGCCGCAAGGGGGCATGCTCACCGTGGCGCTGCAGCGGGTCCATGTGCAGGCGGCGCGCGTGCTCTCGCACAGCTCGCTGGCCTGTGGCCGCTATGTCGAGCTCACGGTGGCCGACCAAGGCACCGGCATCACGCCCGAGGTGGCCGAGCACCTTTTCGAGCCCTTCTTCACCACCCGTGCGGCGCAGTCGGGCACGGGGCTGGGCCTTGCGGTCGTGCATGGGGTGGTGAGCGAGTTCGGTGGCGCGATCGACGTGCAGAGTCAGCCCGGCCAGGGTGCGAAGTTCATGCTCTACCTGCCCGAGTCCGTTGAACCCCTCGGCCGCGGCGGAGCCGCCCACGCCGCTGGTGGGGGCGCGGGGCAGAGGCTGTTGGTGGTCGATGACGAGGCCGAGCTCGTCGCGCTCGCCGTGGAGATGCTCAGCGGGCTCGGCTACGAGCCGGCGGGCTACACCGATCCTCGGGCCGCGCTGCAGGCCGTATGCGAGGAGCCGGGGCGGTATGCCGCGTTGATCACCGACGAGGTCATGCCAGGGCTCGGCGGCACCCAGCTGGCGCAGGCGATTCGTGAGCAACTGCCCGCGCTGCCTGTGCTGCTGATCAGTGGCTACGGCGGCGCTTCTTTGGCGCAGCGCGCAGCCGCTGCGGGCGTGACGCGGGTCCTCGCCAAGCCGCTGCAACGAGCGGACCTTGCTCGCGCGCTGGCCGAGTTGTTGCACTAGTGTCGTGAGTTGGAAGTTCGTTGAACAAGTCAGCCGATATCAACGCCATGC
>CBINKC010000031.1:0-32533 GCA_966251135.1 uncultured Burkholderiaceae bacterium
CCGCTCCGTGCGCGGCATCGCCGCGGGCCGCGGCCTGCTTCATGTGCTGCTCGTGCATCGGGCACGTCGCCGGGTCCTTTGCCAGCGCGGCGCCCGCTGCCAAAACCAGAACTGATCCACTTATTCCAACCTTCATCGCAATCTCCTTTGGCATCCGAAAAACGCGCGCAGGGTAACGCACAGGGCCCGTGACCCTCATGCCGAGGGGGCTGATGCATGACGCATGCTTGCGCCCCGCCCGCCACCGTGCCAAGGTGGAACCTGCTCGGCGCACCGCGCGGGGGCGATAAAGGCCGCCCGCGGCAAGGAGATGACGCATGGAACTGAGCTCCACCGCTTTCACGAACGGCGGCGACATCCCGAGCCGCCACACCTGCGAAGGCCAGGACATCGCCCCGCCGCTCCAGTGGGGCGGGCTGCCCGAAGGTACCCGCAGCCTGGCACTCATCGTGGACGACCCCGATGCCCCCGATCCCGCGCATCCGCAGCGCACCTGGGTGCACTGGGTGCTCTACGACATCGCGCCTTCCGCAAGCGGTCTGCCCGAAGGTGGCAAGCCCCTGCCCGAGGGCACCCGCGAAGGGCTGAACGACTGGCGGCGAACCGGCTATGGAGGCCCCTGCCCGCCCGTCGGGCGGCATCGCTACTACTTCAAGCTCTACGCCCTGGACCAGCTGCTTTCCGGGCTGCATCAGCCCAATCCCGATCAGCCCACCAAGGCTGCACTGGAGAAGGCCATGCAGGGCCATGTGCTTGCGCACGCGCAGCTGCTGGGCACCTACCAAAAGTGCGGGCGCTGAAGCGCTGCGCGGAGGCCGCGCCCGCGGCTCAGGCCTTCTTCAGTACAGCACCCGGCAGCGGATGGTGCCCGGGATCGCACACAGCTGCGCGAGCGCCTCGGTCTGCGCGCTGCTGTCGATGTCGGTGACGACGTAGCCGACCTCCTCGTTGGTGCGCAGGTACTGGGCATCGATGTTGATCCCGGCATGCGAGAACGACTCGTTGATGCGCGCCATCACGCCCGGCACGTTATGGTGGATGTGCAGCACGCGTGAGCGCCCGGTGTGCTCGGGCAAGGTCACTTCGGGGAAGTTCACCGCCGACGCCGTGGATCCGTTGTTGCTGTAGCGGATGAGCTTGGCCGCCACTTCGCGCCCGATGTTCTCCTGCGCCTCGGCGGTGGAGCCGCCGATGTGCGGTGTGAGCAGCACGTTGTCGAAGCGCGTGAGCGGCGATTCGAAGCGCGCGTCGTTGCCCTGCGGTTCCACAGGAAATACGTCGATGGCCGCACCGTACAGCTGCTCGCCGCGCAGCGCCTCGCCGAGGGCATCGATGTCGACCACTGTGCCTCGCGAGGCATTGATGAGGTGGCTGCCGGGTTTCATGAGCGCCAGCTGCGCGGCACCGATCATCTGGTGCGTAGCGGGTGTTTCCGGCACGTGCAGGCTCACCACGTCGGCTCGCGACAGCAACTCGGCCAGCGTGGTCGTCTGCCGCGCGTTGCCCAGGGGCAGCTTGGTCTCGATGTCGTAGAAGATCACCGTCATGCCCAAATGCTCGGCCAGCACGCCGATCTGCGTGCCGATGTGCCCGTAGCCGATGATGCCCAGCGTCTTGCCGCGCACCTCGAAGGACCGCTCGGCACTCTTGATCCAGCCGTTGCGGTGGAGCACGGCGTTCTTCTGAGGGATGCCGCGCATGAGCATGATGATCTCCGCCAGCACCAGCTCGGCCACGCTGCGCGTGTTGGAAAACGGCGCGTTGAACACCGGAACACCACGCCGCATGGCCGCATGCAGGTCGATCTGGTTGGTACCGATGCAGAACGCGCCGATGGCCGCGAGCTTGGGCGCGTGCTCGAGCACGGCTTCGGTGAGCTGCGTGCGCGAGCGGATGCCGACGAAATGCGCATCGGCGAGCTGCTCGGCCAGCGCATCGCCGGCCAGCGCCTTGGGCCAGGTGACCACCTGCGTGTAGCCATCCTGGCGCAAGGTGTCGACTGCAGAGGCGTGTATGCCTTCGAGCAGCACGAATTTCAACTTCTCCTTGGGGACGGACAGGCGGGGCGTCATGGCAGGCTCCGAGAAAAGACGGCAAGCGTACGCGAGCCGTCCGCGACCCGCGCAGCCCGGGGAATTCATCCCCAAGGCGGCAACCTCACGTCGCGCGGTACAGCGCCTCGACGGCCTTCGGCGGCACGCCCATTTCAGCGCGGAAGAGGAGTTCGTCGGTGGCGCGCAGGCGCCGGCACACTTCGCGGCCGATGTTCATCTGGATGAGTGTGAATTGTTCGAGATCCTCCTCGAACAAACGCAGCAGATGCTCGGGCTTGAGTTCGATCGCGGTGCAATCTTCGAGCGCCTTCACCGAGGCGCTGCGCGGAAGCAGGTCCATCAGCGCCATCTCGCCGAAGCAGTCGCCGCGCTGCAGCTCACGCAAGAGCAGCTCGCGACCTTTCCAGCCCTTCAGGACAGCCGCGCGGCCCTCTTCCAGCACATACATGCCCAAGGCATCGTCGCCTTCACGGAAGAAATACTCCCCGGCAGCCACGCAGACGTTGCGGGCCTGCTCAAGCAGGAAACGCAGCACATCCTCCCGGATCGCGCCGAAGATCGGCATGCCCTGCATGAGTTCGATTCGGGTTGCCTGCATCGTCCACCTCCAGCAAGGACAACCGACGACGCGGTCAGTGTACTGCCGCCCTTTGCATTGCACGAGCCGTCATCTCCACGCGGCACATGCGGCAGCCGACAGACGCTGCGCGCGACTACACCACGGCCCCGGCATGACCCTGTTGCCGACCGCACACCAGCGTGCCGCCGCGCGCTTCGCGACCACACTCGCCATACTGGGGCGACTCACGGCACACGCCATAAATATGCCCCCATCGCCCGCATTGCATCGCATGTGCCATGTCGTGTGCGAGGTCGATGAGTTGGTCATGCTGGGGCCCGCAGCCTACGGCGAGCGCCGCTATGTGCCGCTGGGCCAAGGCACCGTGTCGGGGCCGGAGCTCAACGGCACGCTGGTGCCCGGCGGCGTGGACTGGCAGATCCAGCGGGGCGACGGCGTGCTGGAAGTCAGCGCACATTACGTGATCCGCACGCACGACGACGCGTTGGTCGAAGTGCAGAGCAACGGCATGCGCCATGGGCCGGCCGAAGTAATTTCTCGGCTAGTGCGCGGCGAAGCAGTGAACCCGGGCGAATACTTCTTCCGCACATTCATCCGCTTCAACACGGGCGCGCTGCAGTGGCAGCACCTGAACCGCACCATGGCCGTGGCCTCGGGCGTGCGTGAGGCACGCCGCGTGCTCCTCGACTTCTACAGGGTCGCCTGAAAACCCCTTAGCCATAGAAGACCTGCACCAGCCACAGCGCCACACCCGGCACGAACAGCAGCAGCACGGTGCGCAGCACATCGCTGGCCAGGAAGGGCAGCACGCCCTTATAGGTCTCGTTCATCGACACGTCGCGCGCGATCCCGTTGACCACATACACGTTCAATCCCACCGGCGGCGCGATGAGGCCGACACCCACCGTCATGAGCACCAGGATGCCGAACCAGATCGCCTTCATCTCGGGCGTGAGGCCCCACAGGTCCAGCGCCATGATGGTCGGGAAGATGACGGGGATGGTGAGCAGCAGCATGGACAGCTCATCCATCACGCAGCCGAGCACCACGTACATGAGCAGCACGCAGGCCAGGATGACGAGCGGCGCCATCTGCAGATGGCCCACCCAGTCGGCCAGGCGAGCCGGCATCTGCGTGAGCGCCAGCGCGGCGTTCATCATGTCGGCACCGAGGAAGATCATGAACACCATGGCCGAGGTTTCGGCGGTGCCGTAGAAGCTGCGCTTGATGCCGTCCAGGTCCAGCTCGCGCTGGGCGAGGCCGGCGATGAACGTGCCCAGCGCGCCGAAGGCCGCACCTTCGGTGGGCGAGAAGATGCCGCCATAGATGCCCCCGAACACCACCACGAAGATGGCCACGATGGGCCACACGCCCCACAGCGTGCGCAGCCGCTCGCCCCACGGCATGGGTTCGCTGGGTGTGGCGAACTGCGGGCGCAGCCGGGTGTAGAGCGCGATCACGGCCACATAGCCCACTGTGGCCAGGATCCCTGGCAGCAGCGCCGCGGCGAAGAGCTTGGCAATGTTCTGCTCAGTGAGAATGGCATACACCACCAACGGCACAGAGGGCGGCACCAGGATCCCCAGCGTGCCGCCCGTGGCCAGCACGGCGGTGGACAGCCTCCCGTGGTAGCCGTGCGCCTTCATCTCGGGATAGGCCACCTGCGTGATGGTGGCCGAGGTGGCCACGGAGGAGCCGCACACCGCCCCGAACATGGCCGCCGACAGGATGGCCGCCATGCCCAGCCCTCCGCGCACGTGGCCCACGAAGGCCGCGGCGGCCCGGAACAGCGCGCGGCTCAGCCCGCCTTGCGTGGCGAACTGCCCCATGAGCAGGAAGAGCGGAATCACGCTCAAGTCGTAGACCGTCAGCCGGGCCACCGCCGACCCCTTGAGCGTGTTGAACAGGGCCGCGTCGTTGGTCATGGTCCAGTAACCGACGGCCCCGGGAATGAACATGGCCGCGGCGATGGGTACGCGCAGCGCCATGAGCAGCAGCATGCTGCCGAACATGGCGAGCCCCAGGGTGCCGCCAGTCATCAGGGCGGCTCCGGGTAGGCCTGAGCGCCCGTCAGGTGCAGCTTGACCTGCACGAGGGCGATCACGGCCGTGAGCGCGAGTCCCGGCGCGAGCACCACATACGTGATCCACATCGGAAGCCCAAGGATCATCGTCGTCTCCAGTGCTTCGCGCACGGAAGCCGCACCGGCCGCCGTGCGCCACGCCAGCACGCCGCCCATGAACGCCAGCAGCAGCGCGCCCAGCGCGTCGAGCATGCGCACTGTTCGCGCACGAGCACGCTGGGTGAAGAAGTCGACGATGATGTTGCTGCCATGCAGCTGTGCCCAGGGCAAGAACAGCGCGATGGAAAGGCCCACGCCGAACTGGGTGAGTTCCACGTCACCGGCGATGGGTTCGGTCAGGAGCGCGCGGCGGGACACGCTCGTCACCACGAGCAGCGCCACGGCGCAGGTGGCCAGTCCACCCAAGATGGCGAACAGCGCTGCCAGGCGCCGCAAGAACATCGGCATGTCGGTACCCCTCCGTCAGCTTGTGCCGCCCATAGCCTGCGCGAAACGTCGACGACGCTTCCTGGGGGCGCTCTTCAGCGGGCGTACTTCTTCAGCAGCTCTTGCGCGTCCTGCAGCATCTGCTTGCCGGGCAGGCCGCGCTTGTTCATGTCGGACACCCAGGCTTCGTGCAGCGGCAGGCTCGCCTTGATCCACTTCTGCGTCTCGTCCACGGGCAGCGTGTAGAAGACGTTGCCGCGTTCCACCGCCGGCTTGCGGCCGGCCGCCTGGCTCTCGTCCCAGGCCTTGCCGGCCAGGGCCGACAGCACCGCACCGCTGTTGCGATCGAGCACGGCCTTCAGGTCAGCGGGCAGCGAGTCGTACTTGCCCTGGTTCATGGCCAGGATGAAGGTCGCGGAGTACAGCGCCGGCAGCGAGTCGGGCGTCTCGGTGTGGTACTTCACCATCTCGTGCAGCTTCACCGAGGGAATGATTTCCCAGGGCAGCAGGAAGCCATCGATGGTGCCTTTGCTCACCGCATCCGCCACCGCCGGCAGCGGCATGCCCACGGGTGCGGCACCCAGCGCGGCCAGCAGCTTGTTGGTTTGCCGCGTGGGCGCGCGCATCTTCAGGCCCCTGAAGTCGGCAAGCGTCTTGACCTGCTTGCTGCGCGTGTGAACGTAGCCCTCGTCGTGCACCGCGAACATGAGCGGCTTGATGCCCGGGAACTCCTTGGTGCCGTACTTGGTGTAGAAGTCCCAGGCGGCTCTTGAGCTGCCCTCGGCGTCGCGGTTGATGAAGGGCAGCTCGAACACTTCCATGATCGGGAAACGCCCTGCCGTGTAGCCCGGCAAGGTGAAGGCGATGTCCACCACGCCGTCGCGCGCCTGGTCGATGAGCTGCGCGGGCGTGCCGCCCAGTTGCATCGCCGGAAACACCTGGCACTTGAGGCGGTTGCCGGACTCGCTGGCCAGCTTGTCGCACCACGGCTTCAGGACCTTCGTCGGCGGCATGGCGCCGGGCGGCCAGAAGTGATGAACCTTGAGCGTCACCTCCTGCGCCGCGGCGCCAAGCGAGCAGGCAGCGGCCACGGCAACGACAAGAATCTTCGACCGTAAGCTCATCGGGTGCTCCTCGTCGAGGGTGAGTCGAGGGTGAGTCGAGGGTGAGTCGAGGCAAGCGTAGGAGGAGCCGCGCGGCGTGCGTTACAGGGTTGTCGGCAGGGCCGGCGATGGCAGTACGGTGGCCGCACAGGGCCCGAAGCCGATGCGCGCGCAACCCGGGCGTTGGCACCACGCTCGCAGCGTCACGGTATCGCCGTCTTGCAAGAACGTGCGCGTCTCGCCGGCCGGCAGCGAGATGGGCACCTTGCCGCCTTGCGTCAACTCGATGAGCGAGCCGCCCTGCCCTGCCTCCGGGCCCGACTGCGTGCCGCTGCCGAGCAGGTCACCGGGCCGCAAGTTGCAGCCGTTGCTGCTGTGGTGCGCCACGAGCTGGGCAAGTGTCCAGTAGGCATCGGCGAAGTTCGATCGCGAGAGCCTGACCGCGGGCACACCGGCGTCGCGCATGGCGTGCGTCTGCAGCCAGACCTCCAGCACCATCTCGATGGCGCCCTGGTCGCGGTTGGCCGCGCTGTCGAGATAAGGCAGCGGCGCCGGGTCACCCGCCGGCCGCCGGAACGGCGCGCGAAACGGCGCCAACGCCTCCATGGTCACGATCCACGGCGAGATCGTCGTGGCGAAGTTCTTTGCGAGGAACGGCCCCAGCGGCTGGTACTCCCACGCCTGGATGTCGCGCGCCGACCAATCGTTGAGCAGCACCATGCCGAACAGGTGATCCTCGGCATTGGCCATGGCGATGGGCTGGCCCAGTTCATTGCCCGGGCCCACGAGCGCGCCCACCTCCAGCTCGTAGTCGAGCCGGCGGCAGGGCCCGAACAGCGGCTCGGACCCCTCGCCCTTGAGCTGCCCCAGCGGCCGGCGCACGTCGTGCCCGCTGGGCACGATGGAGGAACTGCGCCCGTGGTAGCCAATGGGCACGTACCTGTAGTTGGGCATGAGAGGCTGGTCGGGGCGGAACAGCCGTCCCACCGCCGTGGCGTGGTGGATGCCGGTGTAGAAATCGGTGTAGCCGCCGATCCCGCAGGGCAGCGCCATCACGGTATGCGCTTGCGGCAGCAGGCAGGGCTCCAGGCGCGAGCGCCACTCGCTGCCCTCGCGCAATCCCTGTGACAACAGCGCACGCACCGCCCGCCGGGCACGGGCGCCCTGCGCCATGAAATCGTTCATCTCGCCCTGCGCCAGCGGCATCAGCCATTCGAGCTGCTCGTCGGTCCAGCCCGGCTGTTCGGCGGCCTGCGCCAGGTCGAGCACCTGGTCGCCGATGGCCACGCCGATGCGCCAGGGCTGCAGCCCGCCCGCGCGGCGAAACCGGCCGAACGGCAGGTTCTGGATCGGAAAATCGGTCCCTGCCTCCTGGGCCGAGACCACCCAGCTGCGCAGCGCCGGGTCGTGGGTGTCGTTGAGCATCGGGGTCATTGGAATCGATCCTCCAGGCCACGCCAGCAGTCGGCGTATGTGGTGTCGAGCGCGCCGCAACGCAGGGCGAACCCGGTCGGGCGCATGCGCCAGCGGCTCTCGAACATGAACGCCAGGGTGTCGTCGAGCTTCTGCGGCGCCAGCGTGGCGGTCGTCGCGCGTTCGTAGGCTTCGGCATCCGGGCCGTGCGGCACCATGGCGTTGTGCAGGCTCATGCCCCCGGGCTTGAAGCCCTCCGGCTTGGCGTCGTACTGGCCGTGCACCAGGCCCATGAACTCGCTCATCACGTTGCGGTGGTACCAGGGCGGCCTGAAGGTGTCCTCGGCCACCAGCCAGCGCGGCGGAAAGATGACGAAGTCGCAGTTGGCCGTGCCCGGCGTGTCCGAGGGCGACGTGAGCACCGTGAAGATCGATGGATCCGGGTGGTCGTAGCTGATCGAGCCGATGGTGTTGAAGTGCGCGGTGTCGTACTTGAACGGCACGAGGTTGCCATGCCACGCCACCACATCGAAGGGCGAGGCCTCGGCCTGCGACACCCACAGCGCCCCGCCGAACTTGCGCAGCAGCCGGCATGGCGCGGGCGACGCATCGAAGCGGGCCACCGGCGCGAGAAGGTCGCGCGCATTCGCAAGCCCGTTGCTGCCGATGGGCCCCAGTTCGGGCAGGCGAAACGGTGCGCCGTAGTTCTCGCACACAAAGCCTCGCGAGGGCCCGTCCACCGCCTCGCTGAACGCCACGCCGCGGGGCAACAACGCGATCTCGCCCGGGGAGACTTCCAGCACCCCCAGCTCCGTGGTGATCGCCAGGCGCCCCTGCTGCGGCACGAGGAGCATCTCGCCATCGGCGTTGACGAAGGCACTGCCGGTCATCGAGCGATTCGCCAGATAAAGGTGAGCGGCAATGCCCACCTGCGCGTCGGGGTCGCCGTTCACGACCATGGTGCGCATGCCGTCCACGAAGTCCATCGGCGCCGCGGGCACCGCGATCGGATGCCAGCGCATCGGGTCCGGCGGCACCTCGACACCCTCGCGCGCACCGGTCTTCCAATGCGGCTGCGCATAGGGCTCATAAGCGCCGGCTCGCGCCGAGGGCCGGCGGCGATAGAGCCACGTGCGACGGTTCTCGGCCCGCGGCGCGGTAAAGGCGGTGCCCGACAGCAACTCGGCATACAAGCCACGCGCCACCTTCTGCGGGCTGTTGCGGCCCTGCGGCAGGGTCCCGGGCACGGCCTCGCTGCTGAAATGGTTGCCGAAGCCGGACTGGTATCTGACGGGTTGGTCCATGGCGGTGCAGATTGGGGGTTAATCGAGCCGGCCGGCGCTGCGCGCCAGTTCAAGCGCCTCCTTCAGCACGGCCAGCGAGCCGATGTGGTTGGCCAGCAGCAGCACGAGCCGCGCGTTGAGCGCATGGCTTTGGGCCGCATCGAGCCCGCGGTGGGTCTCGATCAGCGCTTCGTAGAAGTCATCGGGCGCTTCGAGGTTGGGGTCGGTGATCAGCATGGCGTGGCCTCGGCAACGCTTGGAAACGACACATCAGCCGGCACGCCACAGGCGCGCGCCAAAGCCTCGCGCACCGCGCCTTCGGTCGGGCTGCGCCAGCGCGCCGCCACATGGCAATCGGGGCGGATCAGGTACGCGGTGTCGGGCTGCGCGTCGTAGCGCTGCCGGGCAAGCCCTTGCAGATCCGTGACGGCATCGCCATCGATGGCCAGCGTCTCCACGGGCAAGGCACGTGCCCAGTCGGGCGCGGCGCCGAACACCAGCACCGTGAAGTCCGGCCCCAGCTCGCGCAGCAGCCACGTGGGCTTGCCGTTGCGCGCCAGCGGTGCATCGAGCGCCGACGCCCCCGGCACCAGCCGGCCCGAGAAGCGATCTTGATCCGGCGTGCTCAGCGTGGAGCCGGCCAGTGTGGCCGGCTCCGAAAGCCGCCCGCTATTGACGAGCTGCCGGGCGAAGGCATGTGGGCGCGACAAATCCAGTACCGCGTCGCGGAACAGCCGGCTCACCTCGCTCTTGGGTGTGATGAAGTCCGTGGCGCGCGTGCTGTTGAGGATATTCTCGTCGGCCGCGTATTCGCGCTCGCGGGCATAGGTGTCGAGCAGCTCTTCGGGCGATGTGCCGCGCAGCACCCGCACGAGTTTCCAGGCCAGGTTCTCCGCGTCCTGCACGCCGGAGTTCGCGCCGCGTGCGCCGAACGGCGACACGCCGTGTGCCGAATCGCCCACGAAAAGCACGCGCCCATGCCGAAAGCTCTGCATGCGTTGGCACGCAAAGGTGTAGACGCTCGCCCACACCAGCTCCACCTCGCGGTCGCCCGCGCCGATGCTGGCAAGCACCGCCTTCACGCGCGGCATGATGCGCTCCGGCCGGCGCTCGCGCTCCGGGTCGGCATCCCAGCCGAGCTGGAAATCCATGCGCCATACGTTGTCGGCCTGCTTGTGCAGGAGCGTGCTCTGTCCCGGGTGGAACGGCGGGTCGAACCAGAAGCGGCGTTCACACGGCAGCTCCAAACCCGAGATGCGCACATCGGCGATGAGGAAACGGTCCTTGAACACCCGGCCCGTGGTGTGCAGGCCGAGCATGCCGCGCAGCGGGGAGCGCGAGCCATCGCTGGCGCACACATAGCGGGCGGCCAGGCGGTAAGGCCCATCGGGCGTGTCGATCGTGAGCAGCACCCCGTCCTTGCCCGCCTCCATGCCCACCACGTTGCTCTTCCAGCGGATCTCCAAATTCGGCAGCGCCATCGCGCGCTCGACGAGCAGGCCCTCCACGTAGTACTGCTGAAGGTTGATGAACGCAGGCCGCTCGTGGCCCGGCTCCGGCAGCAGGTCGAAACGGTAGACCTCCTCTTCCCGGAAGTACACCCGGCCGACGTGCCACGACACGCCGCGCTCGACCATGGGGCCGGCGCAGCGGAGGCGGTCGAAGATCTCCAGCGTGCGCTGGGCGAAACAGATCGCACGCGAACCGGTGGACAGGCGATGGTCGTTGTCCAGCAACACCACGGGGGTGCCGCGCTGGGCCAGGTCGACCGCGAGGCTCAGGCCCACCGGCCCCGCGCCCACGACCACCACCGGGTGGCATGCCGGCTCCGCGGCCGACTGGTCGGCGCTGCGGCGGTACTCGAATTCGAGCCTTTGGTAGTCGACATCAGCCATGGCTCACGACTCCAGCTGCTGCCACATGGCGTGGTCGCGCTCGGCGGTCCAGATGCGTGGATCGGGGTGCTGCGTGGCTTCATCCATGGCGCGCGTCACGTCGAAGGGCATGCAGTGGTCAAAGATGACCCACTGGCCATACTTCGGTGACAGCGCAGCGTGGGCTTCCTTGTAGACGGTGCGCAAGTCCTTGCCCGCGGCAGCGCCGGCTTTCACGCTCGCATACAGCTCGCTCACGAAAGCCCGCGTGCCAGCCAGGCCTTGCTGCACCATCTCCGGTGTAGTGAGCGCCGCGCCCCGCCCTGGCACCAGCCCTTGCGGTTGCAGCTGCGCGATGCGGTCCAGCGTGCGCGGCCAATCCTGGAAGTAGGCATCGCCGGCATACGGCGTCGCGCCGAACTCGACGAGGTCGCCGCTGAAGAGGATCTTCTCCTGCGGCAGCCACGCGACCGTGTCGCCCTTGGTGTGGCCGCGGCCCAGCTGCATGAGGCGCACTTCGAGCTTGCCCAACCACACCGTCATCTCGCCCTTGAACGTGAGGGTCGGCCATGTCAGGCCCGGGATCGTCTCCACCGCGCGGAACAGCCGCGGAAAGCGCTCGATCTCGCTTTTCATGTCGGCCTCGCCGCGCTCGACGATCAGGTCGTAGGTGTCCCGGCTAGCGATGATCTCCTGCGGCTCGTAGGCCGAGGCGCCCAGCACACGCACGGCGTGGTAGTGGCTCATCACCACGTACTTGATCGGCTTGTCGGTCACCTCCCGGATGCGGCGGATCACATCTTGGGCCATGACGGGCGTGGCCTGGGTATCGACCACCATGACCGCGTTGTCGCCGACGATCACGCCGGTGTTCGGGTCGCCCTCGGCGGTGTAGGCATAGGCGTGCGCGGAAAGGCGGGTGAAGCTGACCTGCTTTTCGGCGAGGTCGGCTTGGCTGGCGAAGGCTTTGCTCATCGGGCACTCCATTCGCTATAAGCAAAAGCATTTGTCGATGGCGAACGAATTGATCCTACTTAACCAATTTGCTTTCGTCTAATCGATTTGATTAGGTATAAACGCCGACATGGTGACCCCAACATTGCGGGCAGCCCGCGTGCCGGCCGTAGGCAACACGGAGCGCGAGCAGCGCGGCATCCAGAGCGTGGAGGTCGGCGGCCAGTTGCTCCTGGCGCTGGCCCATTGCGGCCGGCCCATGGCGCTCAAGGATCTGGCCCGCGAGGCTGGCATGTCCCCGGCCAAGGCCCACCCCTATCTGGTGAGCTTCGGCAAGCTGGGCCTGATCGTCCAGGACGAAGGCACCGGCCGCTATGGCCTGGGGCCGCTCGCGCTTCAGCTGGGTCTCATCAGCCTGCAGCAGTTCGACCCGGTGCGACTGGCCACCCCGGTGCTGCGCCGCCTCGCACAGGAGCTGCAACACACGGTGGCGGTCGCGGTATGGGGCAACCGCGGCGCGACCATCGTGCGCATCGAGGAGGCGCCGAGCGCGGTGCACGTGAACATGCGGCACGGCACGGTCATGAGCCTGCGCGGCACGGCCTCGGGCATGCTCTTCGCGGCCCATCTGCCGCGCGAAACGGTCCTGGCCGCGCTGGCCGAGGAGCAGGCGGCGGAGCTGCGCGCGCAGGGCCGGGCAGTGCCGGCGGGGCTGCGAGTCGCAACCGATGAAGGGTTGGAATCGGCGTGGGACGAAGTCCGCCGCCAGAACGTGAGCCGCACCAACGGCGGCGCTGTGCCCGGCGTGAGCGCGATGGCAGCGCCGGTGTTCGACGACGCCGGCCGCATCGTCCTGAGCCTCACGGCCATCGGCCCCTCGGCCATCTTCGATGCGCGATGGGAAGGTGCGGTGAGCGCTTCGCTCAAGCGCAGCGCGCGCGAACTGTCGCGACAGCTGGGCGCGAAGTGAGGTTGCGGGCCCGGCCCGCTATCGCGTCACGCCGGGGAGCACGGGATCCGCGTGGGCCGGCTCCTGCGCGGTGGCCAGCACCTTGTCCACACGCTTGCCGTCGAGATCGACCACCTCGAAACGCCAGCCCTCCCACTCCGCGGTGTCGGCCGTGCGCGGCAAACGCCCCAGCAGGAGCATGATCATCCCGGCCAGCGTGTTGTAGCGGCCACGATCCTCCTCGGGCAGCTCCTTCAGGCCCAGCCGGTCTTTCAGCTCGGGCACCGGGATCAGGCCGTCGAAGAGCCAGCTGCCGTCGTCGCGCTGCACGGCCCAGGCGTCTTCCGCGACGGCTGTGGTGAACTCGCCGGTGATCGCCTCCAGCACGTCGCGCACGGTGATCACGCCCTGCACTTCGCCGTATTCGTCCACCACGAACACCAGCTGTGCGCCCGATGCGCGAAAGTGCTCCAGCAACTCCATGCCCGAGAGCGTTTCGGGCACGAACACCGGTGGGTCCAGCTTCTCGGTCAGCGCGAGCGGACGACCCTGCATCTGCTGCTGCAGCAGGCTTTGCGCCGACACCACGCCCAGCACGTCGTCGAGGCTGCCGCGGCACACGGGGTAGCGCGAGTGCTCCTCCTCGCTGATCACCCGCAGCACTTCCTCCTGCGTCGCGTTCGCATCGAGCCAGACGATCTCGACGCGCGGGATCATCATCGAACCGACCTGCCGGTCGTCGAGGCGGAACACGTTGCGCACCATCTGGTGCTCCTGCGCCTCGATCACGCCCGCGTCCAGGCCTTCTTCGAGGCTCGCCGCGATCTCTTCTTCCGTCACGCTGCGCGACGGCCCGCCCTGGATGCCCAACAGCCGCAGCGTGCCCTCGGTGCATATGGACAGCAACCGCACGAAGGGTCGCGCGATCAGCGACAGCGCCTCCATCGGCGGCGCCACGAGCCGCGCGACCTGCTCGGGATAGATTTGCCCCAGCCTCTTGGGCACCAGCTCGCCGAAGATGATCGTGAGGACGGTGATGACCACCACGATCATCGCGGTGGCCGTGATTTCCGCGGCCTGGGCACCGACGGGAAACCTGGCATGCAGCCACTGCGCAAAGGGCTCCGAGAAGGCAGCCTCGCCCACGATGCCGTTGAGGATGCCAATCGAAGTGATGCCGATCTGCACGACCGACAGGAACTTGGTCGGGTTCTCGTGCAGGTCCATCGCGGCCTGCGCACCCGAGGCGCCGCTTTCCACCATCACCTGGAGCCTGGCCTTCCGACTCGCAGTCAGAGCCATCTCGGACATGGCAAACGCCCCGTTGAGCAGAATCAGGAAGATCAGTAAGGCAACGTCCATGCGGCGATAGCGCGGGGGATAACGGGGAGCGTAGCAGAATCACCGCCCTCATCTGGCATCGGTAAAGACCCTGGCGACAGGAACGAAAGCGCGCATGAATTACATCATCGGAGACGTGCAGGGCTGTTGCGATGCGCTCGACCGGCTGCTCGACGCAATCGGCTTCTCGCCCTCACGCGACCATCTGGTGGTGCTGGGCGACCTCGTCAACAGGGGCCCGCACAACCTGGGCACGCTGCGCCGCCTGCGTGGCCTCGGCGCATCGGCCACCTGCCTGCTGGGCAACCATGACCTGCACCTGCTCGCCGTGGCCGAGGGCCTGCGCCCGGCCCACCGCGACGACACACTGTCGGACATCCTCGACTCGCCGCAGCGCGACGAGTGGATCGAGTGGCTGCGCCAGCACCGGCTCGCCGTGCATGCCCACGGCTGGCTCATGGTCCATGCCGGGGTGGTGCCGCAGTGGGATCTCGACACCACGTTGCGCCTCGCCGAGGAAATGGAGCAGCACCTGCGCAGCGACCACCTGCGCGACTTCCTGGCCGTCATGTACGGCAACGAACCCTCTCGCTGGGACGACAGCCTCACCGGCCACGAGCGCCTGCGTTTCACGGTGAACGTGCTCACGCGCATCCGCTACATCCGCCCTGACGGCAGCCTCGACCTGAAGGTAAAGGAAGGCGTTGGCGGCGCCCCGCCCGGCCTGCTCCCCTGGTTCGAAGCCCCCGGCCGGCGCACGCAGGGCGTGCCCATTGCGTTCGGCCACTGGTCGACGCTGGGGCTGGTGAACCGCCCCGACCTGCTCGCGCTCGACACCGGCTGCGTGTGGGGCGGACAGCTCACGGCCGTGCGCATTGACAGCGGTCGCCGCGAGATCACGCAGGTCGCCTGTCGCGCCGCGCTGCAGCCGAACACGCCCACTCACGGTCCTGGCGCGTAGAGCGGCTCGACCCACTGCAGCCCCAGCGCGGCGATGGTCACCGCCACGTGCTCCGGCGCCGCGGGGCTGTGCTCCACGAGCAGCAGCGTAGCCGTCACGGCGGCCAGCACCACGGAGAACACGGCCGCCTCACGCCGAGGCTTGCGGGATGGACGCTTGGACTTCATGGGAAAGTCTCCTGCGCCGTATGAAGCAATCGCAATGCCCGATGCCCCCCGCACCCCACCCCACTACAATCGCCGGCTCTGGAAGCGTGGCCGAGCGGTTTAAGGCACTGGTCTTGAAAACCAGCGATGGGGAAACCCGTCCGTGAGTTCGAATCTCACCGCTTCCGCCAGCTAACGGCCGCCACGCCATCACGCACTTGCTGCGCGACGCCCACGGGCATGGCGGCCAAGACGTTTCCCACCGCTTCGCCCCACGCCTCCAGGTGCTTGCGCACTTCCGGGTCGCGCTCGCGCTCGGTACGGGCGACCCACAAGACTTCTCCGGGCGGGATCGAAAGCACCTGTGCGATCTTTATCGCCAGTGGATCGGTCATCTTGCCGCGCTTCGCCGCCGCAATGGCCTGGCCGGTACAGCCAAACCGCCCGCCTACCTCACGATCGCTTCGATAGCCCAACACGGCTTTGGTCTCGGCGATGTACTGCGCACAACTCTTCACGTTGGACTCTCCTGGATGCTCAAGCTTCGAGTCTAAACAAAATCTGTTTTATAGTCTGAAACAAATGTGGTTTCAGACCCCCAGGGAGTGAGAGATGCACGAGCGACTGAGCAGGTTCGACACCCGACCAGGGGATATCAAGATCCCGTCCCCGGTCTTCTACCCGTCCAAGCCGGTGGAGCTGCAAAGCCGCTGGCGCGTGCAGATGGTGGCCACCGTCGAAGGCGAGGATTGGCCCATCGAGCAGCACGTTTGGGCCGTCTCCTCCACTGAAGCCGTCGCCCGCGCTCGAGCCGAGCTGTATTCCGGCCTCGACCTGGCCGCCCGTGCCAGCATGCCGGTGCGCATCGTGGGCGTGCTTCAGGAGGGCGTGTGATGGGCATCGACCTCGATCCGAGCGAGCGCGATTTCGCCCACGCCGCCGCGCCGGTAGATCTTCCGTTGTTGGGCCCCATGGACAACGACGACGAACCGGTCGTTCTCAAGGTCGAGCTCGACATCGACCGCGCTTACGCCCTCGCCCAGCTATGCAAGCGCCTCGGCTTGGTTGATGCCCGGGAGTTGTCCGCCAGCGAGGAAGAAGCACGCCTCATGCTGGCGGCGTGCGGCCAGGTGCGCACCGCCCTGGCCGAAGCCGGCGTGTCGGTCAGATGAGCGCCCTCAAGGTGGAGCGCTCCGAGCTGCTCGCGGTACTCGCCCTGCTCGACCGCGCACGCGGCCTGCGCGACGGCGGCGACCTGCAGGCCGTGCACATCGAGCGCATGGCCCGCGACAAGCTGGCGCTCATCATCGACTCGGCCGAGCTGGTGTGGGAGATCCGCAATGGGTGAGCCTCGGAGACTCATTGGTGAGCCCTTCTGGATGTGCGAGGCCGTCGCCGCGTGCCCCGACCAGGCCGCGGAGTACTCCCGCCTGCAAACCGAGCTGCAGGCGCTCCCGGCCAACGCCTGCATGGGCGCCTTCGTCGACCTGTTCGAGCGCATGCTGGCGGCTCGGGATCGCCTCTATGAAGCGTGGATCACGAGGGCCCTGGAGTCGTGATCGACCCCGGCGATGATCGAACCCTGGCGCTCCCGCTCGACATCACGCAGCGGGCGCGACACATTGCGCAGCACCGGCGCGGCTACTACCCCGACACCATGAGCCGGCTTGCGCGCCGCCTGGTGCAGGCCGCCGCCGGCGACGGCGAGCTGTGGCCGCTTGCACGCGCGCTGGCCATCCAGGTGATTGCGGGACCGCCCGCCCCATGCTGCCCGCAATGTGAAGCCTGGGAAAAGGACCGCGCGAAGTGACGTGCCATCCCACCGTGATCGTGATGGGCTCGGAGCTGGTGCGGCTGCGCAAGCTGCCCTGGCTCCCTCGCATCGTCTTCATCGAACTCCTGGCGATCTTCCACGCCCGCATCATCACGAGTGACGCGGTGCGCCAGGCGATCCTTGAAGCGCCCCCCGCTCCGTCACACATCGGCGCTGCGCTCTCGACGCTCCTGGTGGAGAACGTTCTCCAGGCCCTCCAGCAGCTGCACGACGCGCGCCTGGTGCACCTCGACTGTCCGGAGCTGCTGGAGCCGCTTGCACGGCTGGTGGCCACCGCGACGATGACGGGACCTGGAGAGGCCCGCATCCGGTGAAGCAGATCCGTTCGGCTGCACTCTCGCGTCACCACGCGCCTCCCCTCTTCATCGTGGCCGGCCTGGAGCAGCTGCAGCTGCGCAAGCTGCCCCTGCTCGCGCGCTGCCTGTTCCTGGAGCTCGTGGGCATGTCGGACTTCGCGAGCGGCCGAATCGTCACGTCCTATGCGGTCCTGGAGGCGCTGCTCGACTGGGACCAGGCGCCTTGCTCCCACGCGGCCGACAAGCCCACGCATAAGCGCGTCCGCACGGCCCTTCAGCAGCTGCTCGACCTCGGCCTGGTGCGGCTCGATCGCGTCAAGAACGAGAAGGACAAGGGTCTTTTTTTGAAGGTCAAAAAGCGTCAGGGCCTCAGTGCGTCCGAAGGAATGAGCGGCAGACTGAGCGGCAGACCTGAAAATCAGAAAAAGCCCCGCACGACAAGGACTTGCGAGAAACGCGAGGGGGATGAGGGGCAGACTGAAGGGCAGGGGGTTCAGAATGGTTCTTTAACCCCCCTTACCCCCCTGGTTGTCCACAGTGACGGCGCCGCGGTCGGCTCAATCCAGGCCCCCCCAGGGGGGCAGAACGGAAGCCCGCCTGGCGGCGGGCACGCCCCCCCGCGCGCCCCCACGGGTCCATCGATCACGGTGCGTGAGATGCGCTCCCGACTGAAGCAGCAGCCTGCGGCTGCGAAGTGACCGACGAGGCGCTGGCGCGCCGACTGGGTAAGGGACATTGGCGAGGGACGCCCTACACTCACGCTCGGCGCGTTCTTTCCTCCCTCCCTGCTCGCGTCATTTGCGGCCCCGGGCACTCCCCCCGGGGCCGCGCTCTTTCAGCCAGGCCGACAAAGCGGCTGCCGCCGCTGGCTCAGCAGAAGGGGAGGTGCCCGAAGGGCGTGGCGGGAGGATGTAGCCGAGAAGCACCCCGCAGGACCGCACCACAGGCCCATGGCGGCGTTTTCTGGCCCTGGTGCAGGGGCGGGCCTATACCTGCAGAGAAAAACGGCTCTTACGCCGTTCTATCGCGTCACTCGCGGGCGGTCGATCCAGCGTCTGAAGCCGGCACCGATGACGAAGCACACGGCGTAGAAGCCGATCTCCTGGGCGAAGGCGCTCATTGGTCGTGGTCCATACGGTAGGACCGTGGCCAGGTCGAGCAGCATCCCGATGAGCCACTCAGGCATGCGCCCGGCTCAACGCCACATCTCGACCTTGAGATCCGGCACACGCAGGAAATCGCGGTCGCGCGTCGCCAGGGTCAGATCGAACTCCAGTGCGGTGGCTGCGATCAAGGCATCCATCGCCCCGATCTGCTCGCCACGCTTGGCGGTCGCGCGCACCACATCGGCGGCAATGCTGGCCACCGTGTCGAACACGAGCTCGCTGGTGAGCATCTTGTAGAACCGCTCCCACATGCCGCGGCGCCGGCGGATGTTCGGACTGCCGTCGAACAGTCCGACCTCGACTTCGAAGACCGTGATGGAGCTGACGTGAACGAACTTCGGGTCGAAACGCTGCAACTCGGTGAAGCACCGATCGAAGCCGGGCCCCTGCTCGATGATCTCGATGACCACCGAGGTATCGAGCAGGATCACTTGATCTTGCGCTTCTTGAAGTCGTAGGGACCGAGCTTGGCAAGTTCGCCGAGGGAGCGAACCATCTCGAAGCCGGGCGACCCTTTCGCCTCATCGATCTTGGCATCGATGTGCGCGACTTGCGCCTTGGTCAGCCTGCGCGGCCTGGGCGCAGCCTTCTTGGCGGTTGCACGGGTCTTTGAGCCGGTCATGGTGGGGAACAGTGTACAGGGCGGCGGCGCGCTGCGGCGCCCCCCAATTGCTTCGTGGCAAATGCACGCCGACACCCGCTTTTCGAGCGATTGCATTGCCACAAAAAGAGGCAACCTGCAAGCCTCGTCGGACCTAGCGCAGCCGTCGCTACCGCTACCGCCGGGATCGCCCGGAGCATCCGCACCCATGCAGTCGACCACGTCGTCGCCACAGCCCGCCGGCCGAATCATTGGCCGGCGGGCGTGCCCTTGGTGCGGTTTCGCGCACAGCCACATACGCCAGGCCGGGGCCAAACTGCCCTATCACTACTGCCCGCAATGTGGCCACAAGACGCTGTCGCACAACCATGCGCAAGCGACGCTCATCACCTCATCGATGAGGCCTGAGCCCAACTGGGGCACGGCGCCGCAGATCCCGCGGCGGCCTGACGACATCGTGATCCCTGCATCCGTTGCTGACCGCGACCGCCGAGCCGGCCCGTGGGATCAGCTGCTGCCCTCCCAAGACGGATGCGCCCATGAACCCTCAGAACCTCCCCGCCGCCGGCGCCGAACAGCCCGCCGCTGAACCCACGTCGACGCAGGTCGACGCGCTGCTGGCCACCGCCCGCGCCCTCGATCCCGACACCCTGCACCCCGCCGACCTGGCGCGCGCCCTGGTGGCCACCACCGCCGTGCTCGACCTGGTCGTCGCCGAGCTGCGCCGCGTCGGCGCCCCGCTGTGAGCGGCGGCACCAAGCTGCAGGCCGAGATCGCCGGCCTGCACAAGACCGTCACCGAAGCGGCCAGGAACCCTTTCCTACCTGCCTCGGCGCGCGATGCGATCGTTCAGGCCGGCTATGTCATCGCCATGCTGGCCAGCGAGATCGAGCAGCTGCGCGCCCAGGTGGCGCGCCTGCAACCCGGCGAGGTGCGGTGATGGGCTCCAAGATCATCGGCCGCACCGGCTGCCCGGAGTGCGGCTTCGAGAGCGCGCACGTGAAGCGCTCGGACAAGTGCCTGTATCGCTACTGCCCCGAGTGTGGCTCGCAGCACATGGCCAGATCGCAGCGCCAAGAGGCCGACTTGATGGCCAAGACGCGACCCGTCGACGCACCGGCGCCCGCTCCTAGCGGTAGCGCCGAGGCCTCGCCGGCCCCTGAGCCGGTAGCGGTAGCGGTAGCGCCGGCGGTACCGGCCGCACCGCCGCCGCCGGCCACGCCCAAGCGGCGCGGCCTGTTTGGGTGAACGAACGTACACCATGGACACCATCAAACTCGACGCCCTCGAGGGCCTGGTGAGCGAGGTCGACGGCGAGGCGCCGCCGACCGCCGAGCAGCAGCGCGAGCAGCAGGAGCAGGCCGCCAAGGAAGAGCAGCTGGAGACCGGCGCGCGCAGCTGGGGAATGATCGCCTTCGCCATCGGCGGCGGGCTCTCGCTCATCGCGCCAGAGCTCAAGCAGGTTTACACCGAAGACGCCTGCATGCAGTGGGGCCGCTCCATGATGCCCGTGGCCGAGAAGTACGGGTGGAACAGCCCCGGCGCGCTGCCCGAGCTCGGCTTGCTCATGACGACGATAAGCCTGGCCGTGCCGTCCGTGCTGGCCGTGCGCACCAAGCTGCAGCAGGCCAAGGCCGCGAAGACCGTCGACGTGGAAGCGCGCGAGAGCGCACCGGCCGCCGATGGCCAGTGACGCAGAGGCCCGGATATGGGGCGTGATGGCCGCCTCGGGCACCGGCAAAGGCGTGTGGGTCAAGGGCCAGCTGCGCGCGCTCAAGCCGGCGCGACTGGTGATCTGGGACTTCAAGGACGAGTACGGCGAGTTCGCCAAGATGGCCAGCTCGCTCACCGAGGTCCTGAACGCCATGCGCAAGGCCGGCGCGGCCGGGCCGCTGCGCATCCGGTACCGGCCGCGCAGCTTCGGCGACAAGGCCATGCGGCGCGAGTTCGAGACGCTGTGCTCACTGGTGCAGGCCTGGGGCCGCTGCACCTTCCTGGCCGAAGAGCTCAGCAACGTGACCATGCCCGGCTGGGCGCCGCCGGCCTGGCGAATGATGAGCAGCGGCGGGCGTCACGAGCTCATCCACATCATCGGCGTGAGCCAGAACCCGGCGTCGATCGACAAGATGTTCCTCAGCAACTGCACGCTGATCCACGTCGGCCCGCTGCACGAGGAAGCGCACCGCAACGCGGTCGAGAAGAGCATGGACGTGATGCCCGGCTCGCTGGCCGACCTGGTCAAGTTCCAGTGGATCGAGAAGAACCGCGACGCCGGCGAGTTCACCGCCGGCGTGGTGCGCATCAAGGGCGTGGCCGCGCCCCCTCTGCCGGCCGTCCCGCAGCGCCGCCGGCGCGGTGTCGCACTGCTGCCCAACGCCCCTACCGCTAGCGACGCTAGCCCTAGCGCTACAGGCGCGCCGGCCTCTTCCAAACGCGCCTCACGGGCCTCGAAATTGGCGCCGTCAACGTCATCAACGGGCCGCGTGGCCCAAACCGGCGCAAGGCGCGCCACAGGAAAGAGGCCATGAAGGACAAGCTCGTTTTCGCTGCCGAAGTGCTGGTGGTGTTCGCGGTCGTGTACGCGATCCAGAAGAAGGTTGTGAAGGTCCCGGTGATCGGGGACTACCTGCCCGGCGGCCAGTAAGCCGCGAGCGGCACGCGCAGTCCACCACCCGAACACCGAGGAACGCATGTACAAGCTCCCGCTCACCAACTTGCAGAACGTCGTCGCCGGCAACACCGCGACACTGAAGCTCCCCGTCGGGCGCGGCGCCCCGACGTACGACCAGATCAAGCTGATCCTCTCGGGCGGCGCCCTGCCCGCGCACATCGAGAGCATTCGCGGCAAGGCCAACGGCCGCATCTTCATGGACGAGTCCAACGGGACCGACCTGAAGGCGCGTCACGTCTATCGCGGCATCCCGTCGACCGACGCCTATGCGGTGATCGACTTCACGGAGCCCAAGGCGCGCAACGGCGCCGCCGAGCAGCTCGTCGCCAGCGTGCCGGGCAACCTGCTCCAGGATCTCTCGCTGGAGATCAAGCTCGCCGCCGGCTTCGTCGGCGCCATCAAGGCCGCCGCGAACTACCGGCCGCCCACGGCCAACCCGTTCATCCGCAAGTTGCTCAACACGAGCCAATCCTTCGCGGCTGCGGGCACCGACGCGGCGCCCAACATCATGTATCTGCCCACCGGCGGCGCCGGCGGCAAGATGAAGCGCATCTGGATCCACGAGGACGGTGCCGGCGCCATCACCGGCGCGGTCATCCGCATCGCCAACAACGTGGTGTACGAAGCCACGCGCGGCGAGATCGAGGACGACCAGAAGCGCAACGGGCTCACGCCGCAGGCCTCCATCTGCGTGCTGGACTTCATCGAAGACGGCAACCTGGCCGGCATGCTCGACACGACCAACGCGCCGGCCGTCGAGCTGCGCCTGGCCACCACCGCCGCCGGTTCGTACCGCGTCTACTACGAGCTGATCGACCCGATCACGCGCCTGTAAAGGGGGCCGACCATGAGCGGCATCACCTACGGCGCGGACGCCTGGGGCGACCTGCAGAGCATCTTCTCGACGGCGCAGACCGCCGGCGCGGATGGCAGCTACACGGTGGACCGCACCAGCGACACCGCGACCGGCGACGCCATCAACGGCAGCACGCCGATCAACAACGATGCGCCCAGCGGCTGGGGCGGCTTCTGGCGCGACACGCTGGCCGCCGTGGTCGGCTATGCGATCGCCAAGGATGCGAGCCGCAACGCGGTGCCGCAGCCTGGCCCAGACCGTGCCGGCCGGCGCGGCGGCCGCCAGTTCGGCCGCGCCGAGCTCGTCGAGCTCGTCGAACCCGGTGACTGGCTGGCTGTTGCCGCTGGCCATCGGTGGCGCCGTCGTCGTCGCGGTCATCGCGTTTCGCAAGGGCTGACCGTGGAAACCGGCAGCATCGGAAGCAGCGGCGGCAGCGGCGGGGGGTACTTCCGCGATGTCAACGCAGACACGTCGGCCCGCTCGAGCGCGAACGGCCAGTTCTACGGCGGTCCGTTCGCGAGCGGGCCTCTCAACGTGACGTTCAACGGCGGCAGCCTGGCCGGCGCGCTCGGCGGCTCGGCCGTCCCCGGCTGGGCCGTCGTCGCCGGCCTGGCGCTCGCCGCCTGGTGGCTGTGGAAGCGGCGAGGGAAATGAAGCATGGGCCTTCTCAGCTCTAAGTCGTCTTCGTCGTCGTCACAGACCACGAACAACACCGACGCCCGCGTCGTCGGTGGCGAGGACTCGTTCAACGCCAGCTTGGTGGGCAACACCGGGCCGGTCTACCTCATGTCGTCGGACCATGACGCGATCGCCACCGGCGGCGCCATCGCAGGCCTGGCGCTGAACCGCAACAAGGAAATCGTCGACCGGGCGTTCGACTTCGGCGGCTCGGCCGTCAGGGACTCGCTCAACTTCGCCGGCGACACCGTCACCAGCGGCCTGCGCACCGCGCTTTCCGGCGTCGAGATGGGCAACAAGACCGCCCGCGAGGCGCTGGCCACCAGCGGCGAGCTGCTCACCGGCGCGCTGCGTCAAAGCGGCGAGCAGCAACAGCAGGCGCTCAACACCCTGCAAGACCTCAAGAGCGCCGATGTGCGCGTGCTCGTGGTCGTGGGAGTCGCGGCTGTGGCCATCGTCGCCGGCGCCTTCCTCATCAAGGCAAAGGGCTGATCCATGCAGCACACCGCCAACCTCACCGCCGGGCAGTGGGCGAAGCAGCAGTCACGCGGCCAGATGCTGGTCATCCTCGACCAGGGTGCGGCCAGCAACATCAGCGTGCGGATCTACCAGGAATCCAACGTCCTGGAAGAGATCGACAGCGCGGGCACCGGCTTCAAAGCGCGCATGTCGTCCGGCTTCTTCACGCACTTCGAGCTGAAGGCCGACGCCAATTGCACCGCGAAGGTCGTCGTCACCGACAACACGCTGGACTTCGACTGGTTCGAGGACTCGCGGGTCCACATCGTCAGCTCGCTCGGCGATCCGGTCTATGTCTCGCCGGTCGATCCTCCGGCCCAGTCCATCACCGATAACGCAGCGGTCGCGGTCGGTGATGCGGCGGTACAGCTGGTGGCAGCGGACGCGAACCGGCGTGCGCTGCGCTTCGCGAACAACGGCACCGACCCGGTGACCCTCGGCGGCGCGGGCATCACCTGGGCGAAACGGGTGATCGTGGTCAATCCGGGGGATGTGTGGATCGAAGACCGGGCGGGAAACCTCGCCTGGTACGGCATCACTGATGCGGGCCTGTCGGCGAGCGTCACGGTGCAGGGGATTGGTGTATGAGCCAGTTGGTGACGGCACCGGCCAATGGGCGGCTGAGTAGGTCAGCAAATTACGCGAAGGGAACGCTCGGCCAAAAGGCGAAGGAATCGCCGGTCTCGCCTCAGGAGTACATGACGGCCGAGCAGATGATGAACGTCTACCTGCGCCTGGGCACTGTTGATGTGACAGATGCGGTCCAGGCGGCGCATGCGGAATCGCTAGACGTCGAGTATCCGGATGGGGTCTACCTCGTGTCGGACGTCACCGCGCTGCGAAGCCGAACCAAGATCCGTGCGCGCGACGCAACGCTGCTCATGGCCGCCGGCTATGCGGACGACAAACCGATTTTCGAGAACGAGAACCAGGGTGCTTACACCGATGTCGACATAGACATCCGTGGGATCACGTTCGACGGAAACGACAACGGGCAGGGCGGGGTGGCCAGGACGAGAACGCGGGGCCTAGTCCGCTTCGCGAAGGTCACGGGCCTGAGCCTGCGGAGATGCGTGTTCAGGGATGCGGGCTACATGGGGGCGACGCTGCGAAGCTGCACGAGAGTGCGGGTAGTTGATTGCGAGTTCACGGCTCTAGGCTGGGACGTGCAGACCGACCATGACGGTGGGTCGGCGCTGTGGATCGCGAGCACCGCGGCGGGCGAAGATCCGCGCGATGTCGAGATTCGCGGTTGCAGCTTCAATGACAACTACTGGAGCGCGATTCAGCTCAATGGTGTCGGTTGCCGCGTAAAGGGCAACCACTTCAGCAACAACGTCGAAGCGCACATCTACAGCCCAAAGGATGCCGAGTTGGGCACGCATACCGCGCGCTATCACACCATCGTCGGCAACACATTCGATACCGTCACCATGGTGGACGTGTCGGGGAATGCCATCGAGACGTGCGCATGGGATTCGGTCATCGCAGACAACACCATCGTGAACTGCGACGAGCGTGGAATCCAGTTGTTCGCGAGTCGCAATGTGGTGGTGAAGGGGAACACCATCGGCAACTGCGGCAAGTCCGGCGGTAGCGCGGCCGGCGCCATCGTGCTCATCTCGAACGATGGATCGCTGGGCACGCCCGGCGTGTCGGCCTCGTTCCGTGACCGATGCGAGAAGGTCACGATCAGCGGCAACACCATCTATGACGATCAAGGTGTGCCGACAACGAAGTACGGGGTGGAAGCGGTCAACGCCTACAACCCGAAGGCGGCGGCGCACTGCTGCATCGTCGGCAATGACTTCTCGGGTGTGACGTGGGCCGCGGGCGGCGCCGCGCTCTCGCTGCCGGCGGCGGCATGGGACGCGGCGACGTGCTCGGCGGGCGCGAACCCTGGTGCTGCGGCGCGGGATTGGACGCCAGTGTTCACGACGGGTGCCGGCGCCATCACGTCTTACACCGTGTCTAGCGCGAAGTTCGAAGACCTGGGCGGCATGGTGCGTTTCGACGTGAGCGTGACCATCACGGACAACGGTACCGGCGCGGGTTCGCTGCGGATGACGCTTCCGAAGACGCCGGCATCGTCGTTCGTATTCACGGCCTGGAATTCGTCCACGTCGCGCGGCTCCATGGGTGTGTGGTCATCGGGCGCTACCGCAACGATTCAGCGGTCATCTGATGGTGCGTATCCGGTCGCAACGGGGGAGACGCTGCGCATCTCGGGGACCTACTTCCCGGCGCCATGACCCCCGCCCAGCTGCTCCTCCTCACCTCCAGCGGCGCCCTGCTGCTGTTGGCGAGCTATCGGCTGCAGCGCGACGTCTTCACCACCGACGACACCACCGCCGACTGGACTGACTACCTGGACGAGACCATGGCCAGTGCCCGCAACCTCATCAGCTCCCCGCCCGTGGCCGGCATGCTGCCCAGCCAGGCGCTGCTCGACATGCTCAAGCGCGGCGAGGCGCTGCGCCTGGAACGCTACCGCCTCGGCGATGGCGGATGGACGATCGGCTATGGCCGCTACTACCCGGACAACGGCCCGCTACCACCCGAGCGCATCACGCGCGGCCAGGCCGAAGAGTGGTTCGCGGTGGACGTCGAGCAGCGCGGCGCCCGCTGGGTGCGCGCCTATGTCCGCGTGCCCCTCACTCAACACCAGTTCGACGCCTTGGTGCACATGGCGTTCAACCTCAAGCCCAGCAGCTTCAAGACCATCGCCGATGCCGTGAACGCCGGCGAAGACCCGGAGGCCGCCGCGCTGCGCTACGTGCGCGCCGGCAGCCACCTCGAGGCCGGCCTTCGCAACCGCCGCGCCCGCGAGGTGGCGCTGTACCGCATGGGGCTCTACGCATGACCAGCAATCAGCTTTTCACTTGGGGCGCCGTCGCCTTCGCGGCCTTCGCGCTCGTGCAGTTCACCCGCGCCCAGGCCGCCGGCCAGGTCGTGGCCAACCAACCCGGCCAGCAGCAACGCGACGCAGGCCTGGCCGCCTGGAACGGGCTGCTCCAGGAGCAATACCAGGAGCTCGAACGCCAGACCGCGCAAGAGGCCTTCCGACTCTTGGAGAGGACATCATGAACACCCAGCACATCGCCATCGCGGCCGTGGCGCTCATCGTCGGCTACATGGTCGGCAAGCGCCAGGCCGCCGCCGGCAGCTCCGGCCCGGCCGCCCACAACGAAACCAACACCGCCGCCGACTGGTGGAGCTACGCCGGCAACTGGAGCGTGTGAGCGTGAAGCTCTCGACGCCCACCGACGTGGCCATCGTGGCCGGCCTCATTGGCCTGGTCGGCGTCGGCCTGTACGTGTGGCACAAGGGCGGCATCGGCAAGGCCGCCGCTGCCGCCGGCGCCGCGGCCGTCGACGCGGCCGGCGACTTCACCGTCGGCGCCGTGGGCGAGCTCGGCGCCGTCGTCGGCCTGCCCACGCCGGCCGAGACCACCACCGACCCGGCCGTCGCACGGTGGATCATCGACCACCCGAACGGCGGCCAGTTCGAGGCCAGCAAGTGGGCCGGCGCGCCGGCCTACCTGCGCGCCCAGTTCCTGGACGCCGGCACCGGCACACCGCCGCCCGAGGGCTCCGGCCTGTACGCGCTGTTCCCTCGCCCCACCTCGGGCGACTTCGCCCGCATGGACCGCGCCATCCACCAGGTGGATGACGCCTACACAGGCACCTGGTGATGGACCCGCTCACCGTCCTCGCCGCCCTCGGCCCGCTCGCCGTCGACCTCGGCAAGGGCCTGATCGCGCGCTTCATCGCGCCCGAGCAGTTCAAGCCCGCCAACGTCGGCGAGTGGCTGCAGATGCGCACCGCCGACCTGGAGCTTTACAAGGCCATGAACGAGGCCGGCGGCTCGCAGGCCTCTTACCCCTGGGTCGAAGCCATCGTGCGCCTGCAGCGGCCCACGGTGGCCGCCGTGACCCTGCTCGTGTGGGGCTGGTCGCACACCTACGGCCAGGCCTCCCCCGAGATCGACAATTTCGCCGGTGCCGTCGGGTTCTACCTCTTCGGCGACCGAACGCTGTTCCACGCCAAGCGCGCCATCGCGGCCGCGACCGCCAAGCCATGAACGACACCATCCTGAAAGCCGTCGCCGCGGCGGTCGCCGGCGCCCTCATGAGCTGGACCGCCCAGGCCCTCATGCTCACCGGCCGCGTGACCGCCATCGAGCAGGCCATCGTGAGGATCGAGGCCAAGCTCGACCGGCGCGACCAGGTCGCCCCGCAGAAGCCATGAAGCCCGGCAAGTTCATCCCCAGCCCCGCCGAGATCTCGCGCGAAGCCCTGATCGTCATCGGCGGCGCCCTGCTGGCCGCCCTGGTCATCGGCCAGCTGCCCGGCGTGCGTGACTGGATAAAAGCCCAGTGGGGCGAAAGCCCCCGATGAGGTTCGAAAACTTGAGTCCCCCTTTTGGGGGTCTTAACCGTTCGCAAGCCCAGGTCGAAACCGGAAACATACGCCGGGCCCCGACAAGTGGCCCCGCCGCCCAGGATCGAAAGCCCGGCTCGTTAGATCAGAATGAGGACGGGGGTTTCGATCATGATTTTTGGGTATGCGCGTGTGAGCTCCAGCGAGCAGGACACGACGCTGCAGCTGGACGCACTCGCTCGCGCCGGCGTGGACAGAGTCTTTCAGGAAAAGCGCGCCGGTGCCGGCGTGCATCGGCCCGAGCTGGAGCGCATGCTCGAACAACTGCGCGCCGGCGACGTGGTGATGGTCTACAAGCTGGATCGCCTGGCGCGGTCGCTGTCGGACCTGCTGCACATCCTGGCCAGGATCGAGGCGCATGGTGCCGCGTTCCGATCGCTCACCGAGGTGATCGACACCAGCACGCCGGCGGGCCGGATGATGATGCAGCTGCTCGGCGCATTCGCCGAGTTCGAGCGGGGCATGATCCGCGAGCGGTCAATCGCTGGCCAGCGCGCGGCAATGGAGCGGGGCAAGCACTGCGGCCGGCCGGCCGCGCTGACGCATCAGGAGGGCCGGAAAGCGGCGGAGCTCTTCCGGGAGGGGAAGGCCACGCTGTCGGCCTTAGCCAGGCTGCACGGTGTGCACCTGAGCTCGATCAAGCGGGCGATCAAGCGGGCCGAAACAGCGGCATGAAAAAGGCCCGCGCGGGGCGGGCCTGTCGTGCGGTTGTTGCCCGGCCAGGTGGCCGATGCGCAACTGACCGCTTCCGCCACCATCATCTGCCCTGACGATGCAATGTCGTGCAAGGCAGTTTCATTAAGTGCCTGATTTGACGGCCTTTTTTCCCCTGCCAACACTGCATCGCAGTGCAACGGCGTACCGCTTCGCTGCAACCCGATGCAGCGCTTACTGGCGGATCAGCTGGCGGATTGGAGAAAAGGCATGGCGCGCAAACGGCTTCCCTCGAAGCTTCATCTGCTGTCGGTTCGGCAGCTTCAAACCCTTGGTGACGGCGACCACTCGGACGGCGGCGGGCTAATCCTTCGCGTCCGGGGCGATGGGGCTCACTGGGTATTCCGATACACCGCAGCCACCGGCAAGCGCCGGGAAATGGGGCTGGGTGCGGCGCACCGCGCCAACCCTTCCCAGGCTGGAGAAAGCCTCACCACGGCACGGGAAACAGCCGGCAAGGCACGCGCTCAGCTCCAACTGGGCATCGACCCCATCGATGAGCGTGAGCGCTTGAAGGTGGCTCAGCGTGGCCACGCAGAGCAGGCCAAGGCCCAGCGGGTTCAGCAGGCACTGACGTTGGCAAGAGCGGCCCGCGACTATCACGAGCGGGTGGTGGAACCGACGCGAACTGCCAAGCATGGAGCGCAGTGGTTGTCATCGCTGGAGAACCACATGCCGACCAGCATTTGGCATAAGCCGCTGGCCGAGATCGACGCGCCCGAGCTGCTGGAGGCACTACTCGCCATCCGACCACACGAACGCGCACGCAACTTGACCCAGGGTGACCGCGTACAGGAGACAGTGCAGCGGATACGGCAACGCCTGGATGCGATCTTCGAAGACGCAATCTTCTACAAGCGCTGCCTGAGCAACCCGGCGGCGGCCATCAAGCGCAAGCTGCGTGAGACGTTACCTGAGAGGCGAAGGGGTGGATTCGCAGCGCTGCGGTACTCCGAGGCGCCCATCCTCGTGCAGCGGCTGCGCGCCGCGGAGGGAATCGCTGCCCGGTGCCTGGAGTTCGGCATGCTGACCGTTGCACGGACGAACGAGCTGATCGAGGCCGACGAGGCCGAGCTGGACCTGCGGCAGGCACTGTGGGTGATCGACGGCCAGCGGATGAAGGCCGGCGAATCGCACACGGTCTACCTGAGCGAGCGGGCTATCCAGATCGCGCGCGACATGCTGATGATCGACCGCCCCAAGGACGCGAGGCGCTGGCTGTTCCCCTCACCGCGGGACCTGAAAAGGCCGCTGTCGAACATGGCGATGCTGACGCTACTGGGTCGGCTCGGCGTGCGCGACAAGACGACGGTGCACGGCCTATGCCGCGCAACCTTCAGCACCTGGGCCTACGAAACGAATGCGGCCCGGCCCGACGTGATTGAGGCGTGCCTGGCACACCAGGAAGAGGACCGCGTGAAGGCGGCATACAACCGCGCCAAGTTCGCTGCCGAGCGTAGGGCACTGCTGGCCACCTGGGCGAACTACCTCAATCAAATCAATCGAACGTTGCCGAGCTTCCCCGGGCAGCCTAAGTCTCTGTACCGCGCCGGCCGGTGGCCGGCAAGAGCGAGGCCCCAAAGTGATCCAACACGACGAGGCCTCTGACCACAACCCAAGCTGAAGAAGGAGCTTGACCATGGCTAAGCGCATTGTAAAAAGCGAACCCCAACCATCTCGCGACACCACCGAAGCCCGCTCGCATCTCACGCGCCACGATGAGGTGCTGATTCTCACGCTGTCCGGAAGCCTCACCCAGGTCGCATTCGAAGCTGCAATCGACCGTGTCAGCCGAGAGGCGCGACCTGTCGCCTTGGTCATCGACCTAACCCGGGCCGAGTTGCAAAGCGACTGGGATGATGAGATGGGCGCTCTGGAGCAATTCTCTCGCGCGTCCGGTGTCGTTTGCGGCATGGTTGTGCCTGAGAGCATGCTGCTGTACATGCGGGCACAGTGCTTCCGCGTTGCGGCTCAGGGCATCGTTTGGCTCGGGTTCCTTTACATGGAACACGCTCTCGAATGGGCAGACTCGTGGCGCAATTTTCCACTTCGGAAGTTCCGGCCGACGCAGCCGACTCCGCCGCTCCGCTACGAACATCCGGCACCAACGCTTTTGCAGTGATGGCCATGGATAACCGCACCGTCCACAGGAAGCCCGTACTGCGCCTGGTGCCGCGCCCCAAGGCCGCGGCCGACCGCGAGACGGTCGACCAGTTGCGCACCCTGCTGAGAGCAGCCGAAGCCGGAGAGCTGATTGGCTTCGTGCATGTCGGCATCTACACCGGATGGCAATGGGACCGCTGCACTGCTGGCGCTGCGCGTAACGACCCCGCATGGTGCGCCGGCATGCTTCAGGCGTTCTCGGCGAAGCTTTGCGCCGACATCGACCAGCAATGACAACGAAAAAGCCCAAGCCGGGGGAGGCTCGGCCTTATCCTTTGCAAGTTCGCGCCTAGGCTGATCCCCGAAAAGCCGGTCTACCTCACCGACCCGGCGCGACTTCCTTCCCTGAGGTGCGCAGAGGTGCGCATGACTCCCAAGCGGCGAGGCAGGCCTCGCAATGCTGAGGCACGTCGGACAGCCGATGCCGATCACGTCATCGTCAAGTCCGTTTACTTGCTCGATGGGTTCGGTTTCCCCTTGAATCCAAAAGCTGAGGAGGATTACCCGAGCGGCGTGTTCGAGTGCGTAGCCGTTGCCGCGCGTCACCATCTTGGCCGAGGCGATGCACACGGCCTCGCACTTTCCGCGAATCGTATCGAACAGCTATATCGGGCTTGGAAGCGCGCTGAGCACGATCGCCTGTTTGTTCGTCGCGATATTGATGGCTCGCCCTTTCCGCCAAGGGCATGGAGCGATTTCACCGTCGCATCGCGCCGAGAGCGCTTGCCCTCAGCGCTCGACGCCAAGCCCCTGGCGGATATTGCGGACATCATCGTGCAAGGGAGAGGTGAGTGCGAGCTCCCGCAGCGCGTCGATATGTGCCTGGAACGGACCAACAAGACGGAGGCCGAGATGCTGCAGATGCCCATGCCAGCATCACTACGACGTGCCTATCAGTGGCGACCGAAGCCGCGACCGCGGGGGCGTCCCAAAAAAGGTGTAACCACCTAATTAAATCGCCTTCAAAGAACGGGGTTCCGACACTTGCCTCAACTCGTCAAACGGAGTTGAAGCATGCAGACAGCACCCGAAGGAAAGCCAGCCACTCCGGCCGCTCAGTCATTCCAGCCCCTACCAGCTGAAGGCGAAGGGCTCATCACCATGAAGGCCCTCGCTGCCGCGACGGACGTATGCGAGGCGACGGTTTGGGATTGGGCGAAGACTGACCCGAACTTCCCCACCATCATCCGGAGGGGCCAGCGATTCACCCGCTTGAAGCTGTCCGAGGCTCGGGCCTACATCAACCAGCTGCAGCCGGGTAAGTCCAAGGGCGCGCCGAAGCCGAGGGCCGCGTGAGCGCCGGCCGCTTCGCAGATCTGCGGGCACATGCGGCGCTGTCGGGCTACGAGTTGATGCGCACCGCCGCCGAGGACGGGGCAGTTCAGTACCTCGTCGCGCGCTGGGGTCAGGTGAAGACCCTGGGCACC
>CBINKC010000032.1:0-32123 GCA_966251135.1 uncultured Burkholderiaceae bacterium
CCGACCTCTACCCGCTCTGGCCCGCACACCCCACAGTCTTCCATCATCCGGGGTGCCTCCCCCGACTCATGACAGTTAGGAAGAAACACCATCCCTCGTCACAAGTGCTATCAGCGCACCCATGGACGACCGTGAAAAGCAGATTCAAGACGCCATCGAGGCGGTGCGCGCCCGCCAGCGGATGCACGAACTCGCGTTGATCGAGGTGCTGCAGGCTATGCCGAGGCACAGCGCGATCGAAGTGGCCAACGGGCTTCGGGCTCGCGTCAGGGAATGGGCCACGTTGTCCGGAGCCATGTCAATACCCGCGGTGGACGAGGCGGTGTCGGAGCACCTGGCGACCTTTCTGGGCGTGCTCGAGGACCCACAGCTCCCGCTGCGGTTGTGATCCACGCCTTTTCGCGCCTGACTGTCATACCGCTGGGTGGTGACTGGCCGGCGTCCAGTCCACACTCCCTGCGAGTGCAAGGATGATGACGCGAAGTCGGTTGTTCGTCGCGTACCAGCGAACATCGGTAAGCGGCCGATGATCCCGTCTTGACAACGAACCCGGCTTTGGCTCGATGGTTCGACACAGCGGCCTCGTTGCATGATGGGGACCATGGCAAGCTATCAATGGTCATGCTTTGCGTGTGGTCAGGCGAACTCTGCTGACCTGGAGGCATGCGGCGCATGCTCGTGTCCAGCGAGCGCCACATCGAGGAAGATCACTTCGAGTCGCGCTCAGTACGTTCAGCGAGGTGGCGTTCTTCAGGGGGATGCCGCCATCAGTGCCCAGTGCGACCTTTCGGCATTTGATGTTCTATGCCGGCCTGTGTTGTTTTTGCTGCTTGGGTGGTGGCCAAGCGCAAGCGGGCGGCGAACTCACGTTGGCAGGACCGATGCCGCTGGAAGTAGACACGAGATCGGCTAGGCTCCCGATATCGTGTTCCGTGTAGGCATTGTCGCGATGGGCAAGTTCCAGCATCACGCCCGCTTTCCGAAGCAGAAGTATGTGCAGGCATTTCGCTTCCCGTTCGCTTGCTTCAGCTGCAGGAAGTCGTTCAAGTTTCCAGTCAGTTCAGGGTCACGACTCTGTCCGCAGTGCAGGCGTCCGATGGAGATGCTTAGCCGCAAGTTTTCGGCTCCAAGGGCGGCCGATGTTGCGCAGTGGAAGAAGGTGCAGTTCCTGGTGGAGAACGGCTTCCGCTTCTACTCGGTGTACAAGGTCGGCGAGTCGGGGGGAAAACAAGCAGTCCGCTATCCGGCGACTCTCGAAGAGGCAAGAAGCTTCGTCGTAACCTTTGCCGACCAAGCCCACTTGCCGGCAGCTACAGACCTGTTTTAGGACGCTGGTACCAGCGGTGCGGCAGTAGCTCGTGGACCCGGCTAGCCGACAACCCCAGCAATTGAGTCCATGCAAATCGCATGGCAAGTCCCATGGGTTATTAGCCCCGGGACGAGACGGGAGAGCGTAGTCGGAATTGCAGAATTTCGCCACCTCCAGAAGGTGTTCCACCACGGCGAAGTTGGCAAAGCGCGCAATAAGCCCGGTGAGAGGCATTGTTACCCCAAACGGGGGGTGGGCCGCCCAATTCGTAACCGACAGAATTCCCCCTCATTTGCGTGGAGCGGCTCGGCAGCATAAGAGCCGCCCCGTCTGTGCGCGTGCGCGCCGAGTCAGCATCTCGAGGGGGGTTTCTTCATGTCCACCAAGTCCCGGCGCGCCGGTGCGGCGCTGCGCCGCTGCGCGGCTTCGTTCCGTGCCAGCATCCGTCCCATTGCCCGCGCCAGCCGCGAGACCGTCGAGGGCACGCGCCGGGCACCGCGCCGCAAGGAGGATTCGCCGCAGTGGAAGATCGAGACCCTCGAGCCGCGGCTGCTGTTGTCGGCCGACGCCATGCCCGGGGTGGCCCGCATCGAGGGTGCCATCGACCAGCCGGGCGAGCAGGACGCCTACGAGTTCGTCGTCAGCGAGAAGACCCGTCTCTTCTTTGACGGGGTCGATGGCAACCAGGTGCAGTGGCAACTGCGCCAAGCCGGTACCACGCTCTTCAACAGCCGCGACGTCACGGCCACGGGCGACCGATTCCTGGAACTGCAGCCGGGCACCTACAGCCTGAGCGTCGACGGGATCAATGACACGCTCGGCAGCTACACCTTCCGCCTGATCGGTGACCAGGCGGCCACCGCGCTGCAGGTGAACCAGTCCACCTCGGGCACCTTGCAGCCGGGCACCCAGGCCGCGCTGTATTCGTTTTCGGCCCAGGCCGGGGACCGTCTGTACTTCCAGAGCGACGCGTCCACCAGCAGCCCACGCTGGACGATGTTCGGCCCGGCGGCCAACATCGTGACCGGCACGAACTCCTGGAGCGATGGCGGGGCCTACGTGGCCGACCGCACCGGCACCTACTGGCTCAGCATTGAAGGGCCGAGCGGCGTGACGAGCGCGGTCGACTACGCCTTTGCGCTGTATCGCAGCACGCCAAGCCGCACGGTGTTGCAGCCCGGCGAGACGCAGCACATCGACCTCACCGTGCCGGGCAGCGCGGCCTACTATGACTTCACGCTGACGGACACCGCCCAGGTCGCCTGGGACCAGCTCTCGGCCAGCCTGTCGAACGTCCGCTGGGCCCTCACCAACGCCGCCGGCACGCAGCTCGGCACCGGGCGGCTCGACGCGCAGGACGGCAGCACGGCACCGATGCTCCTGCCCGCCGGCAGCTACAGCCTGCGGATCGAAGGGGACTTGCGCGGCACGGGCGCCGCAAGCTTCAGGCTGCTCACCTCCACCGGTGCGGCGAGCATCGGCGCGCAAGCCATTCTCGCGGCCTCGGACACCGATAGCCGAGCCGGACAGGTCGTGCGCATCGACGCCACCGCGGCGGCGTCCATCAACGTGGGCCTGCGCACCGAGGGCGCGGCGGGCGGCACCTCGATCGCAGAGGCCATCGACCTGCTGACCGACGGAGGCAACTCGGCGCTGGCATCGGTCACGCTGGGCGGCACGGCCGCCGGCGAGATGGACGTGCGTCTGTACCGCATTGCCTGCCTCGCGGACGATCCCCTGCTCATTTCCACGTCCGGCGCAGGTTTCGAGGCGCGGCTGCGCCTGTTCGATGCGAACGGCAACGAAGTGGCGGCGACAACGGGTGACACGCTGCGTGCCACGACGGCGTCTGCGGGCCTGTACTACGTGGGTGTGAGCCGCGCGGCGAACGCCACCTACGATCCCCAGACGACATTCAGCGGGAGCGCGGAGCCCGCCGCGGCGGCCAGCCTGACCCTGTCGGTCACTCGCCTGGGCGTCAGCGATGCCGGCGTGCAGCTGCTCAACGGGGACGTGCCCGACACGATGAGCACGGCGCGTTCCTTGTTGCTGCCGCGCGGCTCCTCGCTGACCGTGCCGATCACGATCGGCGATGGTCCGCAGGGCAATCGCGATGTCGACATGTTCCGCCTCACACTGCAGGCTGGCGAGGTGCTGCGCACGACCACACCGAACGGCACCTTCGACGGCTATGCGCGCGTGTTCAACGCCTCCGGTCAGCAGGTGGCGGCGGTCGACGACAGCCCGCTCAACTGGACCGTGACTGCCTCAGGCATCTACTACCTGGGCATCAGCGGCTATCCCAACCGGACGTACAGCCCCACCACCGGCACGGGTGGCAGTACCGGCGCCACGGGCACCCTGTCGCTGACCATCACGCGAGACATCGGCACCGCCAGCGGGACGGCTGCCAGCGCCTCCTGGCGCCTCACAGACCCGACCGGGAACACGCTGTCGTCGGGCAACCTGGGGGACGGACAGGCCGCCACGGCGGCCTTGCCGCAGGCTGGCACCTACTACCTCTGGACCCAGCGCGACCTTGGGGCCGTCGCGGGCAGTACCTTCGAGATCGAGCGCTGGAGCGATCCGGCTCCGAGCAGCGCGACGCTCTCCAGCGAGGGCCTCACCACCCTCGCGGACGACGGGTTGTCGGCTCGGCAGACGCGCACCTTTGACGTCAACGTCGCGACCAGCGGGACCTGGCTCTTCGCGGCCGAGGGCGCGGACAACGGCCAGTGGCAGCTCGTCGGCCCGCGCGGCGTGGTGTCCGAGTGGCGCACGTTCTCGGAGTCGCGCGGTGCAGCTGCCTCGCCTGTATACCTCAGCGCCGGCAGCTACCAGCTGCGGGTGCGTCTCACGTCGCAAACGTTCTCCCTGTCTGCCACACCGCTGGCCAGTGCCGCCGTGCTCGACGCCGGCACACCCGCCTCGCTGGCCGGTCTGGCGGTCGGCGCCTCGGCGCTGTGGCACACCGCGTCCGAGCGGGGTGATGCATTCGACTTCGCCGCTGGCGCGGCAGACGAGTTCGTCATCGCGGCCTTTAACGCCTACGGGCGCGAGTTGTACCGGGGCACGTCGGCGACCGGCACCTTCCAGCAAGGCTGGGCGACCGGCGATGTCTATGTCCGCGTGACACGGCAGCAGGTGCTGAGCACGGACCCCGCGCTCACCGTTCATCGCACCTCCGCGAATTGGGCGGAGCCCACAGGGACCCCCATCACGCTCGGCACCCCGGTGACCACAGCGGCCCCCGTGGACACGGGCGACGGCTACGCCACGCAGCGCTACGAGTTCGACTTGGCCACGGACGGTCCGATCGTCATGGAGTGGGAGGGTGCAGCGGATCAGGTGTGGCGCCTGACCGGGCCGCGCGGCATCGAGACCGAAGGACCACTGGGGACCACCCTCGCGAACGGCGGTCGCTGGTCGTTGCCGGTGCAATGGCTGCCTGCGGGGCACTACGCACTCGATCTCGTCGCGCTCCAGAGCGAAGCCCGGTTCACGGTGCGCGCGGCGTCTGTCGTTTCGTCCATCGCCCCTGGCACCCACATCGCGGCCGACCTTGCCGCGGACGATGCCTACGAGCTCTTCGACATCACGCTGCATGCGGGTTCGGACCAGTGGTTCCGTGCCGACAGCGGCGCCGGCACCGGCAATGTGTTCCGGCTGTACGACAGCGGCGGCGCGCTGGTTGCCGAGGGGGATCCCGCGCAGTCGGTCGCGGTGCCTTTCAACGTGCCGCGCGACGGCCACTATCTGCTGGCCATCGCGCGCAACACCGGCGCCACGCTCGGCGGCAGTGCGCTGCGATTCGCGGTCTACGAGGCGCCCCGCGTGGGTGCGCTGACGGCTGGCACCACCGAGGGCCAGTTCCTGCTCGGCAGCCAGACGTACAGCTACGGCTTCACGGTGACGAGCGGTATCGAGCTGGCTGTGCGCGAGACGGTCAATGGCGGCACGAGGAACACCCACGAGGTGCTCGACGCGGCCGGCCGCACCGTGGCCAAGCTGAACTACAACGACTCGTACACCGACACCATCTGGGCGCTAGGCCCGGGCAGCTACACGCTGCGCGTGCGCTACGCCTCGAGCACGACGCCGACGAATCCCGTCGCCTACGCGTTCAACACCCGCTTCATCCAGCGCGACGCCCAAACCTGGGAGCCGAACACCAGCGCCAGCGTGACCTGGAGCAATGGCGCTCCGGACCGTGAACTGCGGTTCTCGCTGGCCGCGGGCGAATCGCGCTGGATCGCGCCGTCGCCCGCGCTGGGCTACTACGACCGCATCGACTACCGGGTGATCGACCCGCTGGGGGCCGAGGTGGCCCGTGGCTTCATCTCCGGCGGGTACTGGAGCACGCCCGCCGGCTTTGCCGTGGCCGCGGCGACCGCCGGCGACTACACGGTCCAGCTGGTCGGCACGTCCATGCAGCAGGGCAAGAGCATGAGCGGCACGACGACGCTGCAGCTCAGTGCCGGTGCCCGCAGCGCCCAGGCGCTCGTACTGGGCACGCCCGTGGAAGGCGCGCTCGCCACGCCGGCGGATGAGGCCGTCTACCGGTTCACGCTCGTTGATCCCACCCGGGTGTGGATGAACGTGAGCGGTGACGCGTACACCGCCACGCTAATGCGCACCGACGTGCCGGCGAGCGTCTTCTCGCGCGGCATCGACAGCAGCGACCAGATGGGGGTGCTCGACCTCCTGGCCGGCAGCTACGAACTTCGGCTCGCGGCCAACCGCAGCAGCGCGGGCTCGTACCGCATTGACGCGCTTTCGGTGGGCGCGCTGCCCGCGCTCACGCTGGGCCAATCGGCCTCACAGACGGTCGCGCAAAGCCGTCAGGCCATGGCGTGGCAGCTGCAGGGCACGGCCGGCCAGGATCTGCTGATCGATCTGCGCAATACCGACACGTACACCTCGCAGTCCTGGGTGCTCGTCGCGCCGAACGGCAGCAACGTGGCCTCGGGCTCGCAGTACTCCCAGACCGACAGCGCACAGAAGGTCAAGCTGACGAGTGACGGCACCTACGTGCTGTATGCCTACGGGCACTACAACTCGACTGGCGCGCGCACCGCCACGGTCATGGTGTCGCCCGTTGCGACATCGGTCGCGCCGATCGCGTTGGGCGACCAGGTCAGCGGCGCCATCGGCGCGCCGGGCAACGTCAACCAATACCGCTTCACCCTCACCGACGAAACCACCATCCTGCTCGACCCGCAGGGCGGCAATGCCAACCTCACGTTGAGCGGGCCGCTGGGCAACGAGCTCAGCTTCGGCTTGAGCAGTGTCGAGAGCTACTACGCGCGCCGGCTCAAGGCCGGCACGTACACGATCGCTGTGAACGCTTCGGGTGTCGCGACGCCCAGCTTTGCCTTCCGCTTGCTCGACCTCGCGGCGGCCGTGCCCGCCAGCAGCACCACACCGCTCTCCGGCGATCTGCCGGCGGGGCGCACGCTCGTGGCCTACCGCTTCGAGGCGACGGCGGGCGTGGACTTCAACCTTGATTTCACGACGCCCGTCAGCTACCCCGACTACTTCCGCTACACGCTGCTGGACGCCTATGGCCGCACGCTGAGCAACGTGGCGTGGACCAACGATGCGTCGGTGGCGTTCACCGGGCCCTCGGACGGCACGGTCTACCTGGTGGCCAAGCAGTACTACGCCTCGTCGGCGCCGATCCACTTCGAGGCCACGCTGCGCCAGCCCGTCGTGACCACGGCGGCCCTCGCGTGGGACAGCGCGACCACGGTGCCGTTGGCCATCCGTCAGGACCAGGCCACCTATGCCTTCACGCTCGATGAGCCGGGGTGGGTCGAACTGCAGAACGTGAATGCGCCTGCCAGCGCGGTGCGCTTCCAGATCATCACGCCCAACGGGTCGCAAATCGTCGCGCGTACCGGCCTCAACAGCGGTTCGAACGCCACGATCAGCCAGTTCCTGGGCGCCGGCAGTTACGCCCTGCGCGTGTTGGCCAACGCCGACGGATTGAGCGGCGACGCTACCTTCACCGCAACGCGCGTTTCGGCGTCGCAGCGGCTCGATCGTCAGGGCGCGGTGGCACGCGAAGTGCCGGCCGATGCGAGCGCCGGGGTGGTCTCCCTCTGGTCGCTCGATGCGCGTGCCGGCGACCACCTCACGCTGGCGGCGAACGCCACATGGCCGGCGGATTGGACGGCGCAGCTGATGGCGCCCAACGGCACCGTGCTGCGCAGCTGGACCCCGGCTTCGGCGCCCACACAAGAGTTCGACCTCACCCAGCCCGGCGCGCACCTGCTGCGTCTCACCCGGACCGGCATCGACGCCACGGCCGGCCTCGGGGCAGGGGCCGCGTTCACCGCCACCTGGGGCACCGCCGAGACCCCGGTGTCGGTGGTCTCGACCTTCAGCGCGGCCGGCGCCATCGCGAACGGTGCGACCCAGACCTACCAGTTCGAGCTGGCCGAGCCCGGGCTGTGGTACCTGGACCACGCCACCATCCCCGACGTCTACAGCTACAGCTACCAGAGCGCGACCGTCAGCGATGTCAACGGCGCCGTGCGCATCGCGGGGTATGACCAGGCGGCCTGGCTCACGCCGGGCGTCTACACGGTCAAAGTCACGCAGACCAGTTCGGCCAGCGCGTACGACTTTGCGCTGCGGCGCCTCGACTCGGCGGAGCAGGTGCCGGTCATGGCCTATGGGCAATCGGTCACGGCGGCCAGCGCATCGACTTACGCCGTGCGCGCCTGGCGGGTGGACGCGCAAGCAGGTGATCTGTTGCAGTTCAACGCCCACAGCACGTCGGGCAGCACTCCGCGCTACGCCTTCTTCAACGCCTATGGCCAGCCGCTCACCAGCTGGGCCTCGGCCAACAGTGACTCGGCCGTGCTGCCCGTTCTCGACAGCGGCCCCGTCTATGTGGTGTTCGACTGGGCGAACTACACCTATGGCGGTACGCCGACGGGCGGCATGTCGTTCCAGATCGACAACCTCGCCGGTCGCACGGCGCTGGCGATGTCGCTCAACGAGACGGTTTCGGGCGCGCTGAACGCCGCGCGCCAGAGCCGTGAGTACAGCCTGGTGCTCAGCGAAGACACGGCGATCCAGTTCGACCGCCTCAACAGCGGCGTGGGCTCGGTCAGCTGGGCCATCGTCGACGTGACCACCGGCACCACGGCGGCCAGCGGCACCATGGCAGACGGCACGACCACGCCGTCGCAGCCCAGCTTCATGCTGCTGCCGGGGCGCTACGCCGTGCGTGTCTCGACGAGCAGCACGGCCGATACGAGCTACGCCTTCCGCCTCATCGACCTCACGCATGCGACGCCCATTGCGAGCGGCGCCATCGTCGAAGGCCGGCTGGAGCCCAGCGGCGACATCACGGCCTACAGCGTGCAAGCCAACGCGGGCGATCGGATCTACGTCGACCTGCGCGACCTCGCGGCGCGCGTCTACGCCTACGACTCAGCGCGCGGGTTCTACCACTACAACTACACGGGCGCGGTGCGCGTGATCGACCCCTATGGGCGCTCGGTGTCCGACGTGCAGTTGGGCGACACGGAGCTTGTGGCCGCGGTGACGGGCCGCTACACCATCGTGTTGGACGACAGCGTGGTCTACGACACGGCGGTGCCCTACCGCATGGCCGCCTATGTGTACGGGCCGTCGGAGCCTCGGACCATCGACCTGTCCGGCACGCCCCCTTCGATGGATCTGGTGGTCTCCGACGTGTCGGTGTCGCCCGCACAGGAGGGCGACACGATCGCTTCAGGGGCGTCGATCCGCGTGCAGTGGACCGTGCGCAACCAGGGTTCGGTGACGACGCTGGGCGACTTCACTGACCGAATCATCGTGCGCCGCACCGGCTCGAACGAAGTCGTCGCGCAGATGCTGGTGCCCTACATCGAATCGGCACCGGACCAGGGTCCGCTGCTGCCGGAGCAACTGGTGATTCGCACGGCCGTCCTGCGTCTGCCGGACGGTCCCTCGGGCGCGGGCGACCTGAATGTCATCGTCGAGACCGATGCCGCCAACGATCAGCCCGAAGGTGGCGTGGCCGAAGAGAACAACCGCGGTACCGCGAGCTTCGCCAGCACGCTGGCGAGCTATGCCAACCTGCAGGTGAGCGAGCTGCGCATGGAGCCGGCGTCGAACTGGCGTGGCGGCGACACGGTGACTGTGCGCTGGAACACCGCCAACGCCGGCACGGCCGTGGCGGCGGGATCCTGGACCGAACGTGTCGAGCTGCTCAACCTGACGACCGGGGTCGTGGTCGTCAGCCAACCTCTCGCCATGGCGGCGCAGCAGATCGTCCCCGGCGAGGCGGCCGAGCGCAGCGTGGCTTTCGCCTGGCCGCAAGGGCTCAACGCCATTGGCAGCTTCCGCCTGCGGGTGATGGTGGATGCCCTGGCCCAGCTACCGGAGTACGACCCGAGCGGCGCGCTGGAGGCCGATAACACCGCCCAGCACAACTTCGTGGCGGGGCCGGACCTTGTGGTGCGCAACGTGGCGCTGCTGCAGACGACACCGCAGGCCGGCGACACGGTGACGCTGCAGTGGGAAGACGTCAACCAGGGCAGCGTGCCGACGCCGGTGGCTTACCAGGATCGGGTGGTGGTGCGCCAGCGCAACGATGGCACGGCGGGCGCGGTCGTGGTCAATGCGGCCGTGGCCTACACCGGCGAGGCCGCACTGCCACTGGCACCGGGCCAGTCGCGCGCGCGCAGCTTCACCTTCACGCTGCCCGATGGGCTGCTGGGCACCGGCACCTTCGACATTGCGGTGACGGTCGACAGCAATGCCTCGGGCGCGGGCCTGTTGTTCGAGACCAATTTGGCCGGCGATGCCGAAGCCAACAACAGCGCGGCGGCCAGCTTCACGTCGACGGCACGGCCCTACGTCGACCTGTCGGTGACGGATCTGGTGGTGCCCACCACGGTGGAGTCGGGCGGCGAGGCCACGCTGACCTGGACGGTCGCCAATGCCGGCAATGCGGCGGCCACCGGGTCATGGACCGACCGCATCATCCTGACGCGCGATACCGTCACCGGCAATGCCGATGACGTGATCCTTCTCAATGTCAAGCACGCCACCACGCTGGACCTGAACGGCAGCTACACGCAGAGCGCCACCGTGCGCATTCCCGCGCGCATCGAGGGCAGCTACCGCATCGCGGTGCTCACCGATGCCAACGCTTCCGTGCGAGAGCCGGATACGCGGGCCGACAACCTGCGCCTGTCCGGCACCGTCGAGGTTACCCAGACCTATTCCGACCTCGTGCCCACCGTCACACTGGCGCCGGCCGCGGCGGATGCCAACCGCACGACGCGGGTGGAGTGGTCCGTTCGCAACGACGGCACGCTGGCCACCGACGTGACCCGCTGGGTCGATCAGGTGTACCTGTCCGACACCCCGACACTGAACGCCTCGGCGGTGCTGCTCGGCTCGGTTACCCACGTGGGTGGCCTGGCCTCCGGCGAAAGCTACGCCGAGGGCATGGACGTGCTGGTCCCGCGCAACGCCGTGGGCAGCAAGTACGTCATCGTGAAGACCGATGCCTTCGGCGTCGTCTACGAGCTGGACCGCACCGCCAACAACGCGGCGGCGGCCTCGCCCACGACGGTGCAGGCCGAGCCCAAGCCCAATCTGGTGGTGAGCGAGGTCACGGCCCCCGCGCAATGGCGGGTGGGCCAGTCCGTCCAGATCCAGTACACCGTCGGCAACAGTGGAAACGACACGGCCAACGCCTACCTGATCGAACGCGTGCGCCTGGTCAACGTGGCCGATGCTTCGCAATCGATCGAGCTGCCGCGCACCGGCGCGACGCGGCAGCTGGCCCCGGGCGCCAGCTACACCGCGACACTCAACTACACCGTGCCCACCATGCCTGCCGGCGCCTGGCGTCTGGAGGTCACGGCTGACTACTACGGCTACGTCGGCGAGTCCAACGAGAGCGACAACACGGGTTCGACCACGGTATCCGTGGTGGCACCCGACCTCACGGTCACCAACCTCGGCACCACCGGGCTGCTGCAGGGCGGCGAAGCGATCTCGCTCACCTGGACCACGCTCAACGCCGGTACGGCGCCCATCTCGACGGTGCGCGACACCGTGTACCTCTCGCGCGACGGCGTGGTGGACAACGCCGACATCAAGCTCGGTGAGTTCAACCACGGTGCCATCGCGGCCGGCGGTGCTTCGGCCGGCACGCTGGACTTCACGCTGCCGGTGGATGCCGAGGGCAGCTACCGGCTGATCGTCGTGACCGACAGCAATGCGCAGGTCAACGAGAACGGCGCCGAATCGAACAACGTCGATTCGCTGGCCATCGCGGTCATGCGCGACACCTTCGCCGACCTGGCCGTTACCTCGGTGAGCGCGCCGCAGCGCGTGATCGCCGACCCGGCCAGCATCACGGTGGAGTGGACCGTCAGCAACCAGGGCACCGGCGTGGGCCGCACCACCTCGTGGACCGACGTGGTGGTGTACTCGCGCAACGCGGTGTTCGGCGACAACGACGACATCGTGCTGGCCACGGTGGCACACGACGCCGGCCTGGACGTGGGCGAGAGCTACACCGGCAGCATCAACTACCGCTTCGCCCCCGGCTTCTCGCGCCAGGGCCACGTGATGGTGCGCACCGATGCGCAATCGCGCGTTTGGGAAAACGGCCAGGAGGCCAACAACACCGCCGAGGCGCCCGCGCTGCTGGAGGTGATGCCCATCCCCTATGCCGACCTGCAGGTGCAGTCGGTGTCCGCGTCCAGTGGGGCGCTCAGCGGCCAGCCGCTGACGGTGACCTGGACGGTGAGCAACGAAGGCATCGGCATCACCAATACCAACAGCTGGTCCGAACAGGTCTGGCTGAGCAGCAACCCGGATGGCACCGGCACCACCTGGTCGCTGGGCAACGCTTCGCACCTCGGCCAGCTGGCCGCGGGCGACCAGTACACGCGCAGCATCCAGGTGACGCTGCCGCAGGGCATCGAGGGCACGTACTACCTCAACGTCCGCACCGGCGGACCGTTCGAGTTCGTCTATGCCAACAACAACACCGGCAGCTCGCTGGGCGTGGCGGTGCAGCTGTCACCCTCGCCCGACTTGATCGTCGAGGACGTGCAGGTGCCCGGCGCCGCGCTCGAAGGCGCGCTGGTCGACGTGTCGTGGACGGTGCTGAACCAGGGCGTGGCCGATGCGGTCGGCCAGTGGGCCGATACCGTGGTGCTGGTGCCGGTGAACGGCGGCAACACCGTTGTGCTGGGCAGCTACACCTACGACCGCGGCCTTGCTGCCGGTATCCGCTACACCCGTACCGAGCAGGTGCGCCTGCCCGCAAAGATCGAGGGCGCCTACTGCCTGCAGGTCATCACCAACAGCAACCTCGGCAGCAGCCCCACGTCTGCCGCCCAGGTGTACGAGTACGGCGCGGCGCGTGACAACAACCGCATGCTGTCGGCTGGTGCCATCGAGGTGAGTCTCAACCCGCGGCCCGACCTGCGCGTCACCGACATGGTGGTGCCTGAGCACGTGACTGCCGGCACTACGGCCGGCCTGCGCTTCACCGTGGCCAACATGGGCCCGGTGGCCACCAGCGGCAGCTGGACCGACTGGGTGTACCTGTCGCTGGACGGCACCTTGAGCGGCGACGACGTGCTGCTTGGCCGCTACGACAGCGGCTCGGCGCTGGAGCCCACCGCGAGCTACAGCACCCAGGTCAACAACGTCAACATACCGATCCGTTACCGCGGTGCGGCTTACCTGGTCGTGGTGGCCGACGGTGGCGGCCGCATCGACGAGTACCCGCAGGAGGCCAACAACGTCCGTGCGGCGCAGCTCACCATCGACCCGGTGCCCTTCGGCGACCTGGTCACCAGCGACGTGGTGGCACCCACTCAGGCGGTGCATGGCGCGACGATCGAAGTCGACTACAAGGTGGCCAACCTCGGCTCGGCGCGTACACAAGGCGACAACGCGTCCGTCAGCAGCTGGACCGACTCCGTCTGGCTCACGGTGGACAGGCGGCGGCCCTCGCCCTCGAAGGGCGACATCCTGTTGGGTCGCGTCACGCACAACGGCAACCTCGACGTGGGCCAGGACTACCTGGGCCACATCAGCGCGAAGATTCCCGACGCCGTCCGTTCGGGCGAGTACTACATCACAGTCTGGAGCGACACCTACAACGTGATCCTGGAGGACACGCTGGCGTCGAACATCAATCCGGACGATCCCACGCAGGTCGACAACAACAACTACAAGGCCAGGCCGATCAGCATCCTCGGCATCACGCCGCCGGACCTGGTGGTGTCCCAGGTGAGCGCCAGCCCCGACGCCACTGCGCCGGGCAATTACAGCTTCAGCTACACGGTGCAGAACCAGGGCGACGAGTTCAGTGGCCAGTGGTCCGACCGCGTGTGGGTGGCCGACAACCCCGATTTGACCAAGGCCACGGTCAAGTGGCTGATCGGCGAATACGCCCAGCAGCGCAGCCTGGGCAACAAGGAACAATACACCGTTTCGCAGACGGTGCAGCTGGCACCGGCGGTCTCCGGGGCCTACGTGGTCGTCGAGACCGATGTGCTGTACCAGCGCAACGGGGGCAACCAGGTCACGGAAATCTCGGAATCCAACAACGTGAAGGCGGCGGCCTCGCAGGTCATCAACGCACCGTCCGACCTGCGCGTGACGGCCGTCACCACCCAGCCGGAGAACTTCTCGGGCGAGGAGACGACCGTCAGCTGGACGGTGACGAACTTCGGCGCCGAGGCGTGGAGTGGCACGCACGCGTGGCTGGACAGCGTGTACTTCAGCCCGGATCCGGAGTTCATCCCCAGCCGCGCGAAGCTGCTGGGCAGCCTCGTGCATTCCAATGCCGCTGGCTTGGCGGCCGGCGGCAGCTACAGCGCTGCAGCCAAGTTCAAGCTGCCCCCGGGCACCGACGGGCCGTACTACATCTACGTGATCACCGACGCGGACCATGCGCGCGACGCGCTCACGCCCGGCGGTGCGAAGGCGATGGCGGAGCTGCCTGTGCTGTACTCGGACAACAACAGCAACGACATCGCACGGGACCAGTGGTACGCCAACAGCGTGTACGAAGGCGCGCTGAACGACAACAACGTTGGCCGCGGCACCCTCAACGTCACCTATCGAGAGCCCGACCTTCAGGTTGACGGCATCGTCGTCTCCAACCCGACTCCGCAGTCGGGCGAGACGATCACCGTCACCTGGACGGTCACCAACCGCGGCACGCGCGAGACGCGCGCCAACGGCTGGAGCGACGGCATCTTCCTGTCGCGCGACGCGTCGCTGGACGGCAGCGACTATCCGCTCGTGGACCGCGGCTCGTACTTCGAAACGCTGGCGCGCGTGGGCAGCACCTATCTCGGCGTGAACGCCGACAAGACGCCGCACTACCTGCCGCCCGGCGAGTCGTACACAAACTCCGCCACCTTCACGCTGCCGTCTGCGATCAGCGGTGACTTCACCCTGATCGTCAAGGCCGATACAGAGCTGGCGAAGGATTTCTACCACCAGACCACCAGCACCATCCGGCAAGACCTGGACGTGATCGCCGGCCACGGCTCGGGCGCGGTGCTGGAGTTCAAGGACGAAGGCAACAACATCGGCCGCCTCGCGCTGCCGATCAGCCTGGCCACGCCGCCGGACCTGCAGGTGACACAGGTCACCATCCCCGAGGCGGTGTACGCCGGCCAGAACTTTACCGTGGACTACCGGGTGGAGAACCGCGGCGGCGCCACGCCGTCCGACCAGGGCCGCTGGAACGACTTCGTCTACCTGTCGAAGGACCGCTTCCTCGACCTCAGCAAGGACCGCTACCTCGGCTATGTACTCCACGGTGGCGGCCTGGCTGCCGGTGCCGGCTACGACACGCACCTCACCTTCACCGCGCCGCGCGACCTGGAGGGCACCTATTACGTCTTCGTGGTCACCGACCCGGCGCATGCGCCCGGCGTCAACAGCGACGTGGGCCGCGTGTACGAGTTCGGCAACGACCAGAACAACGCCTCCACCGCCGCGCAGCCGCTGCGCATCGAGACACCGCCGCCTGCCGACCTGCAGGTGACCAACGTCGTCGTGCCGGCCAATGCGTCGGTGGGCGACGAGGTGGAGATCACCTTCACCGTCACCAACGCGTCGATCAACCCGGCCTACGGCCGCTGGACGGACGCGCTCTACCTGTCCGCCGACAACACCTGGGACCTGGCCGACAACCTGCTGGGCAAGGTACAGCACGTGGGCGACCTGGCCGCCGACGGCAGCTACACCGCCACGCTGAAGGCCAAGCTGCCGGCGCTGAAGGACGGGACGTGGCGCATCATCGTGCGCCCCGACCTCTACAACGAGGTGTTCGAAGGCCGCATCACCTATGACGACGCCGGCCTGCACATTCCGCCGGGCGAGGCCAACAACCGCGTCGCCTCCGGTGCTTCGCTGCACGTGGCCGTGCCGTCGCTGGCGGTGGCCATGCCCGTGGACACCACGCTGCAGTCGAACCAGACGCTGCTGTACAAGGTGAGCGTGGCCGCCGGCGAGACGCTGCGCGTCAGCCTGGACTCGTCCGCCGAGGAGGGCGCCAACGAGGTGTACGTGCGCTACGGCGACGTGCCCACCAGCAGCACCTTCGACGCGGCCTACACCACGCCGGTGTCGCCCGACCAGCAGGTGTTGCTCCCCAGCACCCAGGCCGGTGACTATTACGTCCTGGTGCGCTCGCGGCAGTCGCCCGCCGGCACGCCGGTGACGCTGCGCGCCGACCTGCTGCCGTTGTCCATCACCAAGGTCACGCCCGACCAGGGCGGCACCGGCGACGACGACCACCGCTGGGTCACGATGGACATCGAGGGCGCACGCTTCCAGCCTGGTGCGCTGGTCAAGCTGTCACGCCCCGGCGTGTTCGAGGTGGAGCCGGCGCGCTGGCAGGTGCTGGACGCCACGCACATCCGCGCGGTGTTCGACCTGCGCGACGTGCCGCGCGGCCTGTACGACGTGGTGGTGATCAACCCCGACGGCCAGCGTGTGACCGAGGCCTACCGCTACCTGGTGGAGCGTGGCATCGAGGCCGACGTGACCATCGGCATCGGTGGCCAGCGCATGCTGGCACCGAGCGAGGGCACGACCTATAGCGTCAGCCTGCAGAGCCTCACCAATGTCGATACGCCCTACGTGCGCTTCGACCTTGGCGCCAGCGAAATGGGCCGCAGCCAGGACGTGCTCGATGGCCTGAACCTGCCTTACGTGGTGTTCTCCTCCAACGTCGGCGGCCAGCCGCGCGGCGCCTCGGTGAACGACGGCGGCAACACCCAGGCCTACGGCGCAACGCCCACCAATGGGCTGCCGCGCAGCGACGTGCCCTGGGCCGCGCTGGATGGCAGTGTCAACACCTCTGGCTTCAACCTCGCGCCGGGCTATGCCTTCGACGTGGGCGCCGGCGGTTTCGTCGGCATGAGCTTCAGCGTGCAGACCTACCCCGGCCTGGCCGAGTGGCTGGCCTACGACTTCGAGGGTCTGCGCAACAAGCTCTATGCAACCCGGCCCGACTGGAAGGCGCAGGGCCTGCTCGACAACGGCCCGCAGGACCTGGACAAGATCTCCCCGGGGCTGACCCACAAGTTCCTGTCGCACGAACAGGACGATCACATCACCAAGCGTGAACTGCTGGCGATGCCGTTCCGATTCGACATCCTCGGTACCGCCACGCCGCTCACCCGCGACGAGTTCATCGCCGACCAGACGGCGCACGCCAAGAAGCTGCGCGACGCGATCCTGGCTGACACCGCAGCCCCCTCGGCGCTGCAGACGTTGGCCGCTGACGAATCGCAATGGGTGCAGGGCTGGCTGGCCGCGCTGGAGCAGGCCGGCCTGCTGCGCACGGTGGACGAGGCGCCGCCGGTGCGCAGCGAGCCGCTGGTGTTGAGCCTGAACGCGACCCTGGCCACCGGCATCCTGCTGGGCAAGGGCGGCGACAACTACCGCACCCAGGCCGACGTGCTCGGCTTTTTCGCCAAGGTGCAGCAGTGGTACGGTGACACCGCGCGCTGGGCCGGCGACCCGCAGGCGACCACCACGCCGGTGGACTACCTGGAGGTGCGCTACACCGACGAAGGCGACGTGGTGGAAGTGCCGGTGCCCAAGGCCCCGAACGCGGCCGACTACGACCTGCACGCTACGCAGGACACCCACTTCCTCAATTTCGGCGTCTATGCCGGCAGCCTCCCGGAGCTGGAATACCTGCGCCACATCGGCGTGTTGGACGACAAGTTCAACCCCGTGGGTCCGCAGGCGCTCAACCTCTCACAATATCTGCAGCAGGCGGCCACGGCCGCCGGCGACACCAACGCCGCGATCGCAGTGCGCGGCCCGCAGGTGCTGCCCAGCGCCGACGGCAAGGCCTACTTGCCTGCTGGCACGCCGCTGCCCTACACGCTGAGCTTCAACAACCCCACCGAGCAGGCCACTGGCGAGCTGCGCATCGTCAGCCAGCTCGATGCCGACCTCGACCCGCGCAGCATCCGCCTGCAAGACCTGAAGATCGGCGACATCAACGTGCACCTGCCGGGCACGCAGGCCAACTTCCAGGGTGATTTCGATTTCAGCGGCAGCAAGGGCTTCGTGCTGCGCGTGAGCGCCGGTGTGGATGCGCAGACCCGCGTGGCCACCTGGCTGCTGCAGGCCATCGACCCCGACACGGGCGAGGTGCTGCACGACGCACTGCGCGGCCTGCTGGCGCCCAAGCCCGGCGACACCTCGGGACAATCGACCCGCGGCTTCGTCAGCTACACCGTCCAGGCGGCCGACAACGCGGTCTCGGGGGCTGCCATCGATGCCTCCGCGCGCATCTTCGTCGATGGCTTGCCGCCGATCGAGAGCGTGACCGTGAGCCATACGCTGGACGCGCTGCCGCCGCAGACCACGCTGGCCGTCACCGCCTTGGGCAACGACGCCCAAGGTGCGCCCAGCTTCGACGTGAAGTGGACCGCCACCGACGACGCCAGCGGCGTCAAGCACGTGACGGTGTACGTGGCCGAGAACGGCAGCGATTTCCGCATCTGGCTCAAGCAGGTGAGCGTCGGCCAGACGCAGGCGGTGTTCACCGGCGAGGCCGGCAAGACCTACGAATTCCTGGCCGTCGCGACCGACAACGCCGGCAACCGCGAGGCCGCCAGCGTGGCCAACGCGGTGCTGCCGGACGACGGCAGCCGCCAGCAGGTGGTGCAGCAGCTGGGCGTAAACGAGCAGGTGCAAAGCACGCCCGAGCTGCCGGCCGCCACGCCGGATCGCACGTATCCGGCCAGCGACCTGTTCGCGCAGGCGCAGCAGCGCCTGCCGGGACTGGTAGCGCCGTCGCAGCCCAGCGAACTGCAGAGCGTGCTCGCGCCGATGGTGGTGCGCGGCTTCGCCGATGGTTTCCAATCCAGCGACGCCGACATCGGCGCGCTCGCGATGGTGGAACTGGCCGACGGTTCGGTGCTGGCCAGTGCCGGCAGCCTGCGCAACGAAGTGTTCCGCTTCGCGAAGGATGGCGGCCGCAGCACCACGCCGCTGTTCACGCTGGACGCGCCGGTGCTCGACATGGCCGTCGATGCGCTGGGCCAGCTGTGGGTGATGACCGGCAGCGAGTTGCTGCTGGTCGATACGAACTCCGGCGCGGTAGTCGAGCGCTTCACGGGCCCGGGCGACGACCCGCTGCCCCACGCGTTGGCCATCCAGCCCCCGAATAGTGGACCGGACAGCGGGCTGATCTACGTCTCCTCCGGCAACGGCCTGGAGATCTTCGATCCCCAGGCCGCCGACCCTGCCAAGCGCTGGAAGCACTTCTCCAAGACGCGTGTCGGCGACCTCGCCTTCGGCCCGGATGGCCGCCTGTGGGGCGTGCGCTGGACCGGCTCGCAGGTGGTGGGCGGCCAGCCCGGTGCCACCACCGACATCGTCAGCTTCCCGATGAGCGGCCGCACGCAAGGCCGCGCGGAGCTGGAGTACCGGCTTGACGGCGTGATCGACAGCATCGCCTTCGGCCAAGCGGGCTCGCCGCTGGCCGGGTTGCTGCTGGCCTCGAGCAACCTCGCGCAACGACCGGTGGTGCAGGGCAGCGGCACGGTGCCGCACCAGGCCTCGGTATGGATGATCGAGCTGCAGTCGCACCGCGTGCTGCAGCTGGCTGCCGGCGGAACGCGCGGCGAGAGCATCCTCACCACCGCCGACGGCCGCATCCTCGTGGCCGAGACCGGTCGCATCGACGAGATCGCACCGCTGAGGGCGCCCAACGTGCTTGCCGCCAGCGTGAGCGACGGCTCGCTGGTGCCGCTGCCGCTGCAGCAGATCGCGGTCACCTTCGACCAGGCGATGTGGGCGGGCGATGCGGGCGACCTGTCCAGCGTTCTCAATCCGGCGAACTACCGGCTCGTGAGCACCGACCCTGGATCTACCCTCGTGCTGGCGCCCGAGGCCGTGCGTTGGGATGCCGCCAGCCGTTCGGCGGTGCTCACGCTGCCGTCGCTGCAGGCCGGGGGCTGGCGCCTGGGGGTGTCCGGCGACATCCGCAGCGCGGGGCAGGTGCGCCTGTCGCAGGCCTTTGCCTCTTCCTTCGTCGCGCTGGTGGACCTGACCAGTTCGGTGCACCTCACCTTCGCCGACACGCGCGGCAGCCGCGCCACCGGCGAGGTGAGCTACGACGTGGACATCATCAACGTCGGCGTGGATGACTTGCGCGGCCCGTTGATGCTCTTGCTCGACCCGGGCCGCTACTTCGGCAGCGAGGTGCTTGGTGGCACGCAGGGCTCGGGTGACCAGGCCGAGCTGTGGCTGGTGGACCTGACACCGGGGCTGCAGGACCTGGGTGGCCGCCTGGGCGTGGGCGCCACGCTGGCGCACCAGACGGTCACCGTCCGCCCGCTCGGCAGCTTCGGCGCGGCGCCTGGCTCGTCTACCTTGGCCAAGTTCGACCTCGGCCACGGCATCTATGCCGTGCCCTACGTCAACACGCCGCCGGCCGTGTCGGTGGCCGACGTGCTGGATCCGCTGGACGAGCTGCTGCCCGACGCCGCGGCCGGCCAGCCCTGGAGCGCGACGCTGCAGGCCGACGATACCGACGGCACGCTGTTCTTCTGGCAGATCGTCAAAGCCCCGGCGGGCATGACCATCTCACCTGCCGGCGCGGTGGACGCCACCGCCAGCGGCTACCGCAACACTGCTACGCTGACCTGGACACCGACGTCGCAAGACGACGCCGAGACGGACGTGCTCGTGCGCGTGCAGGACAGCCGCGGTGGGGTGGCCTTGCGCTGGTTCCGGGTGAACGTGGTCGGTGGCAACCATGCGCCCACGCTGGGCACCGTCTCCGACATCACGCTGACCGAGGGCGAGGCGCTGTCGCTGCCGCTGGTGGCGGCTGATGCCGACGGCGACCCCGTCAACGTCACGCTGCGCAACCTGCCGGCCGGTGCGCGCTTCGACGCGGCCACCGGCATGCTGAGCTGGACGCCCGGCTACGACCAGGCGGGCCGCTACGACGACATCGTGGTCGTCGCCAGCGACGGCAAGCGCACGGTCATCGAGCGCTTCAGCATCCAGGTGGAGCAGGGCTACGCCAAGCCGGTGCTGCCTGCGATGCCGGCGCAGACGCTGCGCGAAGGCGAGCGCTTTGCGATCCAGCTGCCCGGCTCGATGCCGAGCGGCTTGATGCAAGCCGACGGCACGACGATCTCGCTCGAATACAGCAGCCCCTGGCTGCCCGGCGGCGCTACGCTCAACAGCGAGACCGGCTGGCTCGAATGGACGCCCGACTACGCCTCGGCCGGCACGCTGCGCCTGCCGGTCACGCTGACCGCCACCTACACCCCGGCTGGCGGCAGCGACCCGGTCACCACCTCGGTGACGCGCGAGCTGGTGCTGAACGTGCTCAACGCCAATGGTGCGCCCGTGTTCGACCCCGTCGAGACCTGGAACGTACTGGAAGGCCAGACCCTGCGCATCAGCGTGTTCGCTTTCGACCCCGACAACCCGGGTTTCGCGCCCAAGGTGCGCCTGGCGCCCAATGCCCCAGCGGTGGACGAGGTGGGCAGCACGCCGGCCACGGTGAGCTACGAGGTCACTGGCCTGCCGCCGGGGGCCAGCTTCGATGCCGAGACGCTGGAGCTGGTGTGGACGCCCGGGTACTCGCAGGCCGGCACCTACTACGTCACCGTGACCGCCACCGACGATGGCGGCGGCACGGGCGTGACCGCACAAAGCCGCGTCACGCTGCCCATCGTGGTGAGCAACGCCAACCGCGCGCCGGAAATCGGCGACCTGAGCAACGTGATCATCGATCGCGGTGCGGTGGTCGAGGTGCCGATCGCGGCCGCCGATGCTGACAGCAATCCGCTCACGGTCACGGTGGTGGGTCTGCCGCCGTTTGCTTCCTATACCCAGCAAGGCTCGGGCAGCAGTGTTACCGGCGTGATCCGCTTCGCGCCCGGCGCGGGCCAGCGCGGCGACTACACTATCACCGTCGTGGCGCAGGACAACGGCGACGGCGACTCGAACCAGGCGCTGGCGCAGGCTAAGAGCATTGTCGTCACCGTTCGCAGCCAGAGCGAGCCGCCGATCGTGACCGTGCCGCGCCAGGTCGTCGCCGTCGCGGGGCAGCAGATCAGCATCCCGATCAGCGTTCGCGACCCGGACCAGGACGCGCTCGGCTTCGGCGCGCAGGGCCTGCCGCCGGGCGCGCAGATCGTGACCGACCCGCAATACGGCCAGGCCCGCCTGGTGTGGACGCCTACCGCCGCGCAGATCGGTGCGTTCGACTTGAGCCTCGAAGTCACTGACAGCGGCCTGCCGCCGGCCGACGCGGGCTACATCGTCGATCCCGACAACCCGCCGGTGCGCAACACCACGGTGCGCGACCTGCGCATCGTCGTGCGCGCCGTCAACGAGGCCCCGCAAGTGCTGGACGCCACGCCCAGCGGCGCCACCAGCATCACCGGCACGGCCGGCGTGACCACGCTGCAGGCCCAGGAAGGCGTGCCGATGTCGCTGGACATCGCGGTACGCGATGCCGATGCCGACTGGCTCGACTGGCGGGTCGAGGGCCTGCCCGCCGGCATGACCGTGGAGACCACTGCTGGCAGTGACGGCCAGTCGCGCCTGGTGCTGCGCTGGACGCCGAGCAACCTCGCCGCGCAATCTGACAACGCCAACGGCTCCACCCCGGGCATCTACCGCTTCACCGTGCGCGCGAGCGATGGCTCGGCAGTGGCGACGCTGCCGGCCGAGGTTCGCGTGGCCAACACCAACCAGGCGCCGGTGCTGCTGCCGATGCCACTGCAACTGGTGGCCGAAGGCCAGACGCTGGGTTTCACGATGACCGCTGCCGATGCCGATGGCGACGCGGTGAAGCTGGCCCTGGTGCGCGATGCCAACACCCCGGCTGGCGTGAATTTCGACGCCACCAGCGGCTATTTCGAGTGGACGCCGGACCCCAACGTGGTGGACAACAGCACCGCCACCGACGGCGCGTTCACCTTCACCTTCAGCGCCACCGATGGTAACCTGACCGCGCTGCGCCAGGTGAAGGTGCGCGTGTTCGACGTGAACCGCGCGCCGCAGATCAGCGCGAGCAGCCACGCGCTGCTGGTGGGGCAGAGCTTCAGCCTGCCGGTGGTGCACGGCGCCACGGCACCGCAAAGCGCCATTCGCGTCAACGACCCGGATGGCACCGCGCAAACGCAGGCCCTGCCCGTCTCCTTCAGCAACCTGCCCGAAGGCGCGACCTTCGACGCCCAGAGCGGCCGCCTGCTGTGGACCCCCGGCCCCGGCCAGGTGGGCGACTTCGTCGTGCTCGCCAAGGTGAGCGATGGCCGCAACACCGCCACGCAGTCGTTGACGCTGCGCGTGGTGGCTGAGGCCGAAGCCAACGCACCGAAGATCCTGGTCAACACCACGCCCTCGACCCCGGTGCTGCCGGGCCAAACAGTGCTGGCCACGGTACGCTCGACCAGTTTCAGCCCGGTGACGCAGCTCAGCGCGCAAGTGCGCGGCGCTGGTCTCGGCATTGCCGACTGGCAGCCCATCACGCTGGACGCCAACGGCCGCGTGCGCCTGACCGCCACGGCCCCCGGCCTGATCGAACTGCGCGTGACCGCGATCGATGCCGACGGCTTCAGCGCCACCCAGGTGCAGACCCTCCGCGTGCGCGATCCGCAGGATGCACAGGCTCCCTCGCTGGCCTGGACCGGTGCGCTGCAAGGCGCAACGGCCGACACCCGGCCGATCACCGTGCAGCAGCCGCTGCTGCTGGACGCGCACATCGCCGAACTGCAGCTGATGGGCTGGCAGCTGGAGGTCGCGCCGGCCGGCGGCAACCTGAACCAGGCGGCCTGGCAGGTGCTAGGCAGCGACAGCGTGGTCGCGCAAGCGGTCAATGCGAATACCGCGCTCGCCTCGCTGGACCCGGCGCTGCTGGCCAATGGCGTGTACCAGCTGCGCCTGCGCGGCTGGGACCTCGCCGGCCGCACCAACGAGATCACCGCCCGCGTGGTGATCGACTCGGCCACCAAGCGCTTGGTGCAGGCCACGACCACCGATGCGGTGTTCCAGCTCGGCGACCATGCCCTCGCGCTTACGCGTGTGCTTCCCGCAAACCTGGCTTTGGCCAACGACGCCCAAAGTGGGTCTTCTGCGGGCCTCGGCAACTGGCTGCTGCCCATCCTGGACACCCAGCTCACCCACGACCAGCCGGCCTTGACGCCGCTGGGCCTGCAAGCGCCGTGGCAGGAAGGGGCCCGCGTGTGGCTGCAGGTGCCGTCTTCACCGTCGGCGCCGCAGGCCACACAGCAGTACTTGAGCTTCACGCTCTCGACCGAGACTGAAGCCCTGGGTACGCAGCCCGGCGCACCGGTGGTGCAGCACCCGCGCTTCAGCACGAGCCAGGGCTGGATCCTGCAGGCGCTGGACGAAGACGGCAGCCCGCAGCTCAGCCTGCAGCGCGGGGGCGTGCGCCTGTTCGACGGCCTGTCCGGCCTGCCGTGGCAACCTGCGGGCTATTTGCTGACCTCGGCTGACGGTACCGCCTACACGCTCGACACCCAAGGCAAGGTGCAGGCGATCCGCTTTGCCGATGGCCAGCACTGGCTGGTCAGCGATGCCGGCATCGTGCTGGCCGGCAGCAGTGAGACGCGCCAGCGCGTCGATTTCATCCGCAACGAAAGCGGCCGTATCGAGCGCGTCGCGGGCCCTGATCAGGGCGGCGGCACCCAGGCCATGGCCTATCGCTACGACGGCCAGGGCCGCCTGGCGCTGGCGCGCAGCCTGTTCGCCGAAGACGCCGGCACGCTGCTGGGTTACCGCACCGACGGCAACCTGATCACCGACCCGATTGCCGCCAACCTTGGCACCGCTGTAGGCTGGCTCGCCGGCGCGGCGGCCCCGACCAACGCCTGGAGCGGCAGCCTCGACGGCACGCAGGCCGTGAACCTGAGCTTCATGGTGCGCGAGAGCGAACTCGCTTCCACGATCAAGACTGCCGGTGGGCAAGGCGCGGTGATCCTGGCCATCGAGACACAGGGCGACGTGCAGCTGCAGGCCGAAGGCGCGACCATCCTCGGCCAGGTGCATGACGGCGCCCGCACCGTCACGCTGATCCGAGTGACCGACGCGGGGCTGAAGCTGCTGAAGCTGCGGGGCAATGGAAACGGCAGCTTGAAGATCAGCCTCGCGGGTGACATGGATCGCGACGGCGATGTGGACGGCGCCGACAGCGCCGCCTGGGAGCAGGGCACCGCGGGCGCAGACCTCAACGGCGATGGCGTGGTGAATACGGCTGACCGCCAGGTGCTGTACGCCAACTACGGCTGGCGCGCCAACCAGGCGCCTATCCCAGTGGCACAGCCCGCGGGTCCGGCGTTGAAGACGCACGTGGACCTGTCGGCCACTCGCAGCCTGGAGCAGGTGGCGCAGGACCTTGAAGGCGACCAGATCTTCTGGCGCGTGGCAGGGGCCACGCACGGCGCGGCGCGCATCAGCGCCGACGGGCAAACGCTGCTCTTCAAGCCGGAGGCCGGCTATGCCGGCGCGGCCACCATCACCGTGCAGGCCGACGACGGCTACACGCTGGGTGCGCCCATTGAGCTGACGGTCAACGTCAGCGATGCGAAGCTGCTGGCGATCCGCCTGCAGCCGCTGCCCAGCGTGTCCATGGGCGCTGCTGTGCAGTTGCACGCCCTTGGCGACTTCGAAGACCAATCCGGTGTGGACCTGAGCGCCAGCGGCGACTACCTGACGGTGAGCACCCAGGACCTGCAAGCCCTGGGTTACCAGGGTGAGGCCGCCATCAGCATCGATGACGGCCGCGACGTGCTGCGCGCGGCGGCACCTGGCGCTGCCATCGTCATGGCCAGCCGTGCGGCGGCTGACGGCACGACGGTGCGTGCGGTCGTAGCGTTGAATGTGGGCACCGACCCTGCCGCGGAGCACGACATCGTGGTGGAGCCGGACGTCTATCCGGCCACCTTGACCCTGCTGCCAGGCGGGACGCGGCAGCTCAAGGTGCACGTGCAGAATCCAGGCAGTGGCGCCGAGGACGATGTGCATGCGGCCACCCGGGTGGTCGTGCAGGCGCAGCCTGAAACCACCGAGCAGTTCACCGATCCCGACACCGGCGAGACCTTCGAGTACGCGATACCGGCAGTGCCGGAAGTGCTCAACGGCACCCGCTATGTGGTGTCCGACGAAAGCATCGCCACCGTCAGCGCCGATGGCCTCATCACCGCCTTGCGTACCGGTACGGTGACCGTCTCGATCATCCACCTGGCCAGCGTGGTGGATAACAGCGGCCGCCTCGTCGAGCAGGTGGTGGGCCAGAGCGACATCCGCCTGAGCGTGCAGGCCGCGCAACTCGTGGACAGCACCGGCGCCTCGGCGCCGCGTGCGGTGGTCGTGGCCGCCGCGCAAGGTGGGGTGGTGAGCGCTGCGTCCGGCGAGACGGTGCTGATCGGAGCCGGCGCCCTGGCGCACGAGGCACCCGTGAGCATCGAGCGCATTGTGCTCGGCGACCTGCAGGCGCGCACGGGCATGCCTGCGCCCGCCGCGGGCGTACTGGAGTCAGTCGCAGCGTTCAAGTTGAACTTCGGAGACGGCCCCTCGGCCTACCCCGTTCAACTTGCGATCCCGCTGCAGGCCGGCACGAACGTCCAACCGGGTGACGAGGTGCTCATCATGCGACGCGGTACCGTCCTCGGACAGGACGGTGCGATGCACGACACCTGGTGGATCGTGGACAACGGCTTCATCGGCACCGACGGCGTGGCGCGCACCGCCAGCCCGCCCTACGGCGGTGTCGGCAGCTCCGGCGAGTATGTCGTGTGCAAGCGACTGCCGGGCGTCATTGGCAGCACCTTTGACCTGGGGATCGGCTCGGGGCAGTGGCTGAGCTTCGGCGGCCTCGGCATGTCGCTGGCCGGGGGGGCGCTCGGCCTGGGCATCAGCTCCGAGGTCATCGGCATCCTGGCCGCCTCCGCCACCGCGCTCACCGCCGGCAGCTACCACATGGGCGTGCCGCAGTTTGCTGACGTGGCACTGCCGGCGGTGCAGCCGGGAGAGCGCGCCACGCTGGACATCCAGCAGGTATTGCCGCAGGCGCCCGCGCCCTGGGGCCACGTGGTGCTCCCGCGCATCACGGACGCGCGGGTCGATGATCAGACCGGCACCATCACCTTCTCGGTCAGCAACGACAACCCCGGCCAATTCGCCGGTAAGATTGTCCTGCGGGCAATCTTCGCCAACGGCACCCATGTGGATGTCAAGACCGTTGAAGACGGCGCAGCCACCTCCGTAACCTTGACGCGAGGAGAACAGCAGGGCCTTGCCATCGGCAGCGTGCGCTGGGAACTGGTGCGGTTGATCCCCACGGAGATCATCACGACGTCGGGCCTGCCCTCGGGCGGCGAGCCGCTGGAGTTCGAAGGCAACACGGTGCGCATTCGGCCCCGGCCGGACATGGCTGCGGTGCTCACCCGCAAGGGCGTAAAGCTGGTGCGCGAGATCAAGCCCGGTGAGACTCAGATTGTCGGCGAAGTCGCACTGCTGGAACAACTGAGCGCGCAGGACACCGGGTTCGACGGCACCTACCTTACCGGCGCCAAGGTCCAGCCCGTAGCTTTCTCGTCCGATCTGAGCCGCCTCTACGTGGGCGGCAACGGCGTGATCTACGTCATCGACACCGTCAGCGTGGCGCTGATCGACACGATCCACGTGCCCAACGGCCGCAACATCACCAGCCTCGTGTCCGCCGGCAGCATGCTGGTCATTGGCGAAGGCACCAACTGGAGTGGCGGCCCCAGCGGCAGCCGCCTGATGGTCATGGGCACCACGCCGGGCAGCCCAACCTTTAACCAGATCGTCACGCTCAAGGGCACCGGCATCGAAGCCACGCGCTACGGCATCAGCGGCATGGCCGTGGCCGGTGACCGGCGCACGGTGGTGGTCGGCGTGCCGAAGATGGGCGCCTTTGGCGGCATGTATGCACAAAAGGTCCCGGGCGATGTGCTGGTCTTCGACCTGGGGACCGTGAACCTGGCCACCGGCACCATCGATCCACCCATCGCCGCGGAGCTGCCCGGCAACAACCGCGGCGTGCAACCGCAGGTCATCACGGCCACGGATGACCGCGACCACTTCCTGGTGGCCAACATCCGCGACAACAGCCACGGCCTGGCGACGCTTGTGCTCACCCGCGACGCCAACGGCAAGGTCACGGCAGTCAAGCTCAGCGACATCGACGTGATGCAGCCCCTGAACGCCATCCGCATCGACCGGCTGAACATCCAGCGGGCGCAAAGCGCGGTACTGGTCACCGACGCCGACGGGGTGGAGTACGCGATCGTCTCCGACGACAACCACAACTTCGAGGACGCGTACTGGCGCGCGATGTTCGAGGCGCCGATGTTCATGCAGCTCTCGCCGTTCGGCCCTCCGACCGCGATTGGCGGCTCGGCCAGCGCCAAGAAGGTGGCGGTGGGCGGCAAGCTTGGCATCGTGAAGGATCCGTTCGGCAAGCAGGGCGCGCCGCAGTTCCTGGGCGCTACCTTGCCGCTGGACGGCTACGGCATCATCAACCTGAGCGTCAGCGAGGACGGCAAGGTGCTGCTCGGTCAGCTCCAGGGCGGCTACGGCACGGTGGACCAGTTCACCCAGAAGTCGCACCAGACCCACGCCTGGAACGTGGATGCCCTGATCGCCGCGGCCTTGGCCATGCCCGAGCAGGACCGCATGAGCAAGCACATCCGGCTGCCGGAGACGGCCGAGCAGCTGGTGCCCGTCAATGGCTCTGCGCCGGTGGGCACGGTGTTCGATCCGGAAGTGGTCGAGGTGAAGACCGCCGGCCGCATGGGCGACGTGATTGACCTCGACCTCAAGCAGCTGACCATCGATGCGCTGGCAAGGTCCGTCAACGGCCTGCCGGATCGATCGGCGTTGCCAGTGGAGAAGATGACCGCCGCGCAACGCCAGGAATACAACGACGCGGTAGCGGATATCGAGCGGGGCGGCGGGTTGAGCCACTTCACGCTCGACCCGATGAGCGCTTTGCTGTTGACGACCAAGGATGCGACGCAGTTCCAACTCGTGAGGAGTGCGGGTTCCGGCTCCGGCATCCAACCGTATTCGCGCTCAGACGCGACCACTGCTGCCCCGGCGGGAACCCCAGCCAAGTTCGAAGACACCGGGCGGATGTATGTCGCGCCGACCATCACGGACAGCGATCTCGGGAAGCTGCGGTCAGGTCAGCGCCTGTCGCAGAAGACGGTGCAGATCGAGTACACGTTCATGTTGTTCGGCAAGTGGCGCTCGGCGGTGATCACCGTCGATGCGAACGACATTGATCACGTCAACACGTTCTTTGGGGACAGGCCGGTGGACAACCCCGGTTACTCAGCATTCGTGCTCAGCGGCAGCGTCGGCATCGGAAAAGAGAACGATGTCCTTGATGTCTATCGGGTCGAGCAACGCCTGGCCTATCTCGGCTTTCCCGCTATGGGTTTCGGTAGCGATAAGTCGATCCAACATTTCGTTGCCGACGGCGTTTTCGGCGAGAAGGAAGGCCGCGCGCTCCAGCTGTTCGAGAAGGTGGTTCACTTCGGCTCTGGATCGACACTCACTGGTCCGATCAAGACTGACCTAAAGCTTCAGACGTCTGGCAGCACCTCGTACTTCGAAAACGATCCGTCCAAGGGCGCGATCCTCATCTCCGCGCCCGGTCAGGCAAACGAGGATCTCTCATGGTTGTCTGCGTTCAACGCACCGCACTGGATGCAGCTATTCGAAACCTCTGGGTCCGGTTTTGCCGCGGCCAATACCAGACTTCCGGGTTGGATTAACACCCAGACCGGCGCAAACGGGTTCGTTTTTGGGACGAGTTGGATGTTCGACCTGATGCGTGCCTCTTGGGAGTCCGCGTCGGCGCAGGGCATGAACGTGCCGATGCGCTTCGGGTCTGCCGCCGGTGCAAATAGCTTAGGCGTGCAGTGGAGCTCGACGGTCGACAACGTGAAGATGCAGGACCTTGGCATGGTCCTGAATATTGCGATGGAAGGGTACGTATCGCGGGCGAATCTAAACACGCCGCTATCAAACCGGCCCATTACCATCCCAAACTCTGCCACCATGGCGACTGGTTGGAGTTTGCAGAACGCGCTCAGTATGACGGGCTTGCTGCCTGAGCAGAACGGCGACCAGGAACAATCAGCACTGCGCGCATTCTTGGCGATCTACAACGCAACGCGGAACGGGTCGTCGGCAGTCAATGGCGCGTGGGATCGCCTCACGATTACCGGAGGCGGCGACCCCGCGCAGCGTGAATACATCCGATCAGGCCTGTTTGGATCGGGGAGTCAGAGTGCGGGTCTCATTAGCTCGGTAGCCGTGGGCGGCAAGTCGTGGTTAACCACTGCTGCGCTCCAAGCCATTCGCGATCAGTTTTCGAACCGAATCCCTGCAGCGAACATCACTCGCTGGCTCCCCTACCTGCAAGAAGCAATTGAGGTTTACAACATCAACTCGCTCCCGCAGCTCAAGGGCTTCTTGGCGAACGTGGTGGACGAGTCGGGAATGCTCGGAACTGTAGTGGAGAGCCTGAACTACACGCCGGCGGCGCTGCTTGCCACGTTCGGTGCGAATCGCATTTCCGCCGCGGACGCGAACCAATACGGCCGGACACCCCAACATCCAGCGGATCAGAGGGCGATCGCCAACATCCTCTACAACGGACGCAACGGCAATATTCCGAACACCAACGATGGCTGGGACTTCCGTGGCAGAGGTTTGGCCCAGATCACGGGCCGCGGCAACTACCTGTCCGTGCAAACTGGCGCTGTGGATGGCGCTCAGCGCCTGGGCCTCAACGCCTTGTCGCAATTCCAGGGTTCTGATCCGATCCTCGGTTACCTAGCTCCGTTGAATCTCGCAAGTGATCCCGCTCAGCTGGAGGGTGAAAGGGCCGCTGCACTTTCCGCTGCCTTTTGGTATGCCCAGGGTCATGGGCTGGCGATGAACTACATGACGGCCGATGCGCTGCAGCCGAACTTCCAGAATGCAGCCGCGGTTATCAATACGGGGAACGTGCAAGCCAACACTGCCAGGATCGTCGGCTGGGCGCGGAGAAGCGCTGCCTACAACTCGTTGTCAGGCTTCAACTGGAGTGCCAATCCTGGACTTGGCCGCTCTGATGAAGTGGCCAGTGCGGATGGCAACCCCGGTGAATCCTTCTACAACATCCGCCAGATTCTGGCGAAGATGGATATTCCCACCTACCGCCAGAGCAAACTCGGCTTCCAGATCAATCTTCAGCCTCCTGAGCGTAAGGAGATTGTTCAGCCTAGGCACGAGTCGCTGGACTCGGCGGGCGCGGAGCTGCCGGACGCGGTGCCGGTAATGCCTGAGGCCAGCTTGGTGGACTTCTCGCGCCAGCTGTGGGATCACGTGGTAATCCCACAGGATGCCGGGAAAGCGCTCCCCGTTGCAGTGGAAGACCTTGCCCCCGGTGTAGTAGCTTCGACGATCGGCGAACAGATCGTGCTGTCGCGTGATGGTGCGGGCTACGGGTGGTTCCTCGACCTGACACCACAAGACAACGATGAGTTTCTACCCACAGCTGATCCCACGGTGTGGCGGGCCAAGCCGGGAAGCGCTGCAGAGGGCAGGATGGACTTGCTGTCGGTCCTTCTGCACGAGTTCGGCCATACCGTCGGCATTGAGCACAGCGCAGATGGTAGCGACTTTATGGGCGCGAGGCTCCAGCCAGGCGAGCGGCGCTTGCCGACGGCCGACGAACTGGCGCTCATGGCGCGCATGGTCTCCGACGTGAAGACCTCGATGGAGCGCGGAACATCGACTTCGAGGTTCGCAAGCGTAAGGACTGCCGTGGCATCGCCAGCGATGTCACCGGTAGGGGAGGGGTCGAATGTTTGGACGCTGGGCAGCTACGGGCGGAACCTGGCAGTGATCAACCCTGTGCTTGTCAATGGCGACTTCGGTACCGACGGCACTGACGGATGGACGACGGAAGGTGCCGTGAGTGAGGACGGTTCTGGCGTCACTCTCACAGAGTCGGCATCGCGCCAAGCACGCTTGGCGCAGGGCTTCATGATCAGCAGCGGCGACCGCCTGCTGAGCTTCACTTTGGCCGGCAACGCCCTGCAGGGCAACGCGACCGGCCCCGGCGACGCCTTCGAAGCCGCACTGCTCGACGCCAACACCGGCCTGCCCGTGGCCGGCGCCGTTGCGCTCTCCCGCAGCGACGCCTTCCTCAACCTGCAAACCGACGGCACCGAGCGCCTCGCCTCCG
>CBINKC010000033.1:0-32099 GCA_966251135.1 uncultured Burkholderiaceae bacterium
GATCTTGCGCACGCCGTGCTTGATGGCTTCCTGGATCTCCTCGACCGGCACGCCGTAGGTTTCCTTCATGTTGCCGCCGTACTGGCGGATGATGGCCAGCAGGTCCTGCGGCACCGACGAGGAGCCGTGCATCACGAGGTGCGTGTTGGGGATGCGCTTGTGGATTTCCTTGATGCGCTCGATGGCGAGGATGTCGCCCGTGGGCTTGCGGCTGAACTTGTAGGCGCCGTGGCTGGTGCCGATGGCGATGGCCAGCGCGTCCAACTGCGTGCGCTTGACGAAATCGGCGGCCTGCTCGGGGTCGGTGAGCAGCTGGTCGCGCGTCATGGTGGCTTCGGTGCCGTGGCCGTCTTCCTTGTCGCCACGCATGGTTTCGAGCGAGCCCAGGCAGCCCAGCTCACCTTCGACGGTGACGCCCAGCTTGTGCGACATGTCGACCACCTTCTTGGTGACGTCGACGTTGTACTCATAGCTGGCGATGGTCTTGCCGTCGGCTTCGAGCGACCCATCCATCATGACGGAGCTGAAGCCCAGGTCGATGGCGCCGCGGCACACGTCGGGGCTCTGGCCATGGTCTTGGTGCATCACCAGCGGGATGTGCGGGTAGGCCTCTAGCGCAGCCTGGATCAGGTGCTTGATGAACGATTCACCCGCGTACTTGCGGGCACCGGCGCTGGCCTGGAGGATGACCGGGGCGCCCACCTCGTCGGCAGCCGACATCACGGCCTGCACCTGCTCGAGGTTGTTCACATTGAAGGCCGGAATGCCGTAGTTGTTTTCGGCGGCATGGTCCAGCAGCTGGCGCATGGTGACAAGTGGCATGGTGGTGTCCCAGAGTGGATGAAAAGCTGCAGGAAGGCCGTGGCGCTATGCGGCAGGACCGCCCCGTAACCGCGGGATTTTATCGAGGCGTATTTCACGGATCGCGATTGCGCCACGCCCGGGCAAGGGGGTTTGCGCCCTTGTCGCGCCTTGGGCGCCCGGCCCCTACGGGTCTTACCGAAATGCGCCGCTCACCCCCCGCTTTTCGTCGCGTGGCCGCCTCGCGGCGCCTCCACACTGAACGTCCCTTACGCACGGGAGAGTTCGATGGCTCGCCTGGACCTGAACGCGCTCACGCTGTGGATCACCGCCGCGGCCATTCAGCACCCGCACGCGCTGGTCGACCATGTGGCCCGGCGGCTGGAGGTCACGCAGCGCACCGCGCGCAGGGCCCTCTCGCGCCTGGTGGAACTGCGGTGGCTGGAGCGCGGCGGGACGCGGTGCCGCCCCACCTACCAGCCTGGGCTGCTGCGGCAGGTGGTGCATCGTTACCCGCTGCGGGGCCTGCAGGAGCATGTGCCTTGGTCACGCGACTTCGCGCCGTTCTTCGCCTTGTCGCCGGAAGTGCGGCGCATGGCCCAGCACGCGTTTTGCGAGCTGGTCAACAACGCGGTGGATCACAGCGAAGGTACGGGTGTGACAGTGTCCATGCGGCAGACGCCATCGCAGCTGCAGTTGCTGGTCTCCGATGACGGGCGGGGGCTGTTCGACAAGCTGCGCGAGACGTTTGGGCTCGACGATCCATCGCTCGCCATGCTCGAGCTGAGCAAGGGCCGGCTCACCAGCCAGCCCGATCGCCATACCGGCCGGGGGCTGTTCTTCACGGCACGCGTCGCCGACGTGCTGGACGTGCATGCCAACGCCAGCGGCTTCCAGCGGCGAGGCTGGGAGGGCGGCGCCTGGCATCCCGGCCGGGCGTTGAAGCAGCAGGGGACCTCGGTATACGTTGCCATCGCGCTGGATACTCGCCGCACCCTGGAGTCGGTGCTGCAAGCGCACAGCCTCGATGGATCCGGCGCGGCGCTCGATTGCACGGCCGTGCCGCTGGCCCTGGCCACCAGTGCCTACACGGGCCTGGAGTCGCGCGCCCAGGCACGATGCGTTGTCGAACGCCTGGGTCAATTTCGCCGTGCCGAGATCGATTTCGCGGGCGTCGAGTCGATCGGGCACGCCTTTGCCGATGAGATCTTTCGTGTGATGGCCGCGCGCGAGCCCGATGTGGAACTCGTGCCGGTGAACATGACAGCCCCCGTCGCTCGGCTCGTGCAGAGCCTGCGGCGCTGAGCCCGGGGGCGCGGTCCTCAGTTCGTGCGCTCGGCCTGGTAGCCCCGCTCGCGGGCGGCGGCGAGAATTTCCTCGATGTGCGCCGCGCCGCGCGTGTGCACCACCACGTCGATCTGGACGCGCTCCACTGACAGCGAGCTGAACGCGCGTTGGTGCTGCACCTCGTCGATGTTGGCCCCAAGCTGGCCGAGCAGCGCCGCGACGTCGGCCAGTGCGCCGGGCACGTCGCGCACGTCGAAACGCAACCGCGCAAGGCGGCCCGACTTCACCATGCCGCGCTGGATGATCTCGGCGAGCACCAGCGGCTCGATGTTGCCGCCCGAGAGCACCAGGCCGACCTTGCGCCCGGCAAAGCGCTCGCGGTGGCGCAGCAGCGCGGCGAGCCCGACGGCGCCGGCACCTTCGACCACGGTCTTCTCGATCTCCAGCAGCATCACGATAGCCTGCTCGATCTCGTCTTCCGCCACCAGCAGCACGTCGTCGACCTGCTCGCGGATGATGGGCAGCGTGAGCGATCCCGGCAGCCGCACGGCGATACCGTCGGCGATGGTGGCCTGGGCGCATGCGATGGGGCGGCCCTGCATGGTGTCGTGCACGGCGGGGAAGCGCTCGGTTTGCACGCCCACGATGTGGATGTCGGGCCGCAGCGCGCGCGCCATGGTCGACATGCCGGCGATCATGCCGCCGCCGCCGATCGCCACGACCAGCGTGTCGATGGCCGGCTGCTGGGCGAGCATCTCCAGCGCGATGGTGCCCTGGCCCGCCGCCACGGCGAGATCGTCGTAGGGGTGTACCACCGTGAGCCCGCGATCCTTCGCGAGCTGCAGCCCGAAGGCGCGCGCATCGTCGAACGTGTCACCCTGGAGCACCACCGTGGCGCCGAAGCGGCGGGTGTTCTCCACCTTCACCGAAGGCGCGAAGCGCGGCATCACGATGGTCGCCGGGATGCCCAGCCGCTCGGCGTGATAGGCGACACCCTGGGCGTGGTTGCCCGCAGATACTGCGAGCACGCCGCGCGAGCGCTCTTTGGTGTCGAGCTGCGACAGCTTGTTGAACGCACCGCGTTCCTTGAACGATGCGGTGAACTGCAGGTTCTCGAACTTCAGGAACACCTCGCACCCGGCGATGGCCGAGAGGGTGCGCGAAGGCATGCACGGCGTGTCGAGCACCTCGCCGCGCAGGCGTTGCGCGGCAGCCCGGATGTCGGCGGGGGTCAGTGCGCCGACACGGCGGGCGTCAGCCGACACGACACACCTTCAGCATGTTCGTCCCGCCGGGGTAGCCCATCGGCTCTCCGCACGTGATGGCGTAGGTGTCGCCGGGCTTGAGCACTCCGCGCTCGACCAGCAGCGCCTCGGCGCGCGCGAGCGCTTCGTCGCGGTCGGTGTAGTTGGGCAGGATGAGCGGCGTCACGTTGCGGTACAGCGCCATCTTCCGCTGGGTCAGCACCTGTGCGGTGAGGCCATAGATCGGCACCTTGATCTTGTGCCGGCTCATCCACAGGGCCGTGGAGCCCGATTCGGTGAGCGCGAGGATGGCCTTGCAGCCCAGGTGGTGCGCAGTGAACAGCGCGCCCATGGCGATGGACTGGTCGATGCGGCCGAAGCGCTTGTTCGTGAAGTCGGAGTCCAGCGAGAGGTCCTCCGCGCGCTCGGCTTCCACGGCGATGGCGGCCATCTGCTCGATCGTCTCCACCGGGTAGCGCCCGGTGGCGGTTTCGGCCGAGAGCATGACCGCGTCGGTTCCGTCGAGCACCGCGTTGGCCACGTCGCTCACCTCGGCCCGGGTGGGCACGGGGTTCACGATCATCGACTCCATCATCTGCGTGGCCGTGATCGCCACCTTGTCCATCTCGCGCGCCATGCGGATCATGCGCTTTTGCAGTGCCGGCACGGCGGCGTTGCCGACCTCCACCGCGAGATCGCCGCGCGCGACCATGATGCCGTCGCTGGCCTTGAGGATGGACTCGAGCACCGGGATGGCTTCGCTGCGCTCGATCTTGGCAATCATGCCGGGCTTGTGTCGCCAAGCCTCTCCGGCCACGTTCGCGAGTTGGCGCGCCATCTCCATATCGGTGGAGTTCTTCGGAAAGCTCACCGCCAGGTACTCGCACTGGAAGCTCATCGCGGTCTTGATGTCTTCCATGTCCTTGGCGGTCAAGGCGGGTGCTGTGAGCCCGCCCCCCGCCTTGTTGATGCCCTTGTTGTTCGACAGCTCGCCGCCTACCACCACGGTCGTAAGTACCTCGTCGCCGCGCACCGCGTCGACCGTGAGCTTGAGCAGGCCGTCGTTGAGCAGGAGCGTGTCGCCGGGTTTCACGTCGCGCGGCAGCTCCTTGTAGTCCAGGCCCACGCGCTCCTGGTTTCCCGGCGCGGCGTACCGGGCATCGAGCACAAACCGTTGCCCGGCCTCGAGCACCGTCTTGCCGCCTTCGAACTTGCCGACGCGGATCTTCGGACCCTGCAGGTCGGCCATGATGGCGACCTCCTTGCCCACCGACTTGGCCACCTCCCGTACCAGGGCCGCGCGTTCGATGTGGTCCTCGGCCTTGCCGTGCGAGAAGTTGAGCCGCACCACATCGACGCCCTCGCCGATCATGCGAGCCAGCACCTCGGGCGAACTCGACGCCGGTCCGAGGGTGGCGACGATCTTGGTGGCGCGGACCATGCGTACTCCTGTACGAGTTGTGATCGGCGGATTATGGAGGGCCCCGCCAACCGCCTATCACGCGAACGAGGTCATCCGGCAGCGCGTTTTTGGAGGATCTCGAATGCCGGCAGCGTCTTGCCTTCGAGCACTTCGAGGAACGCGCCACCGCCGGTGGAGATGTAGCCCACGTCCTTCTCGATGCCGTACTTCGCGATGGCCGCCAGCGTGTCGCCCCCGCCCGCGATGCTGAACGCGCTCGACTCCGCGATGGCACGGGCGATGGTTTGCGTGCCCTGGGCGAACGCGTCGAACTCGAACACGCCCACGGGCCCATTCCACACGATGGTGCCGGCCGCCTTCAGCTGCTCGGCGAGTTGGGCTACCGCCTTGGGGCCGATGTCGAGAATCATTTCGTCGGGTCCGACGTCCGCGGCCGACTTCACCGTGGCCGGGGCGTCGGCAGCGAACGCCTTGGCGGTCACCACGTCCACAGGGATGGGGACGGCCGCGCCGCGGGCCTTCATCGCGTCAATGACGGCGCGCGCCTCGCCCACCAGGTCGGGCTCGGCCAGCGACTTGCCGATGGGCAGGCCGGCAGCCAGCATGAACGTGTTTGCAATGCCGCCACCTACGATAAGCTGGTCGACGTTCCTGGCTAGCGACTGCAGGATCGTGAGCTTGGTGCTCACCTTGCTGCCCGCCACGATGGCCACCAGCGGACGCTTCGGGTTGGCCAGCGCGCGGCTGATCGCATCGATCTCGGCGGCCAGCAGCGGGCCGGCGCAGGCGATCTTGGCGAACTGCGCGATGCCGTAGGTCGAGGCCTCGGCGCGGTGGGCAGTGCCGAACGCGTCGTGCACGAAGATGTCGGTGAGGGCCGCCATCTTGCGGGCCAGCTCCTCGCTGTTCTTCTTCTCCCCCTTGTTGACGCGGCAGTTCTCCAGCAGCACCAGCTCGCCCGGCGCCACCTGCACGCCGTCGACCCAGTTCTGCACGAGCGGCACTTCGCGCCCCAGCAGCTCGCTCATGCGGCGCGCGACGGGCGCCAGCGAGTCCTCGGGCTTGAGTTCGCCTTCGGTGGGGCGCCCCAAGTGCGAGGTAACCATCACAGCCGCGCCGGCCTTGAGCGCCATCTGGATGCAAGGCATCGAGGCGCGGATGCGGGTGTCTTCGGTGATGCGGCCGGCATCGTCGATGGGCACGTTGAGGTCGGCGCGAATGAACACGCGCTGGCCCTGGACCTTGCCCTGGGCCACTAGGTCTTCGAAGCGGATGACGTTCATGGGAATCGGCGGATGGAGTGAATCCGCAGATTTTAGAGAGCCCTACCAGCCCAACCCGAGCCGCAGCGGCACCAGCACGGCCATGCCGGCCAGGATGGTGCCGAGGATGCCGCGACGCCAGAAGTAATAGGCCATGCTCGCCGCCACGGCATAAAGCCGCGCATCCTTCCAGGTGTCGATGAGGTGGCCCTGCGCTATCACTACCTCGGGCACCACCACGGCTGTCAGCGCGGCCAGCGGCGCGTAGCGCAGCCCGCGCTGCACCCAGTCGGGCAGCACGAGCTCGCGCTCGGACAGTAGGAAGAACGCACGCGTCAGCACCGTGATGACTGCGAGGCCGACGATGGTGATGAAGGCTTCTGTTGTGCTCACGACACTAGCTACCTCGTGAAGTGGGTGTCTCGGTCGGCTCGGTCCGACGGCCGGCCCCGAACGCCGTGCGCAGGTGCTGGCGGACATCGCCACCACCGTCCATCATCAGGCCCACGCACACCGCTGCCGCGACCGCCACCACGATGTGCAGCTTGAACGGGAGCGAGAACGCAGCCACCGCCGCCGCGCCGGCCACCACGGCCGCAAGCGTTGTGGCGCGGTCGGACAGCAGCGAGCATGTGAGCCCCAGCAGTGCCAGCACGCCGGCAAAGCCCAAGCCCCACTCCGTGGGGATCACGTCGGCGAGCACGATGCCGGCTGCGGCCGGAAACTGCCATGCTGCCCAATTCACGGCGCTGCCTCCCAGGTAGTACTCGATCTGGCCTTCGTCGTCGCGCGGCTCATGGAACCTGCGCATGAACATCACATAGCTCAGGTCGCCGGCGAAGTAGCCGAGCGCCAGTCGCCGGCCTCGTGGGAAGCGCCTGAAGTAGGGCCGCCATTGCGCACTGAATATCACGAAGCGCAGGTTGACGCACAGGGCAGTAGTCCAGACCACCCACATCGGCGCACCGGCTGCCATGAGTGGAAGTGCGGCCAGTTGCGCGCTGCCGGCGTACACCACCAGGCTCATGAACAAGGCCATGGGCACCGACAGCCCGCCCTTGACCATGGCGACGCCGGTCACCATGCCCCAGGCGGCAATGCCCAAGCCGACCGAGAGCATGTCGCGCACGCCTTGGCGGAACTGTGGGTGGCGCCATACGGGGCGGCTGTTCTCCATCACGGCATTGTGGGCGAGACGCGAAGCCCTGCCCGGGCAGGGCAGATCAGGAGGGCGCTGTATCTTGCCGGCGCGGCTTGGACACCGGCTTGTCCGCCTTGCGTGGCTGGGACTCAGCCTCGCCGGCATCCGTATCCTGTTCGGCGTCCTTCGCGTCGAGGTCGCGGCTGGCTCGCTTCGACTTGGGTTCGGTGGCCTTCTCGCCATGCGATGCCACGATAACGGGCGTCACCGTCTCGAGCTTGTGCTCGCGCATGTAGTCGTTCATCTCCAGCCAACCCGCGAAGATGGCAGCTTTGCCAACGCGGCGATTGAGCGCATAGCAGTCCTCGATCGCGCGCCCCGCTTGGCGGCACGCCGCGCCGATGGCCTTGCCCTCCGCCTCGCGGGCGGCTGCCTGCTGCTCGGGCGATTGAATGCCCAGCATGTCGCAGCCCGCGAGCAGCGTGGCGGCAAGTGCCAGGGGCAAGACGAGGCGCGGCATGGAAGGGCGGGCGTGGTGCTGATGGCGATATCGGCGCCCGCCACGCCGACTTGAACGCCGCCGCGGCGGCAGTATGGGTCAGCGCACCATCGCCAAGAGCCGCGCCACTCGCTCCTCGGTGGAGGGGTGCGTGGAGAACAGCCCGCGCAGCCCGCCGCCGGACAGCGGGTTCATGATCATCATTTGCGCCGTTTCGGGGTGCCGCTCGGCGGCTTCCATCGTCAGGCCCTGGGCGTAACGCTGGATCTTCTGCAGGGCGGAGGCGAGCGCCTGAGGGTCGCCCGAAATCTCGGCGCCGCCGCGATCGGCCTCGAATTCGCGGGCGCGGCTGATGGCCATCTGGATCAGGCTTGCGGCGATCGGCGCCAGGATCATCACCAGGATGCTCACGATGGGATTGGCCGGCCGGCCTTCGCTGTCGCGTCCGCCGAACAGCATGGCGAAGTTGGCAAGCATGCCGATCGCACCGGCCATGGTGGCGCTGATCGTACTGATCAGGATGTCGCGGTGCTTGACGTGCGCCAGCTCGTGCGCCATCACGCCGCGCAGTTCGCGGTCTGACAGCACGCGCAGGATCCCGGTCGTGGCCGCCACGGCGGCATGGTGCGGGTTGCGGCCCGTGGCGAAGGCGTTGGGCGCGCCCTCCTCGATGAGGTATACGCGTGGCATGGGCAGCTCGGCGCGTTGCGCCAGTTCGCGCACCATCCGGTAGAACTGCGGCGCGGAGCTCTCGTCGACCTCCTGCGCGTTGTACATGCGCAGGACCAGCTTATCGGAGAACCAGTAGCTGAAGAAGTTCATCGCGACGGCCAAGCCCAGTGCCAGCACCATACCGGCGCGGCCTCCCAGCGCGGCGCCGATCGCCATGAACAGGGCGGTGATGGCCGCCATCAGGACGGCGGTCTTCAGCAGGTTGAACATGGGGCGGGCCTCCTGGATCCTCTGGGGTTGTCGAACGACGCTTCAGTTGGTGGCGGGCGCCGCGAGTTCAATCATGGGGGCAGCTCAGCCCCCGAATCGGTGCCCGGCGACCGAGGGACGGCCTTGCAGGAATTCGCGCACGCCGAGCCGCCGGCCGCCCGCACGCTGGAGTTCCAAGAGACGCAGCGCCCCTGATCCGCAGGCGACAACCAGATGGTCGCCCTCGCAGGCCAGGATGGCGCCGGGTTCGCCGCCGCCGTCCACCACGGCCGCACGCCAGAGCTTGACGCCTTCACCATCCAGCGTGGTGCCCGTGCCAGGGAACGGATCGAATGCGCGCATGCGGCGTTCGATCACGGCAGCTGGCTGCGCCCAGTCGATGGCGGCCTCGGCCTTGTCGATCTTGTGTGCGTAGGTCACCCCTGCGGCCGGCTGCGGCGTGCGCTTCAGCTCGCCACGGGCTGCCAGGTCCAGCGCCTCCACGATGAGCCGGCCGCCGAGCGCGGCCAGGCGGTCATGCAGGGTGCCGGTGGTCTGGTCGGGCCGGATCTCCACGGCCTCGCCCAGCAGCATGTCGCCCGTGTCCAGGCCCTCGTCCATCTGCATGATGGTCACTCCCGTCTGTGCGTCACCGGCCTCGATGGCCCGATGGATGGGCGCGGCACCCCGCCAGCGCGGCAGCAGCGAGGCGTGGATGTTGAGGCAACCGAGTTTGGGCAGGCCCAGCGCCCAGGCCGGCAGGATGAGGCCATAGGCGGCCACGACCATCACCTCCGGCCGGGCCTCCATGAGCGCCGCGCGCGCGGCGGCCGCGTCCTCGCCGTACTTGCCGTCGAGCTTGAGGCTGTGCGGTTGCGACACGGCTAGCCCGTTCGCCTGCGCATAAGCCTTCACGGGCGAGGGCTGCAGCTTCAAGCCGCGGCCGGCCGGGCGGTCAGGCTGCGTGAGCACGAGAGGGATCTCGAAGCCGGCGGTGTGCAATTGGGCCAGAGCCACCTGCGCGAATTCCGGCGTGCCGGCGAAGGCGATGCGCATGCGAGGCTCAGACACGCTGTTCTTCGCGCGACTTCTTGATCATCTTGTTCCGGATGCGATCGCGCTTGAGCGAACTCAGGTACTCCACGAACACCTTGCCCAGGAGGTGGTCCATCTCGTGCTGCACACATACCGACAGCAGCCCGTCCGCATCGAACTGGACCGGCTGGCCCTCACGGCCGAGCGCGCGCACCGTGACCCGCGCGTGCCGGGGAACCTTGTCGTACACCTGCGGCACGGACAGGCAGCCCTCGTCGGCGAGCGTCATCTCGTCGCTGCGCGAGACGATCTCCGGGTTGATCAGAACCTTGGGATCGTCTCGTCCTTCGGAGGTATCGATCACGATCACGCGCTCGTGCACATCTACCTGCGTGGCCGCTAGGCCGACCCCGTCGGCGGCATACATGGTCTCGAGCATGTCATCGACGAGCCGGCGGATGCGGTTGTCCACCTCCTGTACCGGCTTGGCGACCGTGTGCAGGCGGGGATCGGGGTAGCGCAGGATGGAGAGCTTGGCCATGGGTCTGAGTTGTGCGTCGGTGGCCTGCTGGCCCGCGTATCGATTCGAGCCGCCGCGAGGCGAGCAGGCGTGACGAGTCTCACGCGCGGCGCCGCCTCGGGTTACTTTCGTTGCGATATCAAGGGTTTACGGGCAGAATCTGTGAAACTGAATGAGCAATTTTCGCCGAAGAGTGGCCCATACTCGGAGCCGCCGGTGGAACAACCCTAAGGCAAAGAACCATCTCGCGAGAGGCCGCTCCCCTGTCGCGTCCGGAGACCCCCACTGATGACGCGCCGTATCAGACCTGCCTCTCACGCTTGCCTCGCGGCAAGCCTTCTGTTGGGTGCCTCTGTTGCCGGCACCGCCTACGCAGCCGAACCCCGTTTTCCCATCACGGCGCAGCAACGCAGCACCGCGCAAAAGGTGGCCCAGGCGGGCGTACCTTTGTCGGAGCTGGCTGAAAACGCGCCCGATTCGTATACCGTCAAGCGAGGCGATACCCTCTGGGCCATTTCCGGCGTGTTCCTGCGCAGCCCATGGCGATGGCCTGAGCTGTGGGGCATGAACTTGGAGCAGATCCGTAATCCGCATCTGATTTACCCGGGGCAGATCCTGTTCCTTGAGAAAGTCGACGGACGCGCGCGGCTGCGCGTGGGCCAGCCGATCCATGAGGGGACGATCCGGCTGTCGCCGCGCGTGCGTACCAGCCCGCTCGGCGATGACGCCATTCCGGCGATCCCGCTGCATCTCATCGAGCCTTTCCTCAACGAAGCCGTCATCTTCGAGACCAACGAGCTCGCCACGGCGCCGCGCATCGTGGCCACGCAGGAAGGCCGTGTGCTTCTCTCCCGCGGCGACACGGCATACGTCCGAGGCGAGTTGGGGGGCAAGAGCAACTTCCGCATCTTCCGGGAGCCCAGGCCGCTCAAGGACCCGACCACGGGTGAAGTGCTGGGCTTCGAGGCGGTTTACGTGGGCTCGGCTGAGTCCGTGCGTCCTGGCGAAACGCGCAACGGCGCAGACGGCAAGCCCGAGATCGTTCCGTCCACATTTGCCATCACAAGCATCCGCCAGGAGGCTAACGTCGGTGACCGGCTGGCGCCCGTGCCGGAGCGGGAGTTCAGCAGTTACGCGCCGCACGCGCCCTCGTCGCCGCTGTCCGGTCAGATCGCCTCTCTGTATGGTGATGCAATGACCGCCGGTCAGAACCAGATCGTGGCTTTGAACCGCGGCGCACGCGACGGTGTCGAGCGGGGCCATGTGTTTGCCTTGTGGCGCACCGGCGAGAAAGTGATCGATAGAACCGATCCTTCGCGGCCGACCATCAAGCTGCCTGACGAGCGCCACGGGATGCTGTTTGTGTTCCGTGTCTTCGACCGCATGTCCTACGCTCTGATCCTCTCGGTGAAGGAGCCGGTCAAGCCGGGCGACCGCTTCACGCAGCCTTGAGCTACGGCAGGCCGGTGTGATGGAGCGCGACGATCTCGCCGCCTGGCTCACCCTCATCGAAACGCCGCGGGTCGGTCGCGAATCGGCCCGCAAGCTGCTGGCCGCCTTCGGATCTCCCGAGGCGGCCATTGCCGCTTCTTCGGCTGCGCGCCGCGAGGTGGTGGGCCCTGCCGCGGCTGAAGCGCTCGCCGCCTCGCCCGAGATGCTCCGCGGCCTCATCGACACCACCGCTCACTGGCTCGGTGCCGAAGGGGAGCCGCCGCGGCGGGTCATTGCGCTTGGAGACCCGCTGTATCCCGAGCTGCTGCTGCAAGCGGCGGACCCGCCACTGCTGCTTTATGCGCAAGGTCATATGGATTTGCTGCGGCGGCCGGCGATCGCGATCGTCGGCAGCCGCAATCCCACGGCCCAGGGCCGCGACAACGCCCGGGCATTCGCAGCCGCACTGAGCGGCGCCGGGCTGACCGTGGTGTCAGGACTGGCGCTGGGCATCGACGGCGCCGCGCACGAAGGTGCGCTCGAAGGCCCCGGTGCCACGGTCGCCGTCGTTGGCACGGGACTGGACCGGGTGTACCCGCGCACGCATCACTTGCTCGCGCACCGCATCGCCCGCGAGGGCTTGATGCTGAGCGAGTACGCGCTCGGCACGCCGCCGCTAGCGGCGAACTTTCCTCTGCGCAACCGGATCATCGCGGGGCTGTCGCAGGGGGTGCTCGTCGTGGAGGCAGCGCTGCAATCCGGTTCGCTCATCACTGCGCGGCTGGCGGCCGAGGCCGGGCGCGAAGTGTTCGCCATTCCGGGGTCCATCCACGCACCGCAGTCCCGCGGCTGCCATGCGCTCCTCAAGCAGGGGGCCAAGCTCGTGGACAGTGCGCAGGACATCCTCGAAGAACTGCGGCCGGGACAGGTGCTCAGTGCGCCGCAGTCGGTGCCCACGGAGCCCACCCGGCGCGACCCGCTGCTGGAGGCGATGGGCTATGACCCGGTTTCGCTCGATGCCCTGGTCGCCCGCACCGGCTGCCAGCCTCACGAACTCAACGCCCGACTGCTCGATCTCGAACTGGCTGGACGCGTGGCGCGCCTTCCAGGACAGCTTTTTCAGCGTGTGGCATCAGTCTGACCGTGCCGCTTGAGGCGTCCCCGGGATGGCTGAAGCCGCAGAAGGAAGCGCTGTTTTTTGCACAGGGCCATCGGTATCGCTGGGGTATAGTGGTTCGCATGTTCGACGTGCTCGTCTACCTGTACGAAAACTACTGGCGGCCGGATGCCTGTCCTGATCATGCTCAGCTGACGCGCAAGCTTTCTGCTGTGGGCTTCGAGACAGAGGAGATTCAGGAAGCACTCAGCTGGCTCGACGGTCTGGCCGGTGCGGCGCAGGCTTACGTGGGCGAACAGAGCGCAAGCAGCCTGCGGGTGTATTCCATGGCCGAGCAGGAGCGGCTCGGTGATGCTTCCATTGGCTTCATCAGCTTCCTGGAGTCTGCCGGTGTGCTGCCTCCGGCAATGCGCGAGATGGTGGTCGATCGGGCAAGCGCCATTTCGGGTGGACCGTTGGACCTGGAGGACCTGAAGATCATCGTGCTCATGGTCTTCTGGAGCCTCGGCGAGGAGCCCGATGCGCTCATCCTCGACGAGCTTTTCGTTGAGGAACAGGATCGCCTGATTCACTAACCGGGTGAGAGGCCATCCAGCGTGGTCGCTCATTCCCACCGAAGGCCCCCTTGTCGTTGCCAGTGCTCGCCGTAGCTCGGCTGTGCGTTTCGCGCAGGCCGGGCACCGTCGGCGCGCCTGTTCGGCCATGCCGGGCGCATCTCATCAGCCGATACGGCTGCCTGCGGTTAAGCCCGCAGACTCCCCAGGGCAGGGGGTGCCCAACCCCTGGGTGGCGCTTCTAGGATGGTTCCGACGGTGGCGCGGCGAGAGAGGGAACCCGAGCCGAACAGCCCGGCAGTGATTCGTGCCGGCACCGTCTCCATCTTCCGTGATTCAATCGAACGTCTGCACGCCCACCAGCCTGCCGCTCGTACTTTCGAATTCACAGCGGTACGTAAACGGCACTGAGTTCATGCCTGGGGCACGTTGCAGAGCACCCTGGCCCTCTAGGCTGGTGTGTTCGCTGGGCGCGGGGCGGAGCCGGCGAGTGTCGGAGCCGAAGGCAATACGCCCGATGCGCGGGTACTTTTCTTTCAGGTGCGCGGCGGCGGCGGTTTCGCAAACTTCCGGCGACATCTGGGTGAGATCCGGTTCCCAAACCTGTTCCCGCCGCGCTGACGGATCGCCTTCATCGCGGAACATCACGCCGGAAGTGGCGCCGGTGGCGAGGTCGAAGGCACAGTGGTAGCTGAAGCCCACGCCACGGTTGCCCGGCCGCCCACGATAGCTTCCCTCGCCGCGGACGGTCAGTTCCTGCCCCTCCGTGGCGGGCATGACTACGCGCCTGGCCGCGACGAAGTTCACTTCCTTGGCATCTCGTCCGCGCATTCGGGTTACCGTTTCGGCGACAGCCTGCTCGCATCGCGCGCCGGCCTGCTCGGCATGATTGGGGGCCGGGGCGGAGGCGGCTTGATCCGCGGCGACCGCGGCGTGTGAAGAGGCGAGGCAGAGGGCGAGGAAGGAAAAGCGAAGGCACATGGCGGTAAGTGTGGATTTGTCCAGCGCATCGTGTCGGCTTTCGCGCCTCACGGCAAGAGGTGGCATGGCACACAGCCGGCGGCCGACGGTCTGGGATCGAATGCCGTGTGCGCTTACTCGCAGGCTGGTGCTCTGCGCGGGACAGAACGTCCGCGACCTGTCCGAAGCGGGCCGACAGTTCGAAGACCCCAGTGCGGGTCGCCCGACTAGGCGCGCTGCGCAGCAGCTCAGGGTGGGACCGCTGCGCAAGCGGCGCAACAACGGCAGGCGACTCGTCGTGGTGCGGTCTTCACGACGGTTTGTTCCTGCGCGGAGCACTAGAGCCGCCCCTTGCAGCTGGAGGCGCCGCAGCGACATGCCAGACGGCCTTCATGGTGTGTCTCGCCGTAGTTGACCGTGATCTCATCACCCGGCCGTATATCCGCCAGTGCATAGAACTCTACCCGGCCCTGGCGTATGCACAAGCGAGCATTGGGTGAGCAGGAGTGATTGGTATAGCGCATCGGGTCGCAAGACCTGGTGAAGTCGATCGCGCGGCGCTCGGATACCTCAACGATCATGATGCGTTCATGTCGCGTCGCCCGGATGCGGGCGTCTGATACGGAGATGGATTCGCCTCGGATCTCGCCGATCTTCAAACCCCGCCGGATCGGCTCGGCTGCGAACACGCCTTGCCCGTCGATAGGGCTCTGATGCACGTCGACGTTGAACTTCTGGTAGGCCGGTTTCATGCCCGGAGTCTACTCAGGGGCATATGCGTTGCGGCGCAACAAATATGGTTCGGAGGAATGGAGTCATCGCCTATAGTGGGGCGATGTTGCGGTGCAACATCTGTGCGCAACGTACCTCCCGAGGGGATCCGATGAGACCGGGACCGAACAAGCCTTCCGCCGGCTTCCAGCTATGCTTTCGCTGCCTCTCCGGTGAGGGCAAAGATTATCTATTCCCCTGTGACGAGAGAGGGCGGGTCGATCTCGACGCCCTAGGGCCATCGCAGCTCAACGACTACCTCTTTGCCCGCAACGCGATCGGACGGGAGTTTGCTGCGCCGGAAGTGCAACCGATGTGGCCCCTGCGCCGGTAGGCGCGGGCCGCCGCCCACTTGTGCAGATGCACGACTCTGGAGGAGATTTGTTATGGCTGCAACGGCTGAACCTCTCCGGCGGGACATGTCCGCGATCGACTTCGCGCTGCCCGGCACTGATGGCCGAACCTGGACGCTGGACCGGGTGTCGGGACCGAACGGCACGTGGGTCATGTTCATCTGCAACCACTGCCCGTATGTGCTCGCCGTCGTCGACCGGATCGTCCTTGAGGCCCAGGCCCTGCACAAACTGGGTATCGGCGTGGTGGCCATCAGCAGCAACGACGCTGAGGCGTACCCCGAGGACTCCTTCGATCGCATGAAGGTGTTTGCGGTGCAGCATGGGTTCGACTTCCCATACCTCTACGATGAGTCCCAGGCGGTGGCTCGCGCCTACGGTGCGGTCTGTACACCCGACTTCTTTGGATTCAACCGGGACAGGAAGCTGCAGTACCGCGGGCGCCTCGACGCCTCGGGCCGTCAACCGGCCGCGCCCGACACGGGTCGGGAGCTTTACGAGGCGATGAAGATGGTGGCCGCCACGTGCGTCGGGCCGCAGGAGCAGGTGGCCAGCATCGGTTGCTCCATCAAGTGGAAGATGCCGTAAGCGCTCACCCCGAGCCCGCACATGCCGCCCGGTGCCGTTGACCGTGCGGCCGAATCCGAGCTAGAGCTAGATGGATCGAGAGGGAGAACCTCGACTTGTTCGTGGGGCAGACGACCAAGGGTTCGATACGACCACGGGTTCGACAAGTCCGGCTATGCGCCTGAAGGTGGACCCAGATCAATGCCTCGCTGTGCGGCAGGGCAAAGCTGCGCAGCGCGCGCTTCAGTTCGTGCGCGTGCCGTCGATATCGGGCATGGCGATGACAAGAATCGAAAGGCCTAAGGGATGATCACCATGACGCAGCACGTCGGCGAGCAGTCGATCAGGGACGACTGGCCGGTCGAGGACCGGCGTGCACACGAGCGCTACGACACGCTGTCGTACCTGCGAGCCGTCGATACGACGAATGGCTTGATGATCGGCGAGATCGAGGACATCAGCTTCGGCGGCTTCAAGCTGCAACTGGCCTCACCGCTGCGCCGTGGGGCCACCTATTCGGTTCGCATTGAGATGCGCATCGAGGGCAATGATCGGGTACCCATCGAGCTGACCGCAAGGAACATCTGGATGCACAAGGTCGACCTCGAGGGGGTGACCCACGCCGGCTTTGTGTTTATCGGCTTGCTGCCAAGCGCGCGCGAGCAGCTCCAAGCCTTGTTCGCCGAACTGGCTGCCTGAACGCGCCTGCGCGCGCCGCCGCGCACTCGTTCGCCCACGGTACGCGGTGTACCGTGGGTATGCGCGCTGGGAAGTCAGCCCCAGACTTGCGCAAAGAGGCGGGCGGTGTTGACGATCGGCACAGCGACTTGGCCGTTCTCGCTGAAGCAGGAGTCGGCAATCAGCGGCCACAGGTCACTGTGCTGCGGCAGGCCGCAAGCCTGGCCGTCATGCACCCGCACCGTGCGCGGCAGGCTGACGGTGACGATGGCGCCGTACTCGATCGGTTGTCTGGGCGCGCGCTGGTAGGCCACGACCAGGAGGTGTCGCCGGGGTGGCGCGCTCAGCTTCTGGTATGCCTCCAGCAGGGTGCATAGGTCGATGACAGGAATCCAGCGGTCCTGCCAGCGCAACATGCCCAAGGCGTAGTAGGGCGCTCCAGGCACCTCCACAACGGCAGGCCGCTCCACCACCTCCATGGTGGTGTGCAGCGGCAGTGCCACGTACCGGCCCCGGTCGTACTCGAGCAGACGAGCCTCGGCATGTGGGACGTCGTGCAGGCTTTGCTCGTCGGGCGTGTCAGGGTCGAGGGTCGACAGCGGTGCGTCGATCCGTTCGGTTTCCAGCGAAGCTTCCATTCAGGCTCCCTGCATGAATGCACGATCGGCCAGGCGTTGCGCATCGCAGCAGAAAGCGACCTCGCCGTCGATCTCGACGAAGCTGCGCAGCGGCCCGTGCTCCCAATCCAGCAATGCAGGCACGCGCTGCGTTCGCAGCTCGACGTCGATCAGCACCCGTACATCACTCCAGCCAAACGCCACTTCGCCCTGGGGCGCGTTGACCTTCGTGACGAAGAAGCGGTCCTGCGGGAAGCTTTGCAGCGGCTTCATGCGAGACGACAGGGCCACGATCAGGTCGTCGCCGGCCTCGCCGGTACGCATGAAGACGCCGGGCAATTCGGTCGGCTCGGGCGGCTCCCCGAGGTGGCTTGCCTCGCCCACCTGTTCCTGCGGCAGCAGCAGCCGCAGATCATCAGCGCGCAGCAGCACGAAGTTGCCGCGCAACGGTTTGCTCGTCGGTGTATCCAAGTCCATCGCATCGTCTCCTCGTGCTGCGCAGCTACGCCGCCAAGATGAGCGCCTGCCGGATCCTGTCGAGCAGGTCGGCCTCGTTGTACGGCTTGGTCACGTAGCTGCTCACGCCGGCCTCTTCGGCCATGCGGCGGTGTCTTTCCTGCGAACGCGAGGTGACCATGATGACGGGCAGCTCCTTCAGTTCCTCGCGGGAGCGGATGTGCGCGGTGAGCTCCAGGCCGTTCATGTTGGGCATCTCGAGGTCGGTCAGCACGACATCGGGCTTGAACGACGCGATCGAGTCGATGGCATCGACGCCATCGCGCGCACTGACCACGCGATAGCCCGCGTCCTGGACCAGCTGCATGAGCGAGTTGCGCACGGAAAGCGAGTCGTCAACGACCAGCACGCCGGGCAGGTTGCCTTCGTCGAGTTGCGCCGGGCTCTCGATCCGGCCCGCGGAGAACGCCGGCCGTGCGTTCTCGTCGAGGAGTGCGGCCACGTCGAGGTTCACGGCCATGCTGCCATCGCCGAGGACGGACAGGCCGGCAACGCCGCGCACGTGCCGTGCGTACCGGCCCGGGCTCTTGACCAGCAGCTCGCGCGAGTCCAGCAGCCGGTCGACGGCCAGCGCGACGGATTTGTCGTCGACGCGGACGATCACGGCGTCGTAGGCGTCCCAAGGCTTGTCCTCGCGTTCGCCGATGGCCGCGGCTTGCGCAAGCTTGCGCGCGGGCAGCACGCGCTTCTTGTGACGGTAGACCAGCTTGTCCCCGAGGATCTCGAATGCGCCCACGCCGCGCGGCACTGCCTGCTCGACCTGGACCGATGGCAGCGCGAAACGTTGGCCCGCGACGTCGACGATGAGCGAATGCATCGTCGACAGCGAAGCAGCGAACCGCATCTCGATCGTGCAGCCCTCGCCGGTGCGCGAGGACACACGGATCGAGCCGCTCATGCTCGCGACCCATTCGCGCACTACATCCATGCCGACCCCGCGACCCGACAACTCGCTGATCGTCTGGCGCGTGGAGAAACCGGACATGAGGATCAGGCGAGCGAGGTCTTCGTCACTGGTGGTCTGCTCGGGCGACAGGAGGCCGCGCTCGATGGCGCGGCGGCGGATCGCACGGTAATCGAGTCCGCGCCCGTCGTCGGTGCAGCGCAGGACCACCTGCTGGCCCTGGCGCTCGAACGACAGGCGGATCAGGCCGGCTTCCGGCTTGCCTGCGGCGCGGCGCTCGGCGGGGGTCTCCAGGCCGTGATCGACCGCGTTGCGCAGCACGTGCAGCAGCGGGTCGGCCAGCCGGTTCAGCACCTCGCCGTCGATCAGCGTGCCGGTGCCGGCGAGCACCAGCTCGGCTTGCTTGCCGGTGGCCTTGCAGGTCGAGCGCACATTGCGCTGCAGGCGCGAGGCGAGCGCGCCCACCTCTGTCATGCGGGTCGAGATCACCAGGTGCTGCAGATCGCGCGACAGGCGCTGCTGGCGCGCGTGCACGCCGGTCGTCTGCCCGATGTCAGCCTCCAAACGCAGCGCCAGCGCGCGGACATCGGCGGCCTCTTCCATCAGCGCGTGCGCGGTGCTGTGCAGTTCGCTGTACTGGTCGAGTTCGAGCGGATCCAGTGCCGCATCGCTTGCACGGTGGCCCCGTGCGCGCAGCATCGTGAGCGAGCGCACGTCCACCAGTGTTTCGAGTTCGAACAGGCGCTTCTGCATGCGCAAGTTCTGTGCGAGCAGCTCCCTGGCGCGCTCGGTCAGCACCTTCAGGCGCGCCTCCATGGCTGCGGTATGAACAGCGACCTCGCCTGACACGCGGAACAGTTCGTCGACACGCTGCACGCTGACACGCAGCGCGGCCGCCGGTGAGGTGGTGACGTTGCTCGCCTCGCCCGACACGACGGGCACCGGGGGGGTCGCCTGTGCAGGAGAGCTGCGCGTCACAACGGTTTCGAGCGACTCTCCACGGTCAATGCGGTTGGCCAGGTCGAGCACCGACTGCAGCACGGCGAGAGCCTGCTGAGGGTAGGCGTCCTCGCCGAGGACGTGGGCGATCATCTGCTCCAGGCAGTAGGCGGCATCGAGAAGCGCATCGGCCGCGGCCTGGGCCACCGTGCCACCATGGCGCTCGAAGTGCTCGAGCACGTCCTCGAGGTGGTGCCCGAGCGAGGCCAGCCCGCGCAGGCCGATGATCGAGCCGGAGCCCTTCATCGTGTGCACCACCCGCTTGGCCGCGATGAGGTCGGAGCTGTCACCCTGCCCTGAAGCGAGGGTGCGGGCCAGTTCGATGAGGTGGCGCGCCTGGTCGGGCGCCTCGCTGAAGAAGCCTTCGAGCAGCCTCTGGTCCACATCGTCGGGAACGACCAGGGCCACGTCCTCCGGCGTTGCGAGCACGGGTCGTGCAGGCGTGTCGTCGCCGAAACCCGAACCTACCTGCGAGGGAATGGAGCCCAGCATGTGCGCGATCTTCAGCGCTTCGTTCTCCTCTAGCGGGCTGGGTGCTTCGCGCAGATGATCCACAAGGCCTGCCGCCACCGACGGATCGTCGAGGCTGCGCAGGTAATGAACCATCAACGCCGGCCAGCGGCGCAGGAACTGGAGCAGCGGGTCGCGGTCGGCTGGTTCCAGCGTGGCCGCCAACAGCGTGTTCTGAGCCACATGGGCGCACACTGCCTGCAAACCGGGGAAGCCGGCCATCTCGGCCGCCTCGCCCATGCGCTGGGCCAGCCCGCTGTACTCGTCCAGTGCGTCCATGAAGGCTGGCGCGTCGGCTTCAAGCAGCGCGAGAGACTCGAGGCAGTGCCCGAGGTCGCCCTGCATGGCCTCGATCTCGCCGGCCAGTGCTTCGATCAGGTCGTTGAGCTTCACGGCTGAGATGCGGTTTCAGGCGAACTGCGGCAGCTTGAACACGTTGACCGACTGCACCAGCTCGCGTGCAGACTCCAGCAGCGTGTCGGTTTCCTGGTTCTGCGCGTTGATCTGCTCGGCCGTGCGCTCGGTGCTGCGGCCGATGTGTTCCACCGATTCGAGCAGCTGCACCGACATCGTTTTCTGGCGGTCGGAGGTCTCGGCGATGTGACGCACCAGCGCCACCAGCTTCGCGGTGATCTCCTGCGTGCGGCGCATCTGCTCGCCGGCCTTGTGCGCTTGCTCGGAGCCTTGCACCACCTGGCTGATCGTGCGGTTCACCGTGTTGATGGTCTCGTTCGTCTCGAGCTGGATGTTGTTCACGAGCGCGCCGATCTGCTGCGTGGCGTTTCGTGAGCTTTCGGCCAGGCGCTGCACTTCCTCGGCCACCACCGCGAAGCCGCGTCCCGCCTCGCCCGCCACCGCCGCCTGCATCGACGCATTCAGCGCCAGCACGTGCGTGCGCTCCGAGATCGTGTTGATCAGGTTCACGATGCCCGTGATCTCCTGCGAGCGCTCGCCCAGCCGCTTGATGCGCTTCTCGGTCTCGGCGATGGTCTCGCGGATCGACTCCATTCCCTTGAGCGTGCCGTTCACCGTGTCCAGTGCGCCAACGGTGGCCTCGGTCGCCTGCTCTGCGCTGTTGTTCGACTGCTCGGCGAGGCTCGCCACCTGGGTCATGGTCTGCGTTGCGTCAGTCAGGGATGCGATCATCCGTTGCACGCTGAGGCGTTCGTCCTCGGCGGTGCGCGAGACGAGGTCGGCCTGGCTCTTCACCTTGCCAGAAACCTGCTCCACCTGGTCGGCGATTCGGGTCACGCCGTGCAACACGCGGGCGGTCTCGTCGGTCAGCATGTTGATCGAGTCGGAGACGGTGCCGATCACGTCCTGAGTCACCGGCGCCTTGGCTGTGAGATCGCGCTGGGCGAGCTGCTGCATGGCCTGCAGGATCGAGATTACCGAGTTGTTGAGCGCCTCGTTCTCGGCTTCGGCTTTCTGCTGCGCCGCCAGGCGCTCGGCGAGCGTGGCGTCCGCCGCGCGCTTCGTGGAGTACAGCAGCGCCGCCAGGCCCAGCAGCACGACCACCAGCACCGCGGCTGAGCCCGTGAGCGTGTTGCTCGCCACTGCGGTGGCCCGGGCGCCACGCTGATCGACTTCGTCCACTGCGGCGTGCAGCGGCTCCTCGGCCTGTTCGGCCGCGGCGTCGGCGGCCTCCAGCGCCTTGTTCACCGCCTCGGTGCCGGCCACGAGCTCACCGAACGCGGCCACGTAGGTGGACATCAGCTCGCTGATCCGCATGCGCGTGCCCGCATCGATCCCGCTGCCAGCGAGCAGGCGGGTCATTTCTTCCGCACTCTTGGCAAACGCGCTGGCGTACTCCTGTCGCTCGCGCAGGATGAAGTCCTTTTCATTGCGGCGCAGCTGCAGGAGGGCCGCCCTCAACTCGGGCGAGCCCGTCCTCGACACCAGGTCTTCGGCCCCGTGCACCGCCTTGCGTAGCTTGCCCTGCAGGCCCGACTCTTCATTGATGCCGCGAGTGACGTGCGCGTTCGCTGCCGCCAGGAAGCTATTGCGATAGGCGTCGAGGTGCTTCTCGAGGTCTCCCGCAAGCTTCGTCTCGGTATCGGTTGCCTGCGGGTTGGCACGGACTTCGGCCAATAGCTCCTTGGTGTGCTCGTAAGCGGCCGCGTGTGCGTCGAGATCCTCCTTGCTGCCGCTCTTCAGAAAGTTCTGTTCCTTCTGGCGCTGCTCCAAGAGGTGGGCCTCGAAGTCGCCGAACGCCAGCGACAGCTTGGCGAGGTCGCGCTCCTCCCCGACCCGCGAGGACACCAGCCAGGTGGTGGCGACGTAGACGACGGCCAGCAGCACGAACGTCGTCAAAGCGAAGCGCACCATCCGGCCGAGCTTCTCGGTACCGGAGTGGCCGACGCCGCGCAGGCGGTCCATCAGCGAGAGTCTCTTTTCGTTGGCATCCATCGAGATCGTCCTTTCGACTGCGTATGCTCGTTGTCAGTACCGGCCACGCGCGACGGCGTCGTGGACGGCAGGTGGTTCAGTTCGCCGGAGGGTCATGCGGGTGCTGCGCAAGGGTCCGGGCGTGCTAGTGGGGAGCGCCGAGGTCGCGCTCGAGCGCGTCCAGCAGGCTCTTGTAGTGCAGGTCGAACCACAGGGTCTCCCCTATCAAGCAGGCTGTGCTCAGGTGCGCGGCGAGGCGGGAAGGTGCCGTTTCCGTGTCGATCTGGTCTTCGGGGCTCCAGCGCAGCCGCTGCGGCATCTGCTCGATGACCACGCCGGCCGCATCGGCTCCATGGCCGAGCACCAGCAGGAAACGACGGTCCGTCGCCTCGCGTTCGATGCCCAGGTAGGCCGCCAGATCGAATACGGGGATGAGCGTGCCGTGCAGGTTGGCCATGCCCAGCATCCAGCGCGGGGCGCTGGGTATGCGAAACACCTGCGGGAGTTCCGTGAGTTGGCTGCCGTCTTCGTAGCCGATCATCAGGTGCAGACCGCCGACGCGGAAGCCCTGCCGCACCTGGATGCCCGAGACCTGGGCCGGAGCCACGGGCAACGGCACCGCAGACCACGGCGAGGCAGGCACCACCTCCTGCGGCCACTGTGCAGGCAGTTCGGGGGGGGTGAAGTCGAACCCTCGCGTCAGCGCCTGCAGCGGCAGCATCGCGAGGCCGGCGATGGGCGGGAGGGCGGCGCCAAGGGCCGGGGAGGAGGTGTCGTTCATATCCGTCTCGATGCAAGCGCAAAGCGCCGCTCGGGTTTCAGCCGTGCGCGTGCTTCACGATGTGCTTCTTGTCGAACGAGGAGATCGGGTGGGCGGGGACGTTCACAGAGCCCGAACCTGCGACAGGACCTGTTCGTCGGTGTAGGGCTTGGTCACGTAGCCGGCGGCACCGAGCATCTGGCCCCAGGCCTTGTCGGCCTTCTGGTCCTTGGCGGTCACCAGCACCACCGGGATCGACTTCGTGTTCGAGTCGCCGCGCAGCGCACGGGTGGCGGCGAATCCGTCCATGACGGGCATGTTCACGTCCATGAGGATGGCGTCGGGCTTGCTGCGCTTGGCCGTGTCGACGGCCTGCTGGCCGTTTTCAGCGGTCGTGACTGTGTAGCCTGCGCTGGCGAGCAGCCGCTCAAGGCGGCTACGCTCGTTCTGGTTGTCTTCGACGATCAGGATGGTCTTGGCCATTGGGGCTCCTTGGGGTTGAGGGGGTCATACCGGCCGCGCCGGCGCGCGCTGCGGCGACGTGCTGGGCCAGTACTTCGTAGAGTTGCTTCGGTTCGGCCGGCTTGGTGAGGTAGGCATCGCAGCCCGACATCTTTCCTCGTATGCGATCGAAGGGAGATGACTTGCTCGTCAGCATCACGACCGGCAACTGGCCAATGCTCGACTTCATTGCCTTCAGCCGCTTGCAGCCTTCATAGCCGTCGACATCGGGCATCAGCACATCCATCAGCGCGCAGTCGAAGCGGCGTTGCGTCACGGCATCGAGCGCCTCCTTCACGCTGGCGGCCTCGGTCACGGCGATGCTGCGTGCCTCCAGCAGCGAGCGCAAGTGATTGCGCACGGCCAGGCTGTCGTCCACGACGAGCACCTGCAGCGGGGTCGTGGCGCCTGCCGCCGTCGATCTGGCTGTGTTCGCGGATGCGGAAACGGTGGCGGGTAGGCCTTGTCGTGCCGCTGGTGCGGTCTCTTGCCTCGGGGGAAGTCCCCCAGGGGCACTGCGCACGGCGGACGAGTTTTCCAGCGCGCGCGCCAGCAGCATCGGCAGGATCGGCCACTGCACGGGACGCTTGGACATCGTGTGACCGGGGCGGGGCACCTTGGAGTCGACCCAGATCACCGTTCGTTGCGAAAGCCACGGCTGGGCTTGGGCCCATTGCACGGAGGGCACATCGAGCGCATCGATGAGGACGACATCGGCGCGCGCGGCGTCCGCGTCACCGACCACTTCCAGCCGCGGCTTGCGGCGCTGCGAGAGCTTCACGGTGCCTTCGAGCAACTGGCGCTCGATCTTGCTGAAGCCGCGCACACACAGCGTCAGGGGCCGCTCGTCGCTGACCTCCACGGCAGCGCGTGGGCGGGCGGGCTCCTCGCGGGGGCTCGACGGCGTGGCGCTGCTGGTGTTCGATGTCATCCATTCCCTCCGGGTCGCCGCGTGTCGCCGGCCGGCGCAATCGCCGGACGACCGTGCATGGCGAGACCATCTCGGTTGTTCTCCGTTGCCGCAACGTGCTGGCCTTGAGCGGAGTCTTCACGGACCCCAGGCGGACACGGAGGCCTCGTTACGGTGAGCAACATTTCCCCCGCATTGCAAACGCTTTCTCGCCCGCCCGTCTGTGATGTCAATCACAGCCACTCCCGGATCAGCGAGCTGCAGTGCCATATCGCGGCGTATTTGGCACGGGAGTGGCTGGCTCACATGAGGCCGGAACACGACCGGACGTTCTGGTGCTCAACGCCGGCGCCAAGCCGCCGATGGCGTGTTTGGACAAGATGGACTGGCATGACTTCTCCGCCACTTGGGAGACCGATGTCAAAGCCGGATTCCAGTGGCTGCAAGCGGTGCTCACGCTCCCGCTCAGCCCTGGCAGCCGGATCCTCATCGGGTCCAGCGGCGCGGCGCTGAACGGATCCCCGCTTTCGGGCGGCTGCTATGCGGGTGCCAAGCGAGTGCTATGGGTGATGGCCAGGTACGCCAACGGTGTCTCGATGCAGTCGGACCTCGACATACGCTTCCAGGTGATCGTGCCGCAACATGGTGGGTGGCACGGGCGTGGGCGATGCGGGCGCAAATGGCGCAAAGGCCTATGCAGACTCGCAGGGGATCCCGATGGAGCAGTTCCTGTCCCGCTTCGGCGCCGCGATGCCCCCGCGGGAGTTCGGCGAGAAGGTGGTGCGCATACTCGATGATCCACGGTATGCCACGGGCATGGCGTTCGGCCTCAAGGGCGACACCGACACCCGAAGCCGAACTGGTGCTCGCGTCGATGGTGAACTAACCGGCCGGCATGCGTTCGAAGGTCTGCAGCGTGGGATCGATGGCGTCCCACGGCAAGCCCCGCACGCTGTAGGTCAACACCTGCGGCGCGAAGCGCGCCGGCTCGTCCAGGCTGCCGGCGGCCACTGCGATGAAGTCGGGCATCGCGGCAAAGCGCAGGTAGACAGGCGTGCCGCAGGCCGGGCAGAAGGCGTGGATCTTCACATTGCCGCTGTCGCCGGTCACCTCCCACTGTGACGCCTCGCCGGTGATGGTCATCTCACCGCGTGCCGGGAAGGTGAGCCAGGAACCATGCCCCGTGCCGCTGCGTCGCTGGCAGTCGCGGCACTGGCAATGGTTCTGGAACACGGGCGTGTGCTTCGTGGCATATCGGATCGCACCGCATGCGCATCCACCGGTAAAGGGCTCGGTCATGTGCGCCCTCTGTTTCAGGTCGCGGCCTGCGCCACCAAGGGCTTGGCGAACACGTCGATGCCGCGCCCCGTCTCTAGCAGAGACTTCAGGCTGGAGAGCACGACCGGCCACCCTTGCCGGATGCCCTTGTCCATGCCGCTGCCGGCCTCGAGCTCGTCGTGAGTGACGGTCAGCCGGACCATGCCGTCGTAGGCTGCGACGTCGAAGGTGACACGGCTGTAGCTGTCCGGATCGGCCGCCTGAGACGGGCTCGCCCAGGTGATGACGAGGCGGCTAGGCGCATCGACCTCAATCACCCTGCCGAGCACGTTGACGGTGCGCTGCGCGTCGTCACGCACGTGCTGCCACTCGCTTCCGGGCGTCCATGTGGACACGTTCTCATGCCCCCAGTAGCGCCGCGCGACCTCGGGCCTCGTGATGGCCCCGAACACCTTTTCGGGCGTCGAGCGGATGTAGGTCACATAGACGAAACTCGTCTTCTCTTTACTCATCGATCACTCTCCTTCGAGTTGATTCTTCAGGTCGTGCAGTAGGCGCAGCCGCTGGCGCTCGAACTTGCGCACCCACCGTTCGTAGACCTCGTGCAGTGGCACCGGGTTGATGAAGTGCAGCTTCTCGCGACCGCGCCAGACCGTGGTCACCAAGCTGGCCGCCTCGAGCAGGCCCAGATGCTGCGTGACGGATTGCCGCGCCATGTCCAGGTGCTCGCAGAGCTGGCCCAGGGTCTGGCCGTTCTGCTCACACAACAGGTCCAGAAGCTGTCTGCGGGTGGGGTCGCCCAGTGCCTTGAAAACCTTGTTGTCGTCCATCGCTACGTCGGCATCTGTGGCGATAATATGCAGGTATATTCCTGCATGTCAATGGCGGCCTTGACCCCGCACCATGGGTTCTCGGCGATGGTCTGCAGGATCGCGAGCGCTCACCGCCGTGCGTTGTGGCGGGAAACCGCAAGCTTGTGGTGCCGTCCCATCGACGCCGCCCGACACTGAAGGTCAGTCGCGTTGAGCGCGTCGCTCAGCTCGACCACGGGTGCGCGCCCCGGGGCGGATCCGATCCACTGTCGGCCATCCGGGCGCGAATCGAGCGACTGCTCCTGGCCGGGTCAGGAACTGGGCGAAGGGCTGCCGGGCAGGCTGCTGTCCTGCGGCTAGTTGACGGTCGCCGTTCCGCGAGTAGTCGCCGCTGCACAGCAGCCAGACCTTGCACGGGGCCGCGCAGCTCCTTCCCGACCTCAAAGACTCACGCCGGTGGAGCCTACGTCGGCGCTTGAGCCGGCGCCCTTGTTTGCGACTCCTCTTGGCTGAAACAGGAGGAGGAGGCGGACTGCCGCCGCCTGCCCTTACTCCACTGTCACACTCTTCGCCAGATTGCGTGGCTTGTCCACGTCTGTGCCCCGCGCGCAGGCCGTGTGGTACGCCAGCAGCTGCAGCGGGATGACGTGCAGCAGCGGCGACAACGCACCATAGTGCTCGGGCATCCGGATGACATGCACGCCGGGCTCGCTATGGATGCGGGTGTCGTTGTCCGCGAACACGAAGAGCTCGCCGCCGCGGGCGCGCACTTCCTGCATGTTGCTCTTCAGCTTCTCCAGCAGCAGGTCATTGGGGGCCACCGTGACGACCGGCATCGCTGCGGTCACGAGGGCCAGCGGCCCGTGCTTGAGTTCGCCGGCGGGGTAGGCCTCGGCGTGGATGTAGCTGATCTCCTTCAGCTTGAGCGCACCTTCCAGTGCGATGGGGTAGTGAAGCCCGCGGCCGAGGAAGAGGGCGTTCTCCTTGCGCGCAAACTCTTCGCTCCACGCAATGATCTGCGGCTCCAGCGCCAGCACGGCCTGCACTGCCACGGGCAGGTGGCGCAGCGCTTTGAGATGGCGTGCTTCCTGCTCGTCGGTGAGGTGGCCGCGCACCTGGGCCAGGGCGAGTGTCAGCAGGAACAGGCCGACGAGCTGCGTGGTGAAAGCCTTGGTTGACGCGACGCCGATCTCGGCGCCCGCGCGGGTGATGCAGGCGTAACGGCACTCGCGCACCATCGCGCTCGTGGCGACGTTGCAGATGGTCAGCGTGTGGTGCATGCCCAGCGAGCGTGCATGCTTGAGCGCCGCGAGCGTGTCGGCCGTTTCGCCGCTCTGGCTGATCGTGACCACCAGCGTGCGCGGGTTCGGCACACTGTCGCGGTAGCGGTACTCGCTGGCGATCTCCACGCTCGTCGGGATCTTGGCGATGCTCTCCAGCCAGTACTTCGCAGTGGCGCCGCTGTAGTAGCTGGTGCCGCAGGCCAGGATCAGCACGGAGTCCACCTCCTTGAACACGCGGAAGGCGCCGTCACCGAACAGCTCGGGCGACACGCCGCCTACCGCATCCAGCGTGTCGGCAATGGCCTTGGGCTGCTCGAAGATCTCCTTTTGCATGTAGTGCCGGTAGGGGCCCAGTTCGGCGGCGCCCGAGTGGGCGTGCACCGTGCGCACCTCGCGGTTCACCGTCGCGTAGCGGCCTTCGGGCGTGCACATCGTGATCCAGGCCTTGCCGAGCTGCAGGTCGACGACGTCGCCTTCTTCGAGGTAGACGATCTGGTCGGTCACACCGGCCAGCGCCATGGCGTCGGAGGCCAGGAAATGGTCGCCGGTACGCTCGTCGGTGCCGATGCCCAGCACCAGCGGCGAGCCCTCGCGCGCCCCGACCACACGATGCGGCTCGTCGCGGCAGAACACAGCGATGGCGAAGGCGCCGCGCAGGCGCAACACGGCGCGCTGCACGGCATCGAGCAGGTCGCCGTCGTAGAGGTGGTCGACGAGGTGGGCGATGACCTCGGTGTCGGTCTGGCTGTCGAACGCGTAGCCGCGCGACTTGAGCTCGGCGCGGAGTTCGTCGTGGTTCTCGATGATGCCGTTGTGGACCAGCGCGATACGGCCCGCGCTGGCCGGCTGCGCGCTAGGGCCGTGCGAGAAGTGCGGGTGGGCGTTGTGGACGGCGGGGGCGCCGTGCGTGGCCCATCGGGTATGGGCGATGCCTGTGCCGCCCTGGATGTGATCGACATTCACGCCGGTCTCCAGCTCGGCGACGCGCGCCGTGCTGCGGGCGCGGCGCAGTCCACCGTGCTGATGGACGGCCACGCCGCAGGAGTCGTAGCCCCGGTATTCGAGGCGCTTCAGGCCTTCGATGAGGACGGGGACGATGTTGCGCGCGCTGACGGCGCCGACGATGCCACACATGATGACCGCCTTCCGGGGTTAGAGATGGGCGGGATCGTAGAGGCCATGCAATGAAATAAAGGTGCAAAAGACGACTTGGCTCGACAACAATTGCCATCGTTGGGCATGGTCGAAATTTTCAATCGAAAAATGGTGTCATTTGATGTTTTCCGCCGACTCCATCGCACTCGACGCTACGGATCTGCGCATCCTTGACTTGCTGCAGCGCGACGCCTCCCTCTCCAACCAGGACCTGGCGGCTGCGGCACACACCTCGCCGGCCACCTGCCTGCGGCGCGTCAAGCGGATGGCGCAGGCGGGTGTCATCGAGCGCCGGGTGGCCATCCTCTCGCCAGAACGGCTGGGCGCGGGGCTCACCGTCATCGCCGAGGTCACGCTCGATCGGCAGGGTGCCGAGCACTTGGCCGCTTTCGAGCGCCGGGCGGTGGCCGACGAGGCGGTGCAGCAATGCCATCGCGTCTCGCCAGGCCCGGATTTCGTGCTGGTGCTGCAGGTGGCCGACATGCCGAGCTGGAATGCCGTGGTCGAGCGGCTGTTCACGCAAGACGCGAACGTGCGCAATGTGAAGAGCTACTTCAGCGTGCGGCGGGCCAAGTTCGATACACGGGTGCCGCTGCCGGCACCAAGGTGACTGCCCGCACCGCGCTCGCACGCTGCGGTCGCGGCGATGCCCCGCCATGACTGCAACCCAACCGGCGCTGGCCCGTATAAGCCTCAAACGGACTGACCTGTAGCCTGCGTGCCCTCATCTTCATCCAACGACTGCACCCCGAACTCGGATCTGGTGGCCAAGGCGGCGCTCGGCGAGCGCACTGCCTTTGGGGCACTGGTCCGCAAGCATCAGCGGCCTCTGTGAGTGCGGCCCCACACTGCTTGTCGCCTCTGGGGGGCGAGGTCAGGCCGCCGAATGGCGCATCAAGCACGCCACGGCGCGCTCACACGGCAGTTTGGCGGCTGTGGCGCCGTAGGGAGGCGTCGTGCTATTCAACGGGCGGGTTGTCCGCCGGCGCCTTGCGACGGAAGGAGGCGACACGTTCCATGACGCCCCGCAGCGGGCTCGCGGAGGTCGCAATACGCGCCCGGATCGGGGGCGACCTCGCACGTGGAGACGCGGCCCTCGATCATCAGCTCGCGGCGCTGTGTGGCGGCGTGCCGTGCCACGGCGGCCTGCAGTGCCTGCGCATCCGTGCGCAGCGTGGACCAGGCGACGTAATGTGCAGGCCCGCCGCAGGGCTTCTGGCCGATGCCGATGGTGCGGCACTGGGCATCGGCGTCGCAGGCGGCATCGCCGACCAGCGACTGGATCGGGGCTTGCGCAGCCTCCATCGCGGGCGTGGGCTGGGCGGTGTGGCCGCAAGCGGCGGCCAGCGAGGCGACAAGAGCCAGAGCTGCTGGGCGCAAGGCTGAGAAGGTGTGAACGAACCCGACATGCCCGCTCATCACGCCGGAACGCGCCCACTCAGCGTTGCAAATGCTCGCCGTAGCCCGAGCTACGGCTGTGCTTTGCGCCTTGATTGGGCACGTTCCGGCGCGCTGCTCGGCCAAGCCGGATTCATTCACACCTTCTGAGAGGTGGAGGAAAGCGGGCAGGTTCATCAGTCCATCCTCGCCCCAGCAGGCCCGCGTGGCAAGGTCAATGCTTGAGGATCACGAGCCCCTTCAGGTACTCGCCTTCGGGAAACCTGATCGTCATGGGGTGATCCGGAGCGGCGCCCACGCGCGCATAGATCAGGCCGTCGGCCTCCGCGTCCAGGCCGGCGCCGGCGACGATCTTGTGGAAGAGCTCGGCGCCCACGCCACCGGAGCACGAGAAGGTGAACAGCGCGCCGCCCGGCTCCAGCAGCTTGAAGGCGAGACGGTTGATGTCCTTGTAGGCGCGCGCCGCGCGCTCGGCATGCGAGGCGGTGGGGGCGAACTTGGGCGGATCCAGCACGATCGCGTCGAAGGTGCGGCCCTGCTTGAGCATCTCACGCAGCGTGTGGTTCACATCGGCATCCAGCGCCTCGTGGCGGGTGGAGTCGTAGCCATTCAGCGCGACATGCGCGTTGGCGCGCGCCAGGGCCGGGGCTGAAGAGTCCACGCTCGTTACGTGCGCGGCGCCACCCGCGAGGCCCGCTACGCTGAAGCCGCCCGTGTAGCAGTAGCAGTTCAGCACGCGCTGCAGCCCGAAGTGGCGCACGGTGTCGGCGAAGAGCTTGCGGTTATCGCGCTGATCCAGGTAGAAGCCGGTCTTGTGCCCTTCCGCTACATCAAGCGTGAGCGACCAGTCGTGCTCGCGGATCGTGACTTCGGTGCCGCCTTCGCCGCGCAGCCAACCCGTGGTGCTGGGCAGGCCTTCGAGGTTGCGCACGCCCGAGTCGCTGCGCTCGTACAGGCGCGACAGGCCGGTGGCTGCCACCAGCAAGTCGGCGAGCGTCGACTTCCAGCGCTCCATGCCGGCCGACAGGAACTGCACCGAGAGCGTGTCGGCGTAGCGGTCGACGATGAGCCCCGGCAGGCCGTCGGCCTCGCCATGGATGAGCCGCTGGCCGTCGCTGGCAATCGGCAGCCGGCGGCGTATGGCCAGCGCGGCGTCGATGCGGCGGCGGAAGAAGGGCGTGTCGATGCGCTCGGCCTCGTCGAAGCTCCAAGCGCGCAGTCGGATCATGGAGCTGGGGCTGTACGCCGCCCAGGCGAGGAAGCGGCCATCGCTTGCTTCCACGCGCACGGTCTCGCCGCTGTCGGCCTTGCCGCGCGCGATGCTGCCCTCGAAAACCCAGGGGTGGCGCCGCAACAATGAGCGCTCCTTGCCCTCGCGTAACTTGATCACTTTCATGGGGCGCGATTGTCGGTGCAGCGGCGGGGCGCCCGGCGCGCGGCAGGCGCTAGACCGAAGTTCCGGAAGCCACCGAGCGAGGTTGTCCTTGCACGACAAGCACTTGGC
>CBINKC010000034.1:0-31549 GCA_966251135.1 uncultured Burkholderiaceae bacterium
TTAATTGCGCACGCTGGGATCTGTGCGGGGGGCGCTCAGCAATGGGCGTCCCTACTGCGATCCATAGTCCTTCCCCTTCAGGTTTGGTTTGTGGTTAGAAGCCCCGGGGGTGTTACCGCACTTCCGGGCTTTGCTCTTGCCGGCTACCGGCCGACACGGTGATGCTCATTCCTTGCCCGGTCCGTCGCGCCGTGCAGCAGGGCTGCTGTGGGCCGCGTGATGGCAGGACACGCCCGGAGCCACTGGCCCCAGGGGCGGCGGAACTGCCACGCGAAGATTCGTTGGCGCTTCATGTCCTGGGCTCCTTTGCCAGCGCCGCGTGCACGTCGGCGGGTTTGATGTCGGTGTACCTGCGCAGCATGGCCCAGGTCTTGTGGCCGGTGAGCAGCGCCACGCGGGGGATGTCCAGGCCCATGCGGAAGAAGCCAGCCGTGGCCCGGTGGCGCAGGTCGTGGAAGTGCAGGTCCTCGATGCCCAGCTGTGTGCAGGCGCGGGTGAACGCAGTCGAGACTGATGCTGCCCGGGCGCCGAAGATGCTGCCCGCCTCGCGATCGCGAATTAGCGGCTCTACGATGACCCATGCTTCGGGCAGGAGCGGCACGGTTTGGTCGTTGCCCTGCTTGTTCTTCGGGTCCTTGCGGTCGCGGATGATGACGGTTCGCGCCTTGCGGTCCACGTCCTCCACCTGCAGCCGGCAGATTTCGTCCTGACGCATGGCCGTCGCCAGCGCGAAGCGGCACAGCGTCTCCATGTCGATGCGTTGCCGCGGGGAGGCCTGCCAATGGGCGTACAGGCGCGCCAGCTCCTCATCAGTGGGCTCACGGTCCCGCTCGCGGCTGCGCGTCTCCAGGCCCCGATGCTTCAGGCTCTCGCGCGCCTCCATTGCGATGTGGGCGGGGATGTCGAGATTGCGCGCATGCCTGCCCCACTTGAGCACCGCTGACAGGAACGAAAGGTCGGCGGCCACCGTCACGCCACCGGCGCCCTCGGTCACCCGGGCGTCGATGAAGTCGCGAAGCACGACGGCCGACAGTGAAGTGAGCTTTACCTTGCCGAGCTTGTCCTTGAGCATGGCCAGCGTGGCGGCCTTTGTCTTGCCGGGGAGTTGGGCTACGGCTTCCACGTACTTGTCGATCAAGTCCCCCAAGGTCACCCCCTTCGGCAGCGGGGCATAGCCGCCAACTGCGATGTGGGAAGCCTGGGCCTCGATGCCCGCCGCCCAGTCCATAGCCTCGCGCTTGGTCCGAAACGTTGCGGACCTATAGACGCCAGCGCGCCGAACTTGCGCCCGCCACTTGCGGCTGGGGAGTTGGGAAAATGTCGCCACGTGTGCACTCCGTGTGTGTTCAATCGTTGCCCAAACGTACCCCGCAATATTGCCCAAGGATTGCCCGCGTGTGCACATCGTGTGCACCAGATGCTGTGCACAAGGGAGATGAGCCGGTGACAGATGAGTTGCAAGTCATTGAAAAAACAGGAAATTGTCCGTGGACGCTCAGTGTAGCGCCGATGCTGGATTGGACCGATCGGCACTGCCGCTACTTCCATCGCCTGCTGACACGCCGTACGCGGCTTTACACCGAGATGGTGACGACCGGGGCGCTGCTGCATGGCGACGTGCCGCGTCACCTGGACTTCAACGCCGAGGAGCACCCCGTGGCGCTGCAGCTGGGTGGAAGCGAACCGCAGGAGCTGGCGCAGGCAGCCCGGCTTGCCGAGCGGTGGGGCTATGACGAGGTCAACCTCAACTGTGGCTGCCCTAGCGAGCGGGTGCAGCGAGGAGCCTTCGGTGCGTGCCTCATGACCGAGCCGCGCACCGTGGCTGATGGCGTGAAGGCCATGCGCGATGCCGTGGGCATCCCCGTGACGGTGAAGCATCGCATCGGCATCGATCGGGTCGAGGACTATGGCTTCGTGCGCGACTTCGTGGGCACGGTGTCGCTGGCGGGCTGCGAGGTGTTCATCGTGCATGCGCGCAACGCCTGGCTGAAAGGCCTGAGCCCCAAGGAAAACCGTGAGGTGCCTCCGCTGCGCTACGAAACCGTTTACCGGCTCAAGCGCGACTTCCCGGCGCTCACCATCTGTCTCAACGGCGGCGTGACCCGCGAGGACGAGATCGAGGCACACCTGCAGTGCATCGACGGGGTGATGGTGGGACGCGAGGCCTATCACAACCCCTGGGTGATGGCCGGGTGGGATGCGCGCTTCTTCGGCATGGATCCGACGCACCCGGATCGCGAGGACGTGGAGCAGCGCATGGTCGCGTACATGCAGCGCTGCGCTGCGGCGGGCGAGCCTTGGTCGAGGGTCTCGCGCCACATGCTCGGCCTGTACAACGGGCTGCCTGGTGCCAGGCGTTGGCGCCAGGTCTGGTCGGATCATCGTCTCAAGAACCTGCCGCCCGGCGAGGTGGCGCGCCAGGCTGCGCGGGCAATAGGGTCTCACGTGGCGATTGACAGCGTGGTGCGGTAGGCATCACCCGGGACACCTAAACGGGCGCAAATGGCGCCCGTTTGCAAAAGCGGCTGCAAAGCTTGCATGCAGCGGGGCCGCCCCACGAGGCGTTTTCCTGCGCGATACATGTCGCGACACGGGCTAACGTCCCCCGATGGGGTAACTCTTTCCCGCGGTAACTCTTTCCCCATGATGGCGCTCCCGTTCGTGGCATGGCCCGTGCTCTGCCGCTCGGCGCGCCTACGTGGCATCCCAGTGCCGCCTACATGGCCGCGGGCCAGCGAGGATGCCTCCAGGGTATCGGCGCCAGCCGTTTTCGATGTGCCTCCCCGCCCAGCCTGCTGCTGTCCGAGACAGGGCGGTCACCGACGAGACCTTCCGATGATCGACTACGAGGATTCCACGCTCCTGGCTCCGGCCGAGGATCTCTCGGTGCTGCTGTTGAACGCGCTCACCGCGTTGCGTAAAGGGGATGCAGGCCTGCGCTTGCCTGCGCACTGGACGGGGATGGCGGGCAAGGTGGCCGATGCGTTCAACGAGGTGATCGAGCTCAATGCGGGCATGGCCGCCGAGCTGGCCAGGCTGCGGCAGGTGGTGGGCAAGGAGGGCAAGCTCAAGCAGCGTGCTTCGCTGCGGGGTGCCAGCGGGTTCTGGGGCGATCAGGTGAGCTGCATCAACGCGCTGATCGACGACCTGGTCCACCCGACCTCGGAGGTGGCGCGGGTGATCGGCGCGGTGGCGCAGGGCGATCTGTCCAAGTCGATGGCGCTGGAAATCGAGGGCCGTGAACTGGAAGGCGAGTTCCTGCGGACCGCCAAGACCATCAACAAGATGGTCGAGCAGCTGGGCAACTTCTCCGCCGAGGTGACGCGTGTGGCGCGTGAGGTGGGCACCGAAGGCAAGCTCGGTGGCCAGGCCAAGGTGAAGGGCGTGGCCGGGACGTGGAAGGACCTTACGGACTCCGTGAACTCCATGGCGGGCAACCTGACCGATCAGGTGCGCAACATCGCCGACGTGACCACGGCCGTGGCCAAGGGTGACCTGTCGAAAAAGATCACGGTGGACGTGAAGGGCGAGTTCCTCACGCTGAAGAACACCATCAACACGATGGTGGACCAGCTGAGGTCGTTCGCCTCCGAGGTGACGCGGGTGGCGCGCGAAGTGGGCACCGAGGGAGCGCTGGGCGGACAGGCGCGCGTGGAGGGGGTATCGGGCACCTGGAAGGATCTCACCGAGTCGGTGAACTCGATGGCGTCGAACCTGACCTCGCAGGTGCGCAACATCGCCGACGTGACCAAGGCTGTGCAGGCCGGCGATCTCTCGAAGAAGATCACGGTGGACGTGAAGGGCGAGATCCTCGAGCTGAAGGCCACCGTGAACACCATGGTCGACCAGCTGCGCAGCTTCGCGGCGGAGGTGACGCGCGTGGCGCGCGAGGTGGGCACCGAAGGCAAGCTGGGCGGCCAGGCCGAAGTGCAGGGCGTGGCGGGCACCTGGAAGGATCTCACGGAGTCGGTGAACTCGATGGCGTCGAACCTGACCTCGCAGGTGCGCAACATCGCGGAGGTCACCACCGCGGTGGCCGCGGGCGATCTCTCCAAGAAGATCACGGTGGACGTGAAGGGCGAGATCTCCGAGCTGAAGAACACCATCAACACCATGGTGGACCAGCTGCGCAGTTTCGCGGCGGAGGTGACGCGCGTGGCGCGCGAGGTGGGTACCGACGGCAAGCTGGGCGGCCAAGCCGATGTGCAAGGCGTGGCGGGTACCTGGAAGGACCTCACCGACTCGGTGAACCTGATGGCGTCGAACCTGACCTCGCAGGTACGCAACATCGCCGATGTGACCAAGGCTGTGCAGGCCGGTGACCTCTCCAAGAAGATCGCGGTGGACGTGAAGGGCGAGATCCTGGAGCTCAAGGCCACGATCAACACCATGGTGGATCAGCTCTCGTCCTTCGCCGCGGAAGTCACGCGCGTGGCGCGCGAAGTCGGCACTGAAGGGCGGCTCGGGGGGCAGGCGCAGGTGCCTGGCGTCTCGGGTACTTGGAAGGACCTCACCGACAACGTGAACTTCATGGCCGGCAACCTGACCTCCCAGGTGCGCGGCATTGCGAAGGTCGTGACCGCGGTGGCTGGCGGCGACCTGGAGCAGAAGCTCACCGTGGAGGCCAAGGGCGAGATTGCTGCCCTGGCCGAAACCATCAACAGCATGACCGATACGCTGGCCACCTTCGCGGACCAGGTGACCACCGTGGCGCGCGAGGTGGGTGTGGAGGGCAAGCTGGGCGGCCAGGCCAAGGTGCCTGGCGCCAGCGGCACCTGGAAGGGGCTCACGGAGAACGTGAACCAACTGGCCGCCAACCTGACCACGCAGGTGCGCGCCATTGCCGAGGTGGCCACCGCGGTGACGCAGGGCGACCTCACGCGGTCCATCACGGTCAAGGCGCAAGGCGAGGTGGCCGCGCTCAAGGACACCATCAACGAGATGATCCGCAACCTGCGCGACACCACGCAGAAGAACACCGAGCAGGACTGGCTGAAGACCAACCTTGCCAAGTTTTCGCGCATGCTGCAGGGCCAGCGCGACCTGGTGACGGTGGGCCAGCTCATTCTCTCGGAGCTGGCGCCCGTGGTGGGCGCGCAGCAGGCCGAGTTCTATGTGCTCGCCAGCGGCGAGGGTGCCCAGCGGCTGCGGCTCTTCGCGAGCTACGCCTCGGGTGGCCAGCACTCGCACGGCAAGGAGATCCGGCTGGGCGAGGGCCTCGTGGGGCAGTGCGCCTTGGAGAAGCAGAAGATCCTGCTCGGCAACGTGCCGGGCAGCGCTTTTCGCATTGCCACCGGCCTGTCGGAAACGGCGGCGCTCGACGTATTGGTGCTGCCGGTCATCTTCGAGGGACGGGTGCGCGGCGTGCTGGAGCTGGCCACGCTGGAGCACTTCAACCCCAGCCACCAGGCGTTCCTGGACCTGCTGACCGAGTCGATCGGCATCGTGATCAACACGATCGAGGCCAACATGCGCACCGAGGACCTGCTCATGCAGTCGCAGTCCCTGGCGCAGGAGCTGCAAAGCCGCCAGCAGGAGCTGCAGCAGACGAACGAGGAACTCCAGGAGAAGGCGCGCCTGCTGGCCCACCAGAACCAGGAGGTGGAGCGCAAGAACAGCGAGGTCGAGCAGGCGCGGCAGGCGCTGGAGGAGAAGGCCGAGCAGCTGGCCCTCACCTCGAAGTACAAGTCGGAGTTCCTGGCCAACATGTCGCATGAGTTGCGCACGCCGCTCAACTCGCTGCTCATCCTGTCGGACCAGCTGTGCAAGAACACCGAGGGCAACCTGCTGCCCAAGCAGGTGGAGTTCGCCAAGACCATCCACATGTCGGGCAACGACCTGCTGATGCTCATCAACGACATCCTCGACCTGTCGAAGATCGAGTCCGGCACCGTGCAGGTGGATGTGTCAGAGCTTCGGCTGGACGACCTGCGGCGCTCGGTGGACCGCAGTTTCCGCCACGTGGCGGAGAGCAAGCACGTGGGCTTCGCCATCAACGTGCTGCAGCCCCTGCCCAAGACCATGGTGACCGACGTGAAGCGGCTGCAGCAGATCATCAAGAACCTGCTGTCCAACGCGTTCAAGTTCACACACCACGGGCAGGTCACACTGACCATCACGCAGGCCGACAGCGGCTGGTCGCGCGAGAACGAGGATCTCAACCGTGCGCCGGTGGTGCTGGCCTTCGCCGTGGCTGACACCGGCATCGGCATCCCGCCCGACAAGCAACAGATCATCTTCGAAGCCTTCCAGCAGGCCGACGGCTCCACTTCGCGCAAGTACGGAGGCACCGGCCTGGGGCTCGCGATCAGCCGAGAGCTCTCGCGTCTTCTGGGTGGGGAGATTCGGCTTTCGAGCGCCCCGGGCAAGGGCAGTACCTTCACGTTGTACCTGCCGCACGCCTACAGCCCGGTGCGCTCAGCGTGGCACGTGCGTCCCGCCGGCCCTGGGCCGGATGCCGAGACCCGCGCGGCGGCGAGTGCCGCCAGTGTGGAGGCGGGCAGGGCGCCTCGCGACGTGCCACACGCAGGCGACCAGCCTGTGCCCGCCTGGGTGCCCAGCGATATGGCGCCGCCAAGCGGCAGTCGAACGGAGCTGGAGCGCATGCCCTTCAGCCACAACCCGGCCGAGGACGATCGCCATGACATCGTGCCGGGCGACAGGGTGCTGCTCATCGTGGAGAACGACCTCGGCTTTGCGCGGGCGCTGCTCGCGAGCGCGCGAGCCATGGGCTTCAAGGGGCTGGTGAGCACGACGGGCGGCGAGGCCCTGGCGATGACGCGCGAGATGCAGCCCTCGGGCATCACGCTCGACATCGTCCTGCCCGACATGGAGGGCTGGCGCATCCTCGATCGGCTCAAGGGCGACTTGACGACGCGGCACATCCCCATCTGCGTGGTCTCCACCGACGACTCGCGGCAGCGCGCGCTCAACTCCGGTGCGATCGGCTTCCTCGCCAAGCCGCTGCAGTCGATGGACGTGGTGAACGAGGCCCTCGCGCACCTTTGCCAGTTCGCCAATCGTTCCGCCAAGCGGCTGCTGGTCCTCATGGCCGACTCGCCGCTGCGTGAGCAGTATCTCTATGCCATGGGTGGCGATACGGAGATCGAGCTCGCGGACACGGCGAGCGAGGCGCGACGCATGATGGCCGAAGGTGGGATGGACTGCGTGGTGACCGACGGCAGCCTGCCTGGATTCGGCCCGGAGGATGTGATCGAGACGCAGGAGGGACGCCCGCTCTTTCGCCATCTGCCCATCGTGTTGTATTGCGAGGAAGGCTCGCCGGCCGCCGTGCAGTGGAAGCGTGGCCACAGTGCGTTTGCGCTGCGCGAGGTGCAAACGCTGGAGCAGGCGCTCGACGCGACGGCCTTCTTCCTGCACCGCGGCACGGCGGCCATGAGCGAGCGAGAGCGGCAGCCGGTGCAGGCGCTCTACGACTCGCAGCGCGTACTCGAAGGCAAGAAGGCGCTGATCGTCGACGACGATATGCGCAACATCTTCGCGCTGGCCACCGTGCTGGACGACCAAGGCATGGTGATCGTGTCGGCCGATAACGGCCCCGACGCCATCCGCCTTGTGGAGGTGGATGCGGCCATCGATATCGTGTTGATGGACATCATGATGCCGGAGATGGACGGCATCGCCACCATCAAGGAGATCCGCAAGCGCCCGCGCGGGCGCAGTCTGCCCATCGTCGCCGTGACGGCCAAGGCGATGAAAGGCGATCGCGAGAAATGCATCGAGGCGGGCGCGTGGGATTACCTGTCCAAGCCCGTCGATACGGCTCGCCTGATGGTGGTGCTGCGGAGCTGGCTGTGTCGGTGAGCGGCCGCATGGGTGTCCCCGACACCGCCGTGGACACGGGACCGGAAGCGGACGACAAGTCGAGCATCCTGATCGTCGACGATCTTCCCGAGAAGCTGCTCGTTTTCGGCACCGTGCTGGAGGACCTGGGCCAGCACCTCGTGTTCGTCCACTCGGGCAGCGAGGCGCTGCGCGAGGTGCTGCACCGGGAGTTCGCGGTGATCCTGTTGGACGTGAACATGCCCGACATCGACGGCTTCGAGACGGCCGCGCTCATCCGTCGCTACAAGCGCTCGGCGCACACGCCCATCATCTTCATCACGGCCTACGCCGACGAGATGCAGACCGCGCGGGGCTATTCACTGGGCGCGGTGGACTACATCCTCTCGCCGGTGGTGCCCGAGATGCTGCGCAGCAAGGTGAAGGTCTTCGTCGACCTGCACCAGATGCAGCGCCGCGTGCGACGCCAGGCCGAGGAGCGGGTGGCGCTGGCTGCGGCCGAGTCGGCACGCCGGGTGGCCGAGGAGAACGACCGGCGCTCGGCCTTTCTCGCCCACGCGAGCCGCGTGCTCAGCGGCTCGCTCGACGTGGGCGTGGGGGCCCGTGAGCTGCTGGCGCTGGTGGTGCCGCGCATCGCGCCCCTGGCCGTGCTGCAACTGGCGGACGAGCGCGGTCCCGTGGCGCAGGTTCTGGTGGCGGCCTTCACTGGCGACGAACGGCCTGCCATCGTGGAGGCCCACGCGGCAGCCATGCCCGCTGCCGCGTCCGAAGCGATCATCGGGGCCATGCAGCAACAGGCCCGCGTGCCCGTGCCCGCCACGGCGCTGAATCGTCTGCGCAGCGACGTGCCGGGCCTGCAGGCGCCCAGCCCGCTAAAGTCGGCCGCGGCAGTGCCCTTGATGATCGGCGAGCGCGTGCTCGGCGTGCTGCTGGTGGGTTGGGCGCAGCCGGAGTCGGCGGGCGGTACGCCCGACTGGGCCGCGCTCGAGGAGCTGGCCAGCCGCGCGGCCATTGCGTTCGAAAACGCGCACCTGTACCGCAGCCTGCAGGCCGAGATCATCGAGCGCCGCGTGGCCGAGGCCGAACTGCAGGAGGCGAGCCAGCGCAAGGACGAGTTCCTCGCCATGCTCTCGCACGAGCTGCGCAACCCGCTGGCGCCGATCCGCAACGCGCTGGAGGTCATCCGCCGTATCGCGCCGCCGGACCCGAAGTTCGCGTGGGCCGGTGACGTCATGGACCGCCAGGTGCATCACCTCACCCGGCTGGTCGAAGAGCTGCTCGATGTGGCGCGCATCAGCCAGGGCAAGATCCAGCTCAACAGGGAGCCGGTGGACTTGGCAGCGGTGATCGCGCAGAGCGTGGAGACGGCGCAGCCTTTCATCGACGCGCGCGGCCATTCGCTCACGGTGAAGCTGCCTGACACCCCCGTATGGCTGCAGGGTGACTTCGCGCGGCTGGCGCAGGTGGTGTCCAACCTGCTGCACAACGCGGCCAAGTACAGCGAGGACGGCGGCCGCATCCTGCTGGAGCTGTCGGTGCAAGACGGCGAGGCGCTCATCGTCGTGCGCGACAACGGGATCGGCATCGACGAGGCGCTGCTGCCTCGCATCTTCGACTTGTTCGCGCAGGGCACACGTTCACTTGATCGCATGCAAGGCGGCCTGGGGGTGGGCCTCACGCTCGCACGGCGCCTCGTGGAGCTGCACGGCGGGCGCGTGGAGGCCTACAGCGAGGGCGCGCGCAAGGGCGCCGAGTTCCGCGTGATCATTCCCTGCGTGAGCATGGTGCCGCGTGACGAGGGGGGTGCGTTGCAAAGGCAGGTGGGGGAGGTCGTGTCCGGCCGGCGCGTTCTCATCGTCGACGACAACCAGGATGCGGCCGAGAGCATCGCGCAATACCTGCAGCTCGAAGGGCACGAGGTGAAGTCGGTATCCGACGGGCTGCTGGCCTTGGCGTGCGCCCCGGTGTTCGCACCGCAGATCGTGGTGCTCGACATCGGCCTGCCGATGATGGACGGCTACGAGGTGGCGCGTCGCCTGCGCCGGTTGCCCGCGACCGAGCATGCCTTGCTGTTGGCGATGACGGGCTACGGCCAGAAGGAGGACCAGCAGCGCGCGGCCGAGGCCGGGTTCGACCGGCACTTCGTGAAGCCCACCGATCCACGCATGATCGCGCAGCTCATCGCAGAGTGGCCCGGGCCGCCCGTGGTGGCACCGAACACGCACGCCGACGCCGGCCGGTGAACGGCGCGTGGGGTCGGGTCAGGGTGGCAGCGGCGGTTCGCTACGAGCGTTTCCCGATGAGGACGACAGGTGCAGACAGGTGCAAGTCAAGTAACACGCGCCTCGGGCACGCAAGCGCTTCACGGCGCGATGCCGCGCCGATCGAGTTCCGCCAGCAGAGCGGTGCGGTCCTCCCTTGCCACTGCACGCCAGTCGCGGTCGGAGAGCGCGCCTTCGAGCGCCCAGAGCATGTTCAAGCTGACGGGCAACCCCGCGCGTACCAGCCGCTCGTACGCGTCCACCGCGCCGACCGCCCGCAAGGCCTGCGGCGTACCAATCCCGACTTGCTCGAGCAACTGCACGCTGTACGAGCCCAGGCCGCGCATCTCGGCGAACGTCTGCGTAGCCTTGCTGCCGCTGCCATCAGTCATCGTTGCGCTCCCTTCAAAATTCGGACAGCTCTTGTGTCAACGCCGGGGCAGGAGCCACGTGAAGGCGCGCCACATCAGTGCCGCCTGCGTCATCACCTGCCGCTGCGCCTGCGCGGCCAAGTGCTCGAAGGCGTCGCCCTGCAACTCACCCTCGAATGTCTCCTCGGTGAGCCGGCCGTTTTCCAGCCGCGTATGGCGCGACTTCACGACCGTCTTGCCGCGCGCGGCCGACACTTCGGTGCAGGAATAGCGAAGGCTGAAGAATGGGGTGCCGGTGCGCACGGGTTCGGCCACCTGCACCGGCCGCGAGGCGGTCTCGGCCGGTGTCTGGGTATGTTTCGTGGCGGGGAGTTTGCTCATGGTCGCGTACCTCCGAAGCGCGGAGATTAGCGTCTGGCGGCAGTAGCTTCATGCACCCTCTGTTCCAACCCCAGCTGGTTAATGGCGTGTTCGGCGATCCGGTGCTGTACTTGGAGTCGCGCGACGAGCCGCGCGCGCTCATGTTCGACCTGGGCGACGTGTCGGGGTTGCCGCCGCGCCGTCTGCTGCGCCTGTCGGACGTGTTCGTGTCGCATGCGCACATGGACCATTTCGCCGGCTTCGACCACCTGCTGCGCGTCGTGCTCGGACGCAAGGCGCGCCTGGTGCTGCATGGCGGTCCGGGCTTCGTGGACCAGGTGGGGCACAAGCTCGGCGCCTACACCTGGAACGTGGTGCACCGGTACGGTGTCGAGCTGCAGATTGAGGCGCGCGAGCTGGGCCTGGATGGCCGCGTACGGATCGCGCGCTACTCCAGTCGCCATGAGTTCGCGCGTGAAGACGTGGGCCGGGCCACCATCGCAGGCGATGTGCTGCTGGACGAGGCCACTTTCCGCGTGCGGGCCCGCTTCGTGGACCATGGCATTCCCTGTCTGTCCTTCGCACTGGAGGAGAAGGCGCGGCTCAAGGTGATGCCCGAGCGCCTTGCGGCGCTGGGCGTGACCACCGGCGCGTGGCTGCGCGAGCTGAAGCAGGCGGTGCTCGCGGGGGCGTCGCCCGCCACGCCCATCCGCATGCAGTGGCGCGACAAGGACGGCGAGCACGAGGCGACGCGCAGCGTGGGCGAGCTGCGCGAGCTGGTGCTCGACACCACGGCCGGGCGGCACATCGGCTACGCGACCGACCTGCGCTACACGCCCGAGAACGTCGAGACACTGGCCGCACTGATGGCCGGGGCCGACCCGCTCTACATCGAAAGCGTCTTCCTGCATGCCGACTCGGCCCATGGCGAGCGCAAGAACCACCTCACCGCGCGCCAGGCAGGTCATATCGCATGGCGGGCGGGGGCGCGGTCGATCGTCGCCTTCCACCACTCGCCGCGCTACCAGGGGCGGGAAGCCGAGCTGGCGCAGGAGGCGAAGGCCGCGTGGCAAGGCGCTGCGAAAGACGATGACCATGCGGGCTGGGATGCCCCGGGGTGCATCGGAACGTTTCCTCTCTCCCAGGCGGTGAGCTAGAGGCCGGACACAGACGTAGCTTTCGTACACGCACGCGGCGTGACGGATTTGGCTTGCAGCGTCAGATACTTGGCCGCGGCGACGTGTGCTTCACCCATGACGTGTGCGTCTGTGACCCCAGATGGACACACGATGGACACACGCTGTGCGGCTGCGTCGCCGGCTGCTTCCAGGAGGGCCGTGCATATGCCTCGCGTGCTGCACGGTGCCTTTCCTTCCTGCCCATACACGCAGGCGGCCCGCGGTTGGGATCTCCGGTCCTCCGCGACGCCCCGCTTGTTTCCTGTTGATGCATTGCACCTGCCCGAGTCCATGGCCGTCGACCCTGTATGCCTGCGCCAGTCGCTGGCAGGGGGGCGCGCTCGCGTGGGCCGCTCTCTTCGTGGCATCGATGATGACGGTGCCCGGTGTGGCGCGAGCCTTCGGCTTCGAAGAGGTTGCCGCACGTGCCCAGGCCGAGGCGCGCCGGCCCTATCGCGCCGTTGCCCCGGCCCTGCCGGCGGAGCTGGCGTCGCTGGGCTACGACGAGCACCGCGACATCCGCTTCCGTCCCGATCGCGCGCTGTGGCGGCGCGAAGGCCTGCCGTTCGAGGTGATGTTCTTCCACCTCGGCGGGCTGCATACCCAGCCGGTCGTCATCCACGAGGTCGTGGGGGGCCAGGTGCGCCGGCTGCCCTTCGACCCCGCCGATTTCCACTACGGCAAGACCGGACTCGTGCCGGCCCGGTGGCCCGACCTGGGCTACGCGGGATTTCGCGTGCACTACGCGCTCAACACGCCCGCCTACAAAGACGAACTCGCGGCGTTCCTCGGGGCGAGCTACTTCCGCGTGGTGGGGGCCGGCCAGCGCTATGGGCTGTCCGCACGGGGCCTGGCGATCGACACGACCGGGAGCGCGCGTGGCGAGGAGTTCCCGCGCTTCAAGGCGTTCTGGGTCGAGCGGCCCGCGCCCGATGCGCGCAGCCTGACGCTGCACGCGCTGCTCGACTCGCCGCGCGCGACGGGCGCCTACACCTTCACGATCGTGCCGGGCCGGCACAGCGAGGTGCGGGTGCGTTCGCGGGTCTTCCTGCGCGAGCCGGTCGCCATGCTGGGCATCGCACCGCTCACGAGCATGTTCGTGCACGGAGAAAACGGTGGGCCGCACGGCGACTTCCGCCCCGAGGTGCACGACTCCGACGGCCTCATGGTGGCCCTGGGTGACGCCGGGTCGACGGAGTGGCTCTGGCGCCCGCTGCTCAATCCCAAGCGGCCGCTCGCCACGTCGTTCCAGGCGCGCGAGCTGCGCGGCTTCGGCCTCATGCAGCGCGATCGCGCCTTCACGAGTTACGAAGACCTGGAAGCCCGCTACGAGCGCCGGCCGAGCGCCTGGGTGGTGCCCGAGGGCCACTGGGGCCCGGGGCGCGTGGAGCTGCTGCAGCTGCCCACCCCGGATGAGGGCCGCGACAACATCGTCGCGGCGTGGGTGCCTGAAAAGCTGCCCGCGCCTGGCGAAGCGCTCGATCTGGCCTACCGCATCGTGTGGCAGGGCGACGAACCTGAGCACCCGCCCAGCGCGTGGGCCGTGCAGTCGCGCGCGGGCCACGGCATGACGCCGCTGCGCCCCGGCGAGTTCCAGTACGTGATCGACTTCGCTGGTCCCGCGCTGGACGCGCTGCCGGACGAGGCCGAAGTCGAGCCCGTAGTCACCGTGGGCACCAACGCGCGCCTGCTCGAACGCAACGTCTACCGCAACGACGCACGCGGCGGCTGGCGCATGACCGTGCGCGTGCAGCGCCTCCATCCTGCGCAGCCCGTGGAGCTGCGCGCTTTCCTCCGGCTTCTCTTACAGGAACCACGCGCTCTTGAGTCAACGCCGGGCCGTCCCAAGTTGACTCAGCCCCTTGGGGAACGGGAACGTCGAAAGACGTTTCCCGGGGGCGCTCTCACCGAAACATGGACCCACGTCATACCCGCCGACTGAGTATTCCTGGCCTGGGCGCGGATGCGCCGTGTCCGCCGATCGCCCGGGCGTCGATGGTGCCGCAGCCTTGGACCGGCGTTCTTGCCAGCCTGCGCGGCGCTGTCGTTCGCCGGTGGCGCGGCCAGCGCGCGCCGGCCTGCCCCGACGCTCCCACGTCGTGGGAGCACGCCGCGGCACGGCGGCGGCGCGCGCTGCTGCTGGCCATCGGCGTATCGGCGCTGACGGCCGCCTTCCTGCTGGCCCGCACGCACCTCGGCGCGCTCGACAGTGGCCTGGCCTACGTGCTCGTGGGCTTGTACTCGCTGCTGTTCACCTGGATCTCGGCCGGCTTCATCACCGCGCTCATGGGCTTTGCCGTGCAGCTGCGCGGCGACCGCCATGCCTTGTCCGCCGCCGCGGTTGCACGCCGGCCGATCCCCGCGGCGGCGCGCACAGCCATCGTCATGCCGGTGTGCAACGAAGACGTGCGGGTCGTGTTCGCGGGTTTGCGCGCCACCTGCGAGTCGCTCACGGCCGCCGGCGCCTCCCGGCTGTTCGATGTGTACCTGCTGTCCGACAGCAGCGATCCGCTTGTACGTGCCGCCGAGCTGGCCGCGTGGGGACAGCTGCGCGATGCGGCGGGCGACGGGCCTCGCGTGTACTACCGCTGGCGACAGCACCGTACCCGGCGCAAGGCGGGCAACGTGGCCGACTTCTGCCGCCGCTGGGGCCGCAACTACCGCTACATGGTCGTGCTCGACGCGGACAGCGTGATGACCGGGGAGTGCCTGCTGTCGCTCGTGCGGCTGATGGAGGCGCATCCGCGTGCCGGCATCGTGCAGACCGCCCCGCGCCCCTGCGGGCACATGACGCCCCACGCACGAGCCCAGCAGTTTGCCGGCCGTGTGGCCGGCCGGCTCTTCACCGACGGCATGCGTTACTGGCAGCTCGGCGAGTCGCATTACTGGGGGCACAACGCCATCCTCCGCGTGGAACCCTTCATGAAGCATTGCGCGCTCTCGCCGCTGCAAGGCCGTGGCGGGCGCCGCGAAGACATCCTCTCGCACGACTTCGTCGAGGCGGCGCTGATGCGGCGCGCCGGCTACCACGTATGGCTGGTGTCCGATCTTGCCGGCAGCTACGAGCAGCAGCCGCCCCACCTCCTGGCCGAGCTGCAGCGCGATCGACGCTGGTGCCAGGGCAACCTGCAGAACCTGCGCCTGATCGCCGAGCCGGGCCTGCATCCCGTGCATCGGGCCATGCTGGCCACGGGCGCGATGTCGTACCTGTCGGCGCCGCTGTGGCTGGCGTTCGTACTGTTGGGTACGGCGGCTTGGCTCACCGGCGATACGGTCGCGGCCGGCCGGGGACTGTCGTTCGAGTTGGCGTCGCTGTGGGCCTGCACCATCGTCATGCTCACCTTGCCGCGGGTGCTCGGCGTGCTGGCCATCGTGCTGCGCGGGGAGCTGCCCCGGTATGGCGGCGCCGCCGCGCTCGTCAAAGGCGTCTTGCTCGAAGGCTTGCTCTCGGCAGTGCAGGCGCCGGTGCGCATGATCGCGCACAGCGTATTCGTGTTCGTGGCGCTGACCGGGGTGCAACTCCAATGGCGCTCCCCGCCGCGCGAGGCTGCGGCGGTCGGGTGGGGCGATGCGGCACGGCGTTTCGCCCTGCCCGGGGCCGCGGCCGCCGGGCTGCTGGCCGGTGTGAGCTTTGTCGACTCGGCCCTCGGTGCCTGGCTCTTGCCCATGGCCATGCCGCTGTTGATGGCGATGCCCCTGGCCGTGCTGACCAGCCAGTCCGGGCTCGGGCGCAGCCTGCTTCGGCGGGGCGTGCTGGTCATCCCGGAGGAGTCGCAGACACCTGAGGTGCTGCGCCGGGCCGCAGTACATGCGCGCTGGGCCACGCCCGGGCCATCGTGGCCCGATGTGATCTCCGACCCGCGGCTCTTCGAGCTGGTGCGCAAGTCGATGGGGAATCGCAACACCGTCGTGGGCATGCGCGGGCATACTCGCCGCCGGCTGGTACAAAACGTGCTTGGCGCGCAGGATGCAGAAGCCATCTCCTGCGATGACCGCATGCGGTTGATGAGCGAGCCGCAGACCATGGCCCATTTGCGCGATCGTCTCGCTGCCAACTCGACCTTCGGCACCTTCGCCGAGGAGGCCCAGGCCGGGCGGGCGCGTGTCCTGCGGTGAAGAGCCTGCTTCACACGCGCGCGGCCCTCGCGGCTTTCGTGGTCGTGCTCACCTCCTGCGCCAGCGACAGGACGGCGAGCGGCGGCGCCAGCGACGTCTACATCGCCAGTGGTGCCGACCGCATCGCCCGCTGCAGCGATCGCCTGGGCGCCGCAGCGATCACCGAGGCCGACACCAACGCGCAGGCGCTGACCTCCGCGGGGCTGCCGCGCTCGATGGCGCCACTGGTGCGCCAGCTGCTGATGACGACACGCTGCTTTGCGATCGTCGAGCGCGGTCCCGCCTTCGCCGCGCTGGAGAACGAGATACGCATCCGCGAGCAGCAGGGGCAGGAGCGCGCTCTGCAAATGGCCGCCATGATGGCGGCCGATTACGTGATGCGCGCCGAGATCGTGTTCGTCGAGCAGACCGGCGGCAGCAAGGGCGCTCTGGGCGCCGTGTTCGGCAACCTGTTGGGCGGCATCGGGCTGGAGACTCGCAGCCGCGAGGCGCTCGTGGTCATCAGCGCCATCGATGCGCGCAGCAGCGAGATCGTGGCCGCATCCTTCGGCCGCGGGACACAGGAAACCACAGGCGCCGGCAGCATTGCCCTCGGAGGCGGCCTGCTCGCGCTACAGGGAGGCTGGCTGGAGACGCCACAGGCCAAGCCCGTGGCCGCGGCCCTGGTCGATGCCTGGAACCAGCTGCTGCCGCGGCTGCTGGCCACGCGCGAAAGGAAACCGGCCGCCCCGCCTGCGCCACCGGCTTCCGACGTCAACCCGCTGGGGGCGCCGCAGGAAACACCACCCGAGCCTCCAGCCCCGGACCATCCGCCGGGCTGAGGAGTTCCAGCCGCGCACCGTGCTGGCGTGCGGCCTCTGCGGCGATGGCCAGCCCGAGGCCGCTGCCGGGCTGTTCATGGTCGCCGTGGCGGTAGAAGCGCTCCAGCACGCGCTCGCGCGCCGAGGCCGCAATGCCTGGCCCGTGGTCGCGCACCGACAGGCTCACGCTCGCCGCCTCCTCGTGGATGGCCACCACGACCGGCGTTCCGTCATGCGCGTACTTGAGCGCATTGCCCACCAGGTTGTCCAGGAGCGAGCGCACCGCATGCGCATCGCCTTCGATCCATGCCGGATGAGGCGCGTCGAGCGCCAGCTCCATCTGGCGAGTGGCGGCCTGTGCAGCGTGGTCGACGAGGCATGCACGGGCGAGCTCGCCCAGTTCGGTGCGCTTGCGGCGCAGGCCGGTGGAAGACTCGAGCCGGGCGAGTTCGAGCAACTGCTGCACCAGCCGCTGCACGCGCTCAATGCCGCCATTGAGTTGCCGCAGTGCGGCCTCGCGCCCGGCATCGTCCGTGGCGTGCGCGAGGTTGCCCGCCTGGAGACGGACTGCTGCCAGCGGCGTTCGCAGCTCGTGCGCCGCATCGGCCACGAACTGGCGGTGCAGCTGCAGGCTCGCGTGCAGGCGCGCGAGCAGCGCGTTGAGCACCGTCAAGGGCGCCTGCAGCTCGGCCGGCGCATGGGGCAGTTCGATCGGCGCCAGCAAGTTGGCGCCACGCTGCGACAGCTCACGGCTGAGCTCGCGCAAGGACGCCAGCGAGCGCCGGACGGTGACCACGATCAGCAGCGACAACGCTGCGGTGCCCAAGAGCGTGGGCGCGAGGATTTCGAGCCCGGCCTCGCGCGCCAGCTCCTGGCGCAGCGACAGCGGATGGGCCACCTGGATGATCCGGCCCTCGCTGTGCAGCGTGAACAGGCGCAGCAACACGGCGTCGCCCTGGCTGCCGCTTTTCACGCGCGAGAAGCCGGGCGCGGAGTCCGGGCGCAGCTCCAGCTCGGGGGTCGATCGGTACAGGAGCCGGCCCTCGCTGTCCCACACGGCGATGTCCAGATGCATGGCCGGATCGTTGACGGCCAGGCCTGCGGAGCGACCGAATTCGTGGTCCACGAGGGCACGTGCCACCTGTTCGAGCTGGTAGTCGAGCAGGTCGCGCACCTGCTGCCGGACCCAGTACCACGCGGTGAGCCCCAGCACGGCGCTCAACGCCAGGCTGCCGGCCAGCAGGCCCCACTTGAGCCGTGACTCGATCGAGCGAATCACGACTTGGGCACGAAGTAGCCGACGCCGCGGATGTTGTGGATGCGGCCGGCGCCGATCTTGCGGCGCAGGTGGTGAATCTGCACCTCGACCGCGTTGCTGCAAACTTCTTCGCCCCAGCCCAGCAACTGTTCCTCGATCTGCGCGCGCGACAGCGGCAGCCCCGGGCGGCGCATCAGCAGTTCGAGCAGAGCGAACTCGCGCGCCGAGAGCGCCACCGCCTGTCCGTCCACGCGGACTTCTCGGCTCGCGGGCTCCATGCGGATGCCCGCCGCTTCCAGTGCAGGCTCGGCGCGCCCCTGGTGCCTGCGCACCACGGCGCGCAGCCGGGCCGCGAGCTCGTCGACGTCGAAAGGCTTGACCACATAGTCGTCGGCGCCGCTGTCGAGCCCCGCGATGCGGTCTTCGACGCCGTCGCGCGCCGTGATGATGATGACCGGCACCTTGTGCGAGCGGGCTCGCAACTCGCGCAGCACCTGCAGCCCATCGCGTGAGGGCAGCCCGAGATCGAGCAGCACGGCCCCGAAGGGCTCGCCGCTGGCCGCAGCGAGGCCGGTGGCTCCGTCGCGCACCCAGTCGACCGTGATGCCTGCGCGCGCCAGCCCCACACGAACGGCGTCGCCGATCATCGCGTCGTCTTCGACCAGGAGGACTCTCACGGGTGGCGCGCGGGCAGAGGGGATGGCGCAGTGTAGTGAGAGCGCCCCCAGGGAAGTCCTTCGACGTTTCCTGGGGGCGCTCTCAGGGGCCGGCGCCGGAAGCGCCGGCCGGTTCAGCGGGCGAAAGCCGCCGGATCAGGAGGCCGAAGCGGCCTTGGCGGCGGCCTTGGCCTTCTTGGTCTTCTTGGAGGCCGCCTTCTTCACGGTCTTCTTCGCGGCGGGGGAGGCGGCGGGCTGGCTCGTCTGGGCCTGCTCGGTGGCCTGGGCCACTTGCGTGCCATCGGCGGCGAAGGACAGGGCGGTGGTGCCGGCCAGGGCGGCTGCAACGAAGAGAGTACGAATGTTCATGAGGATGTTCCTTGGATAGGGGACCGGTCGAACCACCGGCCTGACCGTGACTATCGCGGCGCTGCCTTAGCCGACGCTTAGGCCCGTCGTCCTCATGCATCGATCCTCATGTATCGATTCGTATCCAGGTCGTTTTCAGCTCGGTGTACTTGTCGAACGCGTGCAACGACTTGTCGCGCCCGTTGCCGCTTTGCTTGTAGCCCCCGAAGGGCACGGTGATGTCGTCTTCGTCGTACTGGTTCACATGCACGGTGCCGGCCCGCAGCGCCCGTGCGACGCGGTGGGCGCGGTTGATGTTGTCGCTCCACACGCTGGCCTGCAGGCCGTAGGTCGTGTCGTTGGCCATGGCCACGGCTTGGGCCTCGTCGGTGAACCGGATCACCGACAGCACGGGCCCGAAGATCTCCTCGCGGGCGATGCGCATCTCGTTGTGCACGCCGTCGAAGACCGTGGGCTCCACGAAAAACCCGCCGGTGTTCTCAAGTACGCGGCGCCCGCCGGTGACGGCCCTCGCGCCTTCGCCGAGGCCTGCCTCGATGTAGCCCATGACCGTGTCGAGCTGCACCTGGTCGACGATGGCGCCCATGGGCGCGCTGCCCGAAAGCGGATCGCCCGGCTGGTACTTCGGTGCCTCGCCAGCGACGATGTGAACGAACTCGTCGGCCACGCGCTCGTGCACGAACACGCGCGACGGGGCGTTGCAGCTCTCGCCCTGGTTGTAGAACATGCTGCCCGCCACGGCTTTCGCGGCGCGCGGCAGATCGGCGTAGTCGTCGAACACCACGAAGGCCGACTTGCCGCCCAGTTCGTTGTACACGCGCTTGAGGTTGCTGCGGCCCGCGTACTCCAGCATGCGCCGGCCGATGCGGGTGGAACCGGTGAAGCCCACGGCGTCCACATCCATGTGCAACGCGATCGCCTCGCCGGCCTCGTGGCCGTAACCCGGCACCACGTTGAACACGCCCGGGGGCAGGCCCGCCTGCAAGGCCAGCTCCGCCAGCCGCAAGGCCGTGAGCGGCGATTTCTCGCTCGGCTTGAGCACGACGCTGTTGCCCGCCGCGAGCGCGGGGCCGAGCTTCCAGCTGGCCATGATCATGGGGTAGTTCCACGGCACGATGGCCCCGATCACGCCCATCGGTTCACGGGTGACCAGCGCCAGCGCGCTGCGCGGCGCGGGCGCCACTTCGCCATAGACCTTGTCCACGGCCTCGGCATACCAGGCGATGGTGCGTGCGGCGGCGGCCACGTCGACCTTCAGGCTTTGCTGCACCGGCTTGCCCATGTCCAGCGTTTCCAGCAGCGCGAGTTCCTCGCGCGCCGCGAGGATGCGCTCGGCAAACTGCTGGAGCACGCGCTTGCGCTGCGCTGGCGACTGGTGGGCCCAGCGGCCTTCCTCGAAGGCGCGGCGCGCGGCGGCGACGGCGGCATCCACGTCCTCGGCGCGCCCGCGCGCCACCGGGGTGAGTACTCGGCCGTCGATGGGCGAGACGCAGTCGAAGGTCTCGCCCGCTCGGGCAGTGACACGCTCACCGTCAATGAAAGCGCGCCCGTCGAAGGGCAGGGTGGTGGCGCGCGCACGCCAGTCGATGGAGGTCTGCATGGAATCTCCCGTGCTCACGTCCCGGATCCATCTCGAAGGCCGAATGCGGGGGAGGGCACGCTCAACGCATTCAAAAGCATTCGAACGTATTCCTGACGCGTCTGCCACCCGCTACTTCCACCCGCGCCGCTTCACATCTTCCAAGGTCAGGTCCAGGCAACGCCGGATCAGAGCCACCATCTCGTCGATCTGCGCGAGCGTCATGCACAGCGGTGGCGCGACGATCATCCGGTCGCCCACGGCGCGCATGATCAACCCGTTCGAGAAACAATGCCCACGGCACACCATGCCCACTTCCAGGCTCGGATCGAAAGCCTCGCCGCTGGCCGAATTACGCACCAGATGCAGCGCACCCATCATCCCGCAGGTCTGCACCTCGCCCACCAGCGGGTGCTCGCCCAGCGCCTCGAAGCGCTCGGCCAGGTACGGGCCCAGCTCCTCGCGCACTCGCTCCACGATGCCCTCGTGCTGCATCAGCCGGATGTTGGCGATGGCCACGGCGCAGGCCACGGGGTGCCCGCTGTAGGTGAATCCGTGGTGGAACTCGCCGCCCTCGTCGATCAGCGTTCGGGCCACGCGTTCGCTCACCATCACGCCGCCCATCGGCACGTATCCGGCGGTCACGCCCTTGGCGAAAGTCATGAGGTCGGGGCGGAAGCCGAAGGTCTCGCATCCGAACCACTGACCCGTGCGGCCGAACCCGCAAATCACCTCATCGGAGATCAGCAGGATGCCGTGGCGCTCGCAGATGCGCTGGATCTCCGGCCAGTAGGTGTCGGGCGGCACGATCACGCCACCGGCACCTTGTACCGGCTCGCCGATGAAGGCCGCGACATTCTGCGGACCCAGCTCCAGGAGCTTGCGCTCCAGCCACCCGGCCGCCTTCAGTCCGAAATCGTCGCGGCTCATGCCCTGGCCCAGCTCGAACCAGCACGGCTGCTCGATGTGTTCGATGCCCGGGATCGGCAGCCCGCCTTGCGCATGCATGCCGGGCATCCCACCCAGCGAGGCGCCGGCCATGGTGGAGCCGTGGTAGGCGTTGCGGCGGCTGATGATGATTTGCCGCTGCGGCTGGCCCAGGATCTCCCAGTAGCGCCGAACCATGCGCACGATCGTGTCGTTGCCTTCCGAGCCTGAGTTCGTGAAGAACACGTGCCCGAACTGCTCGGGCGTCACCTCGGCCAGCAGCTCCGCCAGCTCGATGGTGACCGGCGTCGTGGTCTGGAAGAAGGAGTTGTAGAAGGGCAGGCGCGTCAGCTGCGCGGTGGCCGCGTCGATCAGCTCGCGCCGGCCGTAGCCCACGTTCACGCACCACAGGCCCGACATCCCGTCGAGGATCTTCTCGCCCTCGCTGTCCCATAGGTAGATGTCCTCGCCGCGCACGATCACGCGCGTGCCCTTCTCGGCGAGCGCCTTGAAGTCGGTGAACGGATGAAGATGGTGCGCCGCGTCGCTCACCTGCCAGTCGCGCGTGCTGCGTCCGGTGGCATGAGCGGCCGCGGGGCTGGGGGAGGCTTCGCGCTTGCCCATCACACGTGCAGCAGGAGGTGTTCGCGCTCCCACGGCGAGATCACCTTCATGAACTCGTCGTGTTCGATCGCCTTGATCTCGGAATACACGGTGATGAACTCCTTTCCCAATACCTCGTGCAGTTCCTTCTCGTCGGCCAACCAGCTCAACGCCTCGCCCAAGGAACGCGGCAGCTGGTAGGAAGAGAGATACGCGTCACCCTTGCACTCGGGTGTCGGCTCGATCTGGTTCTTCATGCCGAGCCAGCCGCAAGCCAGCGTGGCTGCCAGAGCCACGTACGGATTGGCGTCGGCGCCGATCACCCGGTTCTCCACACGCCTGGCCGCGGGCGGCGCCACCGGAGAGCGGATGCCGACGGTCCGGTTGTCGGTGCCCCACTGGATGTTGATGGGAGCCGCCGTCGAGCGCGCCAGCCGCCGATATGAGTTGACGTAAGGCGCCAGCAGCGCCATGGCCGCGGGCGTGTAGCGCTGCAGCCCGCCGATGTACCAGAAGAACTCTTGCGAAGGCGTGCCGTCTTCGTTGCTGAACAGGTTGCGTCCCGTGCGCTGGTTGATCACGCTCTGGTGCACATGCATGGCGCTGCCGGGCTCGTGTGCCATGGGCTTGGCCATGAAGGTGGCATACATCTCGTGGCGCAGCGCCGCCTCGCGGATGGTGCGCTTGAAGAAGAACACTTCGTCGGCCAAGCCCAGCGGATGCCCGTGGAAGAAGTTGATCTCCATCTGCCCCGCGCCTACTTCGTGGATCAGCGTGTCCACGTTCAGCTCCATCTTCTCGCAGTAGTCGTAGATGTCCTCGAACAGCGGATCGAACTCGTTGACCGCGTCGATGGAGTAGGCCTGGCGAGAGGTCTCGGCGCGGCCGCTGCGGCCTTTGGGCGGGCGCAAGGGCGTGTTGGGGTCGGAGTTGCGCTCGATGAGATAGAACTCGATCTCGGGCGCGACCACCGGCTCCCACGCTTCGCCCGCGTACAGCGCGCACACCCGCTTGAGCACCGAGCGCGGCGCATACGGAATGATGTTGCCGGCGCGGTCGAAACAGTCGTGGATCACCTGTGCCGTGGGATCCGCGGCCCACGGCACGATGCGCACCGTGCTCGGGTCGGGCCGCAGATGCATGTCGCGGTCGGTGGACGCGATCACGTCGTAGTACGGGCCCTCGTGCGGGAATTCGCCCGTCACCCCGATCGCGACGATCGCCTCCGGCAGGCGCATTCCGCGGTCCTCGGTGAACTTCTCGCGCGGCAGGATCTTGCCCCGCGCCACGCCGGTGAGGTCGGGCACCAGGCATTCGATCTCGGTGACACGTCGCTCGTTGAGCCACTGCTCCAGTTCGCTGAAGGTGAAGTTCTCTCGCAGCATGGGTTATCCGTGAGTCTCGCGGTGGTGATGGCGCCATTGACGGCGATTGCTGCAGGCCTCGCCGAAGGCCTGCAGCAGGCGCATGGACACCGGGTTGCTTGCTGCCTGCCACTCCGGGTGCCATTGCACGCACAGGCTGAAGGCGGTTGCGCCTTCCACCGAAAACGCCTCGACCAGCCCGTCGAGCGCGCGCGCCTCCACGCGCAATCCCTCGGCGAGGCGGTTCACGCCCTGGTCGTGCACCGAGTTCACCTCGATGCGGCTTACGCCGAGGATGCGGGCGAGTGTGCCGCCAGGCATCACATCGACCGGATGGGCTGCGGCATAGGTGACCTCGGGCGCCAGGTCGCGCGCTGCGCGATGGTTGTGCCGGCCCGGTACCTCGCGCACTGCCTGGTGCAGGCTGCCGCCCAGGGCGACGTTGGTCTCTTGAAAGCCGCGGCAGATGGCGAGCAGCGGTACGCCGAGTGACAGGGCGCGGGGAATGAGCGGCAGCGTCCAGCTATCGCGTTCGGGGTCCAGCGGCAAGGTGGGATCGAAGACATCCTCTCCGAAATGCCGGGGATGCACATTCGATGGCGAGCCGGTCAGCAGCACGCCGTCGGCCATCTCTAACAGCCCGTCGATCTCGTCGGCTTCGGCGCGCGGCACCACCAGAGGCAGGCTGCCTGCGAGCCGCACGGCGTCTACATACTTGCGCCCAGCGATGTGGAACGGATGGCCATCCAGCCCGACGTTGCAGGCGGGCACGAGGACGACCGGCTTGCTGCTCACATGTGCTCCATCATGCGGCCCGCTTGATCGCGTCGGCGAGGGTGCCCAGCATCTGTTCGATGTGGCTGTCCTCGATGATCAGCGGCGGTGACAGCGCGACCGTGTCGCCGGTCGTGCGTACGAGCAAGCCGCGGTTCCAGCAGTCGAGGAACACGTTGAACGCCCGCTTGCCGGGTTCGCCTTCGATGGGCTCCAGCTCGACCGCGCCCACCAAGCCGATGTTGCGCACGTCGATCACGTGCGGCAGGCCCTTCAACGCGTGCACGGCGTCGCCGAAGCGCTGTTCCATCCGTGAACCCCGGGTGAGCAGATCGTCTTCCGCATAGGTCTGCAGCGTGGCGATGCCCGCGGCGCAAGCTAGCGGATGCGCCGAGTAGGTGTAGCCGTGGAAGAACTCGATCAGATGCTCCGGCCCGTTCATGAAGGCATCGTGGATCGGCTGCCGCACGAACACCGCACCCATGGGCACGCTGCCGTTGGTCATGCCTTTGGCCACCGTCATGAGGTCGGGTGTCACGCCGAAACGTGTGGCCGCGAAGGGTGCGCCCACGCGGCCGAAGCCGGTGATGACCTCGTCGAATATGAGCAGGATGCCGTGGCGGTCGCAGATGTCGCGCAGGCGCTGCAGGTAGCCCTTGGGCGGGAGGAGCACCCCCGTGGATCCAGCCACCGGCTCGACGATCACCGCGGCGATGGTGGAGGCATCGTGCAGGGCCACCAGGCGCTCCAGGTCGTCGGCCAGTTCGGTGCCATGTTCGGGCTGACCGCGGCTGAAGACGTTGCGGGCATCGTGCGTGTGGCGGATATGGTCCACGCCCGCAAGCAGGGTGCCGAACATCTTGCGGTTGGCCACCATGCCGCCCACCGAGATGCCGCCGAAGTTCACCCCGTGGTAGGCGCGCTCGCGGCCGATGAGGCGCGTGCGGGAACCCTCGCCGCGGGCCCGGTGGTAGGCCAGGGCGATCTTCAGCGCCGTCTCGACGGACTCTGAGCCCGAGTTGGTGAAGAACACCTTGTTGAGGTCGCGCGGTGTGATCTCCACCAGCCGCTCGGCCAGCTCGAAGGCCTTCGGGTGGCCCATGTTGAAGGGCGGGGCGAAGTCCATCTCGGCCGCCTGTGCCTGGATGGCCTCGACGATGCGCGGGCGGCCGTGGCCGGCGTTCACGCACCACAGGCCCGCGATGCCGTCGAGGATCTGGCGGCCTTCCGGGGTCCAGAAATGCATGCCTGAGGCCCGAGCCAGCATGCGCGGCTCCCGCTTGAACTGCCGGTTGGCGGTGAAGGGCATCCAGTAGGCGTCGAGTTTGTCGTACATGAAGACTCCTGGCAGTCTGGCCCGTCTCCTCGATGAGTTCAGGTCAGTCTAGTGGGCGGTGCGTGCAATGTGCTTGCGTCATGCTTGCTGCTCGACTCCAGCGCGCGCCTGCCGAGAGTAGCGTATGCGAAGGCCCGGGGGCGGCGACATGGGGTTGCGCATGTACGTCTCTGGCGGGGCACGGAACCGGGCGTGATGCACACGCCCTATGCCATTCGAGTCCGTTCAGCCCGTTCCCGTGCGTGACCGGCATTTCACAGTTGCGTAACGCGTGGGCCGTGCGCGCGAGGCGTAGCGTCATGCGCCGACAAGCCTATGCGCGATGGACGTGCACTGCTCGCGCAACAGCCCGGTCAGGCCGGCGCTTTTCGCAATCAGGCATGGCGCGTTCACATGGTGGAATGCCATCATGCTGCGCCGCCGCACGATTTTTCATGGTGATAAGTGAGTTTTCATATCATGCAACGACCATCGCAAGTGCTTGTCATCAATGAGAAAAAGTTTTGGTCTTCTATAAGACATAAGTGTCGCCGGCGGCCGCTTCCGTTTGTATTCTTGAGTCAGGCATTCCCTCTCTCATCCGTCACCTGGAGAACCTCATGAACAAGCTCACCCGCGAACAGCAAGTCGCCGCTCTTGAGAAGGAGTGGGCGCAGAACCCGCGTTGGAAGGGCATCAAGCGCAGCTACAGCGCCATGGACGTGGTGCGCCTGCGCGGCTCGGTCCAGATTGAGCACACGCTGGCCAAGCGCGGTGCCGAGAAGCTGTGGAACCTGGTCAACACCGAGCCCTTCGTCAACGCGCTGGGCGCGCTCACCGGCAACCAGGCCATGCAGCAGGTCAAGGCCGGCCTCAAGGCGATCTATCTTTCCGGCTGGCAGGTGGCGGGTGATGCCAACAGCAACGGCGAGATGTACCCGGATCAGTCGCTGTACTCGGTCGACTCGGTGCCGAAGGTCGTCAGGCGCATCAACAACACCTTCCAGCGTGCCGACCAGATCCAGTGGTCCGAGGGCAAGGACGACATCGACTTCTTCGCGCCCATCGTGGCGGATGCGGAAGCAGGCTTCGGCGGCGTGCTCAATGCTTTCGAGCTGATGAAGGCCATGATCGAGGCGGGCGCCGCTGGCGTGCATTTCGAGGACCAGCTCGCCGCAGTGAAGAAGTGCGGCCACATGGGCGGCAAGGTGCTCGTGCCCACCCGCGAGGCGGTGAGCAAGCTCGTGGCCGCCCGCTTGGCTGCCGACGTGATGGGCACGCCGACCATCGTGGTGGCGCGCACCGATGCCGAGGCCGCCGATCTGGTGACCAGCGACATCGACGACAACGACAAGCCCTACTGCACCGGCGAGCGCACGGTCGAAGGCTTCTACCGCACCCGTCCCGGCCTGGAGCAGGCCATTTCGCGCGGCCTGGCCTACGCCGAGTACGCCGACATGGTGTGGTGCGAGACCGGCAAGCCCGACCTGGCCTACGCCAAGGCCTTCGCCGAGGCCATCCACAAGAAGTACCCCGGCAAGCTGCTGGCGTACAACTGCTCGCCCTCGTTCAACTGGAAGAAGAACCTCGACGACGCGACGATCGCCAAGTTCCAGCGCGAGCTGGGTGCCATGGGCTACAAGTTCCAGTTCATCACGCTGGCTGGCTTCCACAGCTTGAACTACTCGATGTTCGACCTGGCCTATGGCTACGCCCGCAACCAGATGAGCGCCTTCGTCGAGCTGCAGGAGAAGGAGTTCGCGGCGGCCGAGCGTGGTTTCACTGCGGTCAAGCACCAGCGCGAGGTCGGCACGGGCTACTTCGACGCGGTCACCACCACCATCGAGCGCGAGGCCTCCACCGCGGCGCTCAAGGGCTCGACCGAAGACGAGCAGTTCTTCGACAAGAAGCACGGCTGACCACCGCGCGTCGGTTCGGCAAAGCCGAGGAGCCCGCACGGCGATGCGTCGTGCGGGCGTTGTGTTTTTTTGCCCTTGCGACACGCAAGGCGAAAAGGCCCGCCAGGCGCCGCCAGAACGCTTCAGGCGTTGTGCACGCCCGGGTCGGCGTAGTGGTAGACGAGAGGCACGTCGAGATTCCAGAACGCGAAGGAGATGCTCACGTCCAGCGCCGTCACCTCGTGCCACCAGGCCAACGGCAGGAACAGCGTTTCCCCGGGCTCGACCACCACATCGAGCACCTTGCCTATTTGCCCGAACTTGGGAAAGCGGTTCAGGTCGGGGGCATCGATGTCGACCTCGCTGTACACCCGGGTGTGGTTGTACATGCGTGGTGTCTCGAGCGGCGAGATCAGGCGCCAGCGCTTGCGGCCCACGACCTGCGCATGAAACAGCATCATGGTGTCGTGGTGTATGGGTGAAATGGTCCCGGCGGGACCGAACCACAGGTTCGAAAGCCGCCGCAGCAACTCGGGCTTGCAGATGGCCGGCAGGGTGCCGATGTCGTCGTACAGCGTCTGGAATTCAGGCTGGCGCACGAGACCGTTGTTGGCCGTCAGGTAGTAGTTGTTGGTGGGGCCGCCCGACACCACACGATCCACGAACTCGGCCATCTGGACCCTTTGGGTATGCAGCCAGCGCGTCTGTTCGTACTTCGGGTTGGTGTTGCGTTCATCCTGGATTTCCACCTCCGCGTGTCCGAAGCGGCTTTTCATGTCGTCAGGGGACCATCGGCGCATCGCCGGCCAATCCTGCGTCAAGTCAGTCAGCACGACAGGGCGGCAGCCCACCACATAGCGCTCGATGAACTCCTCTCGCGACGGCATCGTGCGCTTCTCGACGGTGCCGTAGCCGGGTGACACCTCCCACAGGCGCTGCAGGTTGGACACCACGGACTCGAGCTTGAAGTGCCGCTGTTGCAGGCGCCGCGCGGCCTTGAAGATGGGGTCGCGCTCCATGCGCTCCATGGTGGGGCGGAACATCGAGGGGTCATAGCCTGCTTCCACCCAGATGGAAAGAATGGATTCCCTGCTGAGTCCTTCGAGGCAAAGTTCGGCCATCCGCTCGCACCATTCCTGGTCGAGCACCTTGAAGCTCGGCGCCCCCTCTGCTTCGGCCGGCGCGTCTGTCGGGTTGTCCATGCGAGTGATGTCGTTGGTGAGGCCGCCACGAGTCTCTGGGCCCCGTCTCCCCCGTGGCGCGCAAAGACTATCACGCGATCCCAGCGGAACTGGTCGAGAGCTGGTCGCGTGTAGCGAGTCCTCGATCATGGATCGCCGGCTGCCGGCACCCCGGTCCTCGCGGTGTCACATCGACTGCTGCAACATGCCCCGATAGTCCTCGGCACCGGCTTGCCGTGGATTGGTCTGGTGACAGTGGTCGGCCAGGGCACCCCCGATGATGCGATCGAACATCTGCTCCGTCACACCCAACTCGCCCAAGCCGGCGGGCAGCCCCAGCCGGGCATTCATCTCGCGGACGGCCTCGGCGATCTGTACGCCTTGCGGGTCGCAGCTGCCCAAGCCCATGGCATGCGCCATGCGCGCGGGACGACGCTCCTGCACCATCGACTCGGCGCTTGCGTTGAAGCGCAGCACTGCAGGCAGGAACAGCGCATTCAGCGTGCCATGGTGCAGCCTCGGATCGAGCCCGCCGAGGCTATGGCTGAGCGAATGCACGCAGCCTAGGCCCTTCTGGAAGGCCAGTGCGCCCTCCATGCTCGCGCTCATCATGTTCCAGCGCGCCTCTCGGTCTTCGCCGTGGCGCGTGGCCCGCTCGATGTGGCGCCAGGCGCGCTCCAAGCCGTCCAGCGCGATGCCGTCGGCAGGTGGATTCATCGTGCTGGACATGAAGGTTTCCATGCAGTGCGCAATCGCATCCATGCCGGTGGCCGCGGTAAGGTTCGGCGGCAGTGCGACCGTGAGGTCGGGGTCGCAGATGGCGGCGCGGGGCACGAGGTGCCCGCTGTGGAAGCCGAGCTTGCGCCCGTCATCGACGATCACGATGGCGCCGCGCGCCACCTCGCTGCCCGTGCCGGCGGTGGTGGGCACGGCGATCACGGGCGCCACTCGTTCGGTGATCTTCGGGCCGCCGCCTTCGATGGTGGCGTAGTTCTTGAGCGGGCCCTCATGCGTGGCTGCGATCGCCACGCCCTTCGCCAGGTCGATGCTCGATCCGCCTCCCACGGCGACGACACCATCACATTGGTACGCGTCGTAGAGCATGGCGGCAGCATGCACCGCAGCCTCGTTCGGGTTGGACGGCGTCTGGTCGTACACCTGGTAGGGCGTGGCCCCCAGCGCCGCGAGCGCCTTGTCCAGCACACCGGCGGCGCGCACGCCCACATCGGTGACGACCAGCGGATGCTTCATGCCGATCCGCTCGCATTCCTGCGGCAGCTTTTCCACTGCGCCGAAGTCCAGATGCACCCGCGTCACGTAGTTGATGAAGGCCATGGCGCTACTGCTTTATCCGGGAGCCATTGAGTATCCTCCCGTCTGCCCTTTCCGTTCGATGCCACCCCTTTGCCGACACACCTGTTGAGCCCGCGCATGGCGGGTCTGCTCGATCGCATCCGGCGCGCAAAACGCCCGCCGTTGCATGCGATGTCCGTATCCGATGCGCGCGCAGCCTATGCCTCTGCGGCCGAAGTCCTGGATCCTCCGCGTGCGTCGCTGCCACGCGTGGAGGACATTCGCATTCCCGCACGCGACGGCCACCTCCTCCCGGCGCGCTTGTACGCGCCAGACCCCGGGCGGCTGCCGCTGCTCCTGTACCTGCACGGCGGCGGCTTCACCGTAGGCGGTCTGGACACGCACGACAGCCTGTGCCGAAGGCTGGCACTCGCCAGCGGGGCGGCGGTGATCTCGCTCGATTACCGCCTCGCTCCGGAACACCGCTTTCCCACGGCCGTCCACGACAGCTGGGACGCGCTGCAATGGCTGGCCGCGAACGGCGGCGGCCTGGGCCTGGATGCTGCCCGGCTGGCCGTGGGCGGCGACAGTGCAGGCGGCACGCTGGCCGCGGTGTGCGCCCTCCATGCCCGCGACGCGCAGCTGCGGTTGCGGCACCAACTGCTCATCACGCCTGGCACCGCGGCGCACGCCGACACCGGCTCGCACCGCCTCTTTGCCCACGGCTTCCTGCTCGACGCCGCGTCCATGGAGTGGTTCTTCGGCCACTACATCGACCGGCACCAACGCGAGGACTGGCGCTACGCGCCGCTGCATGCCGAAGATCTGGAGGGCGTGGCGCCCGCGTGCGTGATCCTGGCCGAATGCGATCCGCTGGTGGACGAGGGCCTTGCCTATGCCGACCGCCTGCGCGCGGCCGGCGTGCCCGTGCACCTGGAACTGGTGCGCGGCGTCACGCACGACTTCATCAAGATGGGCCGGGCGCTGCCCGAAGCATTGGCCGCACAGGCCGCCGCCGGCCTTGCACTCAAGGAGGCGCTTGCGCCATGAAGAGAACCGGCTTTCGCTTCATAGAGCGCCTGCGTGTGCGCTGGGCAGAAATCGACGCACAGCAAATCGTCTTCAACGGCCACTACTTCACGTATGTGGATACGGCCATTACAGGCTACTGGCGTGCACTGGCGTTGCCTTACACGGCGACCATGCAGTTGCTGGGCGGCGAACTGTTCGTGCGCAAGGCGACGCTGGAGTACCTCGGATCGGGCCGCTTGGACGACATCCTGGACGTGGGAATCCGCTGCGGGCGCATCGGCAACTCGTCGATGGTCTTCACCGGTGCGATCTTCCGCGACAACGACCTGCTGATCACGTGCGAGCTGCTGTACGTCTTCGCCGATCCCGCGTCGCAGAAGTCCAAGCCTGTGCCGAAGCCGCTACGTGACG
>CBINKC010000035.1:0-31261 GCA_966251135.1 uncultured Burkholderiaceae bacterium
GCCCCAACAACACTCTCCGATTCAGAAGCTGGACCATACAAGCCTGTCGAAGGCCACCTTTACGGTGGCGAGGGCATTTCGACAGGCTCAATGCGAACGGAGGGGAGAGGCTGCTTGCGCCCCCTCCGCCGTTCGGCCTGAGCCTCAAAGGCCACCTTTACGGTGGCGTGGGTATGTCGACAAGCTCAATGCGAACGGAGGGGGAGAGGCTGCTTGCGCCCCCGTCGCCGTTCGGCCTGAGCCTGTCGCAGGCCACCTTCACGGTGGCGAGGGCATGTCGACAAGCTCAATGCGAACGGAGGGGGGAGAGGCTGCTTGCGCCCCCTCCGCCGTTCGGCCTGAGCCTGTCGAAGGCCACCTTCGCGGTGGCGGGGGCATTTCGACAAGCTCAATGCGAACGGAGGGGGAGAGGTTCCTTGCGCCCCTTTTGCCGTTCGGCCTGAGCTTGTCGAAGGCCACCTTCACGGTGGCGAGGGCATTTCGACAAGCTCACTGCGAACTAAGGGGAGAGGCTGCTTGCGCCCCTCCGCCGTTCGGTCAGAGGCACAATCGACTCCATGCTGCGTACCGCGTCAACGCCAGCCGCTCGGGCGAGCGAGGATCTGTTCCACCCGGCCGTCGCCGGCTGGTTGCGTGCGCGCTTTGGACGACCGACCGAAGTGCAATCGCGTGCCTGGGAGGTCACCGCGCAGCGCCACCATGCGCTGATCGCTGCGCCGACGGGCTCGGGCAAAACCCTCGCCGCGTTCCTTTCCGCGATCAACGAACTCGTTGTCGAGGGCCTTGCACATGGGCTGGCCGACGAAGTTCACGTGCTGTATGTGTCGCCGCTCAAGGCGCTTTCCAACGACATCCGCCGCAACCTGGAGGAGCCGCTGGCAGGCATTCGCGCCCAGCTCGCGGACATGGGCCTGCCCGATCCCGGCATCCGCGAAGCGGTGCGTACCGGCGACACCACCGCCGCCGAGCGCGAGCGCATGCGCCGTGTGCCGCCGCACATCCTGGTCACGACGCCGGAGTCGCTCTACATCCTGCTCACCTCCGACTCCGGCCGCCAGATGCTGCGCTCCGTGAAGAGCGTGATCGTCGACGAGCTGCACGCAGTGGCCGGCAGCAAGCGCGGCGCCCACCTGATGCTCACGCTGGAGCGGCTGGAGGCGCTGGCCGAAAGGGCGCCGGTGCGCATCGGCCTGTCGGCCACGGTCAAGCCGATCGACGAGATCGGGCGCTTCCTCGTGGGGCAGCACGGCGCACAAGCGACCCTCATCGATGCCGGCCACGTGCGCGAGCGCGACCTCGCCATCGAGGTGCCGCGTTCTCCGCTCACCGCCGTGATGGCCACCGAGGTGTGGGACGAGGTCTACGACCGGCTCGCCGAGCTGGTGCACCAGCACCGCACGACGCTCATCTTCGTGAACCAGCGCCGTCTCGCCGAGCGCGCGGCGCGCCATCTCGCCGAACGCCTGGGCGAGGAGCACGTCGCCGCACACCACGGCAGCCTCGCACGCGAGCATCGGCTGAAGGCCGAGCAGCGGCTCAAGTCGGGTGAGCTGAAGGCGCTGGTGGCCACCAGTTCGCTGGAGCTGGGCATCGACATCGGCGAGATCGACCTCGTGTGCCAGCTCGGCTCGCCGCGAGCGGTCAATGCCTTCTTGCAGCGCGTGGGCCGTGCGGGCCATGCCATCGGCGCCATTCCGAAAGGCCGCCTCTTTCCGCTGGCGCTGGACGACCTGCTCGAATGCACCGCGCTGCTCGATGCCGTGCGGCGCGGCGAGCTCGATCGCATCCGCGTGCCCGAGCAGCCGTTGGACGTGCTGGCCCAGCAGGTGGTGGCCGAGGTCGCGTGCCGCGAGTGGGGCGTGGAAGCCTTGTACGAGCGCTGCCGCTGTGCCTATTCCTTCCGCGAACTGCCGCTGGAGCGATTCGAGGAGGTGGTGCGCATGCTGGCCGAGGGCTACAGCACGCGTCGCGGCCGGCGCGGCGCGTACCTGCACTACGACGCCGTCCACCGCGCGATGCGTGCGCGCCGCGGGGCGCGCCTGGCGGCCGTCACCAACGCCGGTGTGATCCCCGACCAGTTCGACTACGACGTGGTGCTCCTGCCCGAGGAGCACCGCGTGGGCACCCTCAACGAAGACTTCGCCTTCGAGAGCCTGCCGGGTGACGTGTTCCAGCTCGGCAACGCCTCGTACCGCATCGTCAAGATCGAGACCGGCAAGGTGATGGTGGAAGACGCCAAGGGCCAGCCGCCGACCATGCCGTTCTGGCTGGGCGAAAGCCTGGGCCGCACCGACGAGCTGTGCCGCGCCGTGTCGCGCCTCACCGAGGCTGCCGAGGCGAAGCTGGAAGAAGGCATGGAGGCCTGCGTGCACTGGCTGTGCGAGGCGCTGCATCTGGTCGACGCCGCCGCGCGGCAGCTGGCGCTCTACCTGGGGGCCTCCAAGGCGGCGCTGGGCGTGCTGCCCACGCAGCGGCGCATCGTCTTCGAACGCTTCTTCGACGAGGTGGGCGACACGCACCTCGTGATCCACTCGCCCTACGGCTCGCGCATCAACAGGGCGTGGGGCCTGGCGCTGCGCAAGCGCATGTGCCGCAAGTTCAACTTCGAGCTGCAGGCCAGCGCCCTGGAGGACAGCATCGTGCTGTCGCTCGGGCCCACGCACAGCTTCCCTCTGGAGGAGGTGCGGCACTACCTCAAGTCGCCCACCGCCCGCGATGTGCTCGTGCAGGCGCTGCTCGATGCCCCGATGTTCGCCACGCGTTGGCGCTGGAACGCCACCGCCGCGCTCGCCGTGCGGCGCTCCACGGGCGGGCGCAAGGTGCCGCCTCAGTTCCAGCGCTCCGATGCGCAGGACCTGCTGTGCGTGGTGTTCCCCGATCAGCAGGCGTGTGCCGAGAACATCGTCGGCGAGCGCGCCGTCCCCGAGCACCCGCTCGTGGCGCAGACCCTGCACGATTGCCTGCACGAGAGCATGGACGCCGATGGCTTCATCTCCCTGCTGCAGCACATGGAGTCGGGCGAGGTGGAGGTGGTGGTGCGCGAACTCACCTCGCCCTCGCCGCTCTCGCACGCCATCCTGAACGCGCGGCCGTATGCCTTCCTCGATGGCGGCGCGGCCGAGGAGCGTCGCACCAAGGCTGTCAACACGCAGTCGCTGATGGATGTGAGCACGGCTGCCGGCCTGGGGCGGCTCGATCCGCAGGCCATCGCGCAGGTGTGCGAAGAAGCGTGGCCCGAGGTGGGCAACGCCGACGAACTGCACGATGCGCTGGTCGTGCACGGCTTTCTCACGGTGGCGCAGTCTGCGTACCCGGAATGGATCGACGCACTCCTGTCGCAGCGCCGCGCGACGCGCCTGCAACCGCCGGGCGGCGAGCCATTGCACGTGGCCGCGGAACGGCTGCACGAGTTCCTGGCGGTGTGGCCGCAGGTGCCGCGGCAGCCGCTGATCGAGCCGGTGTCGCGGGCCCGGCCCGAGGCCGGCGAGGCCCTGGCCGAACTGCTGCGCGGCCGCCTGGAGCTGGTGGGCCCGGTCACGGCCGACGCCCTCGGGCGGCCTTTGGGCCTGTCGGCGGCACAGGTCATGCCGGCACTGCTGCAGCTGGAAGCCGAGGGCTCCGTCATGCGCGGCGGCTACACCGCACCCGATGCGCCCGAGTGGTGCGATCGCCGGCTGCTGTCGCGCATGCATCGGCTCACCCGCGAGCGGCTGCGCGCCGAGATCCAGCCGGTGCCGCCGGCGCAGTTCATGCGGTTCCTCTTCCGATGGCAGCAGCTCGCGACGGCAGGCGACGACGAGCAGCGCGAGGGGGAAGCCGGCCTGCTGGGCGTGCTGCGGCAGCTGGAAGGCTGCGCCGCGCCCGCATCCGCCTGGGAAGACGACCTGCTCGCCGCACGCGTGAAAGACTATGCGCCGCACATGCTCGACCGTCTGTGCGCGGCGGGCCGAGTGGTGTGGTGGCGACCTGGCGCACGGGCACCTGGGAGCGATGAGGCTTCAGCGCGCCGCGGTGGGCCGGTGCGCGCCACGCCCATCGTGCTGGCCGAGCGGGACACGCTTGTGCATTGGCAGCACGCCGCGGGTCTGTCAGTGCCTGAAGAGCCTCCCCTGTCGGGCCGGGCCCAGTGCGTGCTTGAGGCGCTGCGTGCGCACGGCGCCAGCTTTTTCGCCGACCTGCGGCACGACACGGGCCTGCTCGGAACCGAGCTCGAACAGGCCTTGGGCGAACTCGTGGCGCAGGGCCTGGCCACATGCGATTCGTTTGCGGGCTTGCGCGCGCTGGTGATGCCCGCCGACCAGCGCGAGCGGCTGCGCCGCCGCCGCCTCGGGTACGAGCCCATGGACGACGCGGGGCGGTGGTCGCTGACCCGGCGACTGCGGCCGTCGGCGCAGTCAACTGCGGGGCTCGCCGATCCGCACGTCGAGCACATCGCGCGCGTCTTGTTGCGCCGCTATGGCGTCGTGTTCCGGCGCTTGCTTGAGCGCGAGGAAGGGTTGCCGCCGTGGCGCGATCTCTTCTATGTGTACCGGCGCCTCGAAGCGCGCGGCGAAATTCGCGGCGGGCGCTTCGTCAGCGGGTTCTCGGGCGAGCAGTTCGCGCTGCCCGACGCCGCCACCGCGTTGCGCCACACGGGCCTGCACCCGGGCCGCGAACGCGTGTCCCTCTCCGCGGCCGACCCGCTGAACCTCGCCGGCATCATCACCACCGGCGAACGGGTGCCCCGGTTGCCCGGCAACCGGCTGCTGTTCGACAACGGCGTGCCGATCGCGGTGCAAAGCGGCAGCGAGGTGCGCTATTTGGCGCCGCTGGAGCCAGGGGACCAATGGGAGGTGCGCAACCTCCTGATCCGCCGGCAGCGGCCAAGCAGCGTGGTGCCGTTGGCGGCTCGTACGCAGTGATGCCATGCCCGAGCACTGCACGCTTCGACTGGCTCAGCGCGAACGGTGAGGAACGGCTCAGCGCGAATGGTGGGTGTAAGGCTCGGCGCGAGCGGCGGGTGAAAGCCGTCAGTGCGGTCAGTGCACGGGATCCTTCATGATCGCTCGCGTCACCATGTGCTGGCTGATCTGCCAGCTCGTCAGCGCATGGTCGTACAGCCTGCGCTCGCAGCTCGTCACGCGCCCGTCGGCCGTGATGGCCGCCGCGGCGAGGCGGCACACCAGGAGCCGCTGTTGCGGGTCGCGCACGCCGAGGAGCACTTCATCGATGTACAACTGCTGCGCCAGCGACAGCCACGGGCTGCCCAGGCTTCGAGTGCACTCCTCCAGGATCTCCTGCGCGAGTGCTGCGAAACGCTTCCGGCTGACGCCCACGCGACGATAGGCGTCCAGCGAATCCAGCATGCTCAGTTCAGCGGGATCGACGTGGCCATTGGCCGTGACCATCAGTGCCAGGGCGCGTGCAGCGGCTTCGGATTCATGCGTGGATTCGACGGTCATCGAAGCTCTCCATGGTGGGCGGGAGGGAGATCGCAGGGAGGCCAGAGAGTTTGCGAGCGCCGCGAAGTCCCGGCCGGCAGCGCTGCTACTTGACCAGGAGCACGGGCACGCGTGCCAGGTGCAGCACCCGTGTGGCGACGGATCCCATGACGAGCCCCGACATCGCCGTCATGCCGCGGGTGCCCATGCAGATCATGTCGCAGCCCGTGCGGTTCGCGTGCTCGACGATGGTTGGGGCCACGTCGCCCACCAGCACGTGCTCGGCGTGCGGGATGCTTGCTTTGGCGAGCAGCCGCTTGCTCTGGGCCAGCGCCTTGGCGCCTTCTTCCCGATAGTGCTGCTTGACCATTGCGGGCGTCAGGACGGCACGCGACAAGCCGGTCACCCGGGGGATGTGGCCATGCACGGTCACGAGTTCCACCTCGATGGGCTCCTTGTACCAGGCGGCGTGGCGAATCACCTGTCGGGTGGCAGCCAGAGAAGGCTTGGAACCGTCGACGGGAAGCAGGACCTTGACCATGGTGTTGTCACGAGGGTTGGGTTTCGGTGTGCGACGACGCTCAGGCGTTCGCCGCGGCCAGCCGCTTGGCGCGGGCTCGAATGTTGAGCGCTTCCACCGCCAGCGAGAACGCCATCGCCGCGTACACGTAGCCCTTGGGCACATGCATGTCGAAGGCCTCGCCGATGAGGACCATGCCCACCATCACCAGGAAGGCCAGCGCCAGCACCTTCACCGAGGGGTGGCGGTCGACGAACTCCCCGATCGGCTTGGCAGCGATCAGCATCACGCCCACCGAGGCCACCACGGCCGCCACCATGACCCAGATCTGGTCCACCATGCCGACGGCGGTGATGACGGAGTCGAGCGAGAAGACGATGTCGATCACCGCGATCTGGGCAATGATTTGCCAGAAGAGGGCACGTCGTGCCGCCGCTGCTGTCGCCGGTGTCGTCGCCGGTCCATGCTCGTCGCGCGCCTCCACCTCCACGAAGATCTCGTGCGAGGCCTTGTACAGCAGGAACAAGCCGCCCAGGAGCAGCACCATGTCGCGTCCGCTGATGCCCTGGCCTGCCACAGTGAACAAGTCGGAGGTGAGCCTCATCACCCAGCTCAGCGAGAACAGCAGTGCCAGCCGGGTGAGCATGGCGAAGCCCAGGCCCAGGCGTCGCGCCATGTCTCGCTGCTCCCGGGGCAGGCGGCCCACCAGGATGGAGATGAAGATGATGTTGTCTACGCCGAGGACGATCTCCAGGGCGGTCAGCATCGCGAATGCGATCCAGATGTTCGGGTCGAGCAGGAATTCCATAGGCATGGGCGCGAAAGTTGGCGGGTGCGCCACACGGGGCAGGCGCAGGCGAAAGAGCGAACTCTAGGGGCCGGCGAGCCTCCGGTAAATTCGAATTTACGGCTGCGATACTTCCGAAAAATCGCATCGTAGGCTTGGCCATGCGATTACCGCACCGACGTGCCGAGCAACTTCAATGCCGATCAACTTCAAGCACTTGTATTACTTCTGGGCTGCCGCCCAGGCAGGCGGAGTCGTGCGCGCCGGCGAGCAGCTCCACACCAGCCCGCAAACGCTATCGAGCCAGATCAAGCTGTTGGAGGAGCGCCTGGGCTGCAAGCTGCTGCGCAAGCGCGGCCGCTCGCTCGAACTCACCGAGGACGGCCGCGTGGCACTCGGCTATGCCGATCGCATCTTTGCCCTCGGGGCCGAGCTGGAGGCGGCGCTGGGCCCCGCGGGGCGAGCCGCGGGCGGCGTGCTGGAGTTCCGCGTGGGCATTGCAGATGCGGTACCCAAGGCCATTGCCTACCGGCTGCTGGAGCCCGCGCTTTCAGCGGCGCCGCCAGTGCGGATGATGTGCCACGAAGGCCGGTTCCAGGACCTGCTCGCGCAGCTGGCCGTGCATCGGCTCGACCTGGTGCTAGCCGATGAACCCGTAGGCCGGCAGTTCAGCGTGCGTGCGTTCAACCACGCGCTGGGCAGCACGGCCATGAGCTTCTTCGCTGCGCCTGCGCTGATGCGCACGCTCAAGGGGCGATTTCCGCAGGTGCTGGACGGAGCGCCGATGCTGATCCAGGGCGCCGCCTCCGCGATGCGCCGTAAGCTGGAGCTATGGCTGGAGCAGCAGGGCCTGCGTCCCCAGCCGGTGGGCGAATTCGACGATGCTGCGCTCATGAAGGCATTCGGCCGGGAGGGCCGTGGCGTGTTCATGTCACCCACGGTGCTCGAAGCCGAAACCTGCGAGCAGTACGCGGTGAAGGTGCTGGGCCGCAGCGACGAACTCGTCGAAGAGTTCTACGCGGTGTCGGCGGAACGGCGCATCCGACACCCGTGCGTGGCGGCAGTGACGGCGGCGGCCCGGGCACAACTGGTCGCCGCTTGACTGCCGTTGTGCGCCGGTGCGCCGTGCGATATGCGCAGCGCAGATATCGCTTGAATCCCGTGACAAAGCCCCTAGAATCCGGCCATGCTGCACCGCAGCATCACATCTCCACCCTGCCTCCTAGAGGATCCTTGACCATGTTGACCGTTGAACAATTTGCCGCCGCCCAGAAGACTGCTGTGGGCAATGTCTTCACCATCGCCGCCAAGGCCCTGGAAGGCGCCGAGAAGCTGGCCCAGCTGAACCTGCAAGCCGGCAAGGCCTCGTTGGCCGAAGCCCAGGAAGCCGCCCAGAGCCTGTTCGGCGTGAAGGACGCTTCGAGCCTGTTCGCCGTGCAAGCGGCCGCGCTGCAGCCCAATGCCGACAAGTTCTCGGCCTACGGCCGTCAGGTCTATGACATCGTCTCGGCCACCAACGCCGAGATCGCCCGCGTCGTCGAGGAAAGCGCCGCCGAAGCGCGCAACGTGTTCACCGCCACGCTGGAGCAGGCGGCCAAGAACGCGCCCGCGGGCACCGACAACGCCGTCGCGTTCATGAAGCAAGCCGTCGCTGCCGCCGGCAGCGCCTACGACACCATCCAGAAGGCCGTGAAGCAGGCCGCCGACGTGGCCGAAGCCAACGTCGAGGCGGTGAGCGGCACCGTGGCGAGGACCGGCGGCACGCGTGCCAAGCGCGGTTCCTGAAATCCGTTGAACCTCGGCGCCTCCCGGCGCCGTTTTCGCCCCCGATCGGCTCGCGCTGTCCGGGGGCGTTTCGTTTTTGGCGCCGGGCGTCGCTACTCGATGGCAATCCGCAGCGCGGCGGCCGCCGCGAGCGGGGCGCCGAGCGAAGTGAAGATGAGCAAAGCCCCGAGGATCGAGAAGTGACCTTCGGCCGACTGTCCCGCCGCGACCGCCGCGACCGCGCCCGTGCCGAAGACGAGCGCGGGGATGGACAGCGGCAGCACCACGAGGATCACGAGCAGGCCCGCGCTGCGCAGGCCCAGCGTGAGCGCCGCGCCCACCCCGCCGAGCAGGCTCAGGATGGGTGTGCCCAGCAGCAACGACATCATGAGCACGCCGATGGCATGGCCCGGCATGCCGAAGAGCAGCCCGATGACCGGCGCCGCAGCCACCAGGGGTGCGCCGGTGAGCGTCCAGTGTGCGGCGGACTTGGCGGCCGCTACGACGACCGTGCTTCCGCGCGCTAGCAGCATTTGCTCCAGCGACCCGTCGGCATGGTCGGTGGCGTACAGCGTGCCCAGCGACAGCATGGCCGCGAGCAGGGCGCTGACCCACACGATGCCGGGCGCGATGGCCTGCAGCATCTGGGGCTCGGGCCCCACGCCCAGCGGGAAGAGGCTCACCGCGACCACGAAGAAGGCCACGGGCAGCAGCGATTCGATTCTCCGCCGCAGGGCCAGGCGGAGATCGCGCATGTAGACGGCACGGAACAGATCGGCCATGTCAGGCGTAGGCGTCCAGCTCGATGCAAACCGGGTTCAGCAGTCGGGCGTCCAGCGGCACGTGGCTGGTGAGCAGCACGCTGCCAAATCGCGCGAGATGGCCCGCCAGCAACTGGTTCAGCACCGCCATGCCGTCGGTGTCCAGCGCATCGAACGGCTCGTCGAGGATCCACAACCCCGGCTCGCGCTCCACCGCCAGCCTCGCGAGGGCCACGCGGCGGCGCTGACCCTGCGAAAGTGTGCGCACCGGCACATGGTGGCGCCCGGGCAGGCCCAGGCTATTGAGCGCGGCGTGCGCCGTGGCGGTATCCCAGGCCCGGCCGTGCAGCCGCAGCAGGAACTGCAGCGCTTCCGTGGCGGTGAGATCGTCCTTGAGCGCGTTGGCGTGGCCGATGAACACCGGCAGCCGGTCGTCATCGCGCAGGCGCTGCACCGGCCGGCCGTCATACAGAACCTCGCCGCACTCGGGAGAGGACAGCCCCGCAGCCAAGCGCAGCAGGCTCGTCTTGCCGCGGCCGTTGTGCCCTCGCACCCACGCGAGCTGGCCCGGCGGCAGCTCGAAGGCCAGATGCTGGAAGAGCATCCGGCCTCCGCGACGGCAGGCGAGGTCGATGGCGCAAAGGCGGGGGGCGGCAGGGGTGAGGGAGGGCGTCACGAAGTGCAGCGGGCGCGGCGGCATGAAGGGCGCGGGGCGCGCGTGATGAGGTTTCGCGCGGGAGGATAGCCGGCTTGCGCCATGCCGGCGCGATTTGGCGCCACGTTTAGACTGCCGGCGTTCTCAGAGGTGAGGCGGGCCGACGAGCCCATGCCCGAGGTGCCTGGCCGGCACCGAACGGCACCACGACACAAGTACGGGGGGGAACTGAATGGACTTGACTGACCTGCGCAATGCGTTTGCGAGGCTGAAGGTATTGACGACCGAGCGCCGGGCGTTGCGTATGCGGCTGCTCGTGGGCCGCATCGCCGATGAAATCGACGACGTGCTGCTCGTGCAGTCTATTGACCTGGTCGAGCGACTGAATGACGGGATACGCGGCCATGTGACCTGCTTCAGCGTCCGCGAAGACCTGCCGCTCAAGGAGTTCGTGGGTGTTCCCATCGAGGTTCAGCTGGTCACCGATACCGGCGGCCTGCGTGTGGTCCGGGGGCTTATCGAGCGGGTGATGCGCGGCGACAGCGACGGCGCGATGGCGCTGTACCAGCTCACCATCGTGGACCCGCTGCACTTCCTGCTCAAGCGCCAGGCAAACACTTACGTCGCCAACGACGCCAGCGTCCTTGAAGTCACCGACGAATTGCTGCGCAAGCTGCAGGCCGACAGCCCTGCACTGGGCACGACCTTCACCTGGACCTGGCAGGTCGATGCACGGCGCTACCCCAAGCGAGCGTTCTGGCTTCAGAAGTCCGAATGCCTCACCACGTTTCTCATGAGGCAGTGGCGCCGAATGGGCATCTCGTGGTTCTTTCGAGCCCGCGAAGGCGATGACCGCATCGAGCTTGTCCTTTTCGACGGCTTGTACCAGCCGCAGGCCAATGCGGCGGGCGAGGTGCGCATTCACCATCGCCTGGATGCGACCGAGGAGCGGGATTCCATCATCCACTGGGCCGAGGCCGAACAGTTCACTGCCATGAGGGTCGGCCGGGCGAGTTGGGATTACAAGCCCACCAGCCTGCGCGAGACGGACGTTCGCGCCTTGGCCGAGATGAGCGAGTGGGGCTGGCAGCTTGCGCGGGGGCTTGCCGAAGTCCGGGTCGAACTGCCGCACGCGGGCAATGACATGGCCGACTTCCAGCGGCTGACGCAGCTGCGCGTGGAGCGGCACGACTTCGAGCATTCGTGCGCGGCCGGCATCAGCGGTATAGCGGCTCTCGCGGTCGGCGCATGCAACCCCATCAAGAACCTGCCCGGCCGCCAGTACGAACCTGCCGACAAGCGGCGCTACGTCTTCACCTACCTGCATCACCAGGGCGAATCGAACCTTGGCGAACTGGGCGAGCAGGCGGCCAGGCTGCTGCAGCGCAGCGAGCAGATCGATGGATGGGCTCCAGTGCCTCGGCTCGACCGGAGCCAGGGTGATGCCGAGGCAGGCTACCGCTACTTGAACTCCTTCGTGGCGGCCAAGCTCGGTATGCCGCTGGTTCCGCCGTGGAACCCTGACACGGACCTGCCGCGGATGGACCCGATGACGGCCATCGTGGCGGGCCGCGATGGCCAGCACGTCAACATTGACGAACTGGGGCGAGTCCAAGTGACTTTCCCCGGCGAAGCCACGCAGAGGTTGAGTGCCTGGGTGCGTTTGGCGACCTTCAGTGCGCATGACGAGGCCGGCGCCATCTTTCCGCCGCACGTGGGCACCGAGGTCCGCATTAACTGGGAGGCGGGCGACGAAAGCCGCCCGGTCATCGACCACGTTTACTTCAACGGCCGGAACCCGCCGCCGCGCTTCAACAACGGCGGCCCGCTGCCCGGAAACAAGTACCTGGCCGGCATCCACCTGCACGAGATCGGCTCCCGTCGATTCGGGGAGCTGCTGTTCGACCTGACGCCCAAGCAGATCAGTGTGCAGCTCGGCAGTGAGCACGGCGACAGCCGGCTGCTGCTCGGTTCCTTGTATGGCAAGCGCTACAACGGCGCAGGCAAGCCGCTGGGCGAAGGTTTCTATCTGCACACCAACGAGAGCGGGGCGCTGCGAAGCGCCAAGAGCCTGCTGATTTCGGCTTATGGCCGCCCCCAGGACGCCGGCCTTCAGCTCGACAGCCAGGAGCACCAGGACAGCCTCAAGGAAGGTCTGGCCCTGCAGCAAGACCTGGCGCGGTACGCCACGGAGCACCAGGCGTTTGCCACGGATGACGAGCCCCAAGTGCAGCTCCTGTCCGATGTTCAGCAAGCCGCCGGTGCAAGCAATACCGACCCGCAGGGGACAGGAGGCAAGCCGACGGTCAGCATCACGGCGCCGGAGGGCATTGCGGTCTCCACGCCCAAGGCGCTCGTTCACATTGCCGGTGTGAACATCGACAGCGTAGCCGGCATGAACATGCAGCTGACCAGCGGCCAACGCATGGTGCTCAACGCCGGCAAGGGCGTATCGATGTTCGCGCATGCCGACGGCATACGGCTCATTGCCAACCACGGCCCCCTGCTGCTCCAAAGCCAGCACGATTCCATGCAGGTCGATGTTGCCAATGACATCAAGCTCACCGCCACTGGCGGCCGGCTCGTGGCGCTGGCGCAGAAGGAAATCGTGTTGATGCTGGCCGACGGCACGTACTTCAAGCTCTCGGCGGCGGGCATCGAGATGGGCTCGAACAATCCGCTGTTCGTCAAGACGAACGGCCACAACTGGATGGGGCCGGCGACCATGCAAGGCGACATGCCGAAGTTCGACGAAGGCGACCTGGGCCGAGCCCCGCGACTGCTCAGCCCGACCGATGGCAATCCCGTCGAGGGCATGGAAGTGCTTCTGCGCAGCGAGGAAGGCGACCTTGCCGGAAAGACTGGTGGGGACGGCAAGGGCCCGAGTCTGGCCACGAATGTGTTGCGCCGGTTCAAGGCGTATTTCTTCGATCAACGCTCATGAGCGAACAGAGATGAGCGAACAGAGTTCTCAAGCGGACCCCATGGACGATCCGCGCACCGTGGTGGTGGGGCACAAGGAAGGCATCACGCTGTTCAGCAAGAGTGCCATGGACGTGCTCATGCAGCTGCCGCTGCCGGGCGTCGTGATCTTCGTGCACGGCGTGAATTCCGACGGCGAGTGGTATGAGCAGGCCGAGCAGGGCCTCTGCAAGGGCTTGAACGAGCGGCTGCGCCGGTGCGACGAGCACCTGAAGTACAAGGGCGTGGAGGCCGGCCAGCTCTTTCCGGCCAAGTACCTGCCCGAGCTGGACCCGGATGGCTACCTCAATCCCAACCTGTCGCATTCGACCTTCATCGACGGCGGAGACAACTACTCGCCGGTGATCCGGTTTCGCTGGGGCTACAAGGCCAGCGGCGAGGAGCTGAAGGCGTTCGGCGCCAACATCTACCTGAACGAGCAGAACTACTGGGGTGGCGGCCCGTTTGCGAACGGCTGCTCCAGCGTTCCCGACTTGTGGGGCGAGGGGCTGGACGACCAGCTGTTCCTGTGGATCCACGCGCAGCACCTGAACCCCACGGCCGACCGGCAGGTGTTCAAGTGCCCGCCGAGGTCGTACTACGTGCTTGCGGCCTATCGCCTGGCCCGGCTGGTCGAGGCCATCCGCAAGAAGCAGGCGGATGTGCCCATCTCCATCGTGTGCCACAGCCAGGGCAACATGGTCGGCTTGTGTGCCGCGTTCCTGGGTGATGCCTTGCCCGAGGCGACCGACGCGGCCGGCAGGAGCAGCAAGTGCGTGGCGGACTCGTATGTCCTGTGCAATCCGCCCTACAGCCTGGTGGAGAAGAACTTCACGGAGAACTGGAGCGCCAGGGGCGCCACGGACGCGTACGGGCGCAGCGGCCGGCAGACGTACGACGCGCGCACCCGCACGCTCGCGGCCTTCTTCGACATCGTCCGCGCCCGCCAGGGCAGGGATCAGCCGGCCGAGCGCATCGACCGGCGCATGAGCAATCCGGCGCATGGTTTCACCGCCAGTGCGGACCGTGCTCGCCATGGCTTGGGCGGCAGCACCTGCGGCCGGGTAACGCTGTACTGCAATCCGCACGATCAGGTCATCTCCGCCACGCCGGTGAAGGGCATCGGCTGGCGCGGCATGAGCGCCGGGGAGATCGCTGCCACCAGCGGCCTGGGCGTGCTCACGCAGCGCGTGTTTGCGCAAGGCTTCGAGGTCGGAGGCCCGGCCAAGCTGTACGACTACTGGGCCGATCACCACCGCAAGGGTCTCAAGCCCGGCAGCCCGGCGTTCTGGCATCCCGAGTCGCAGCCGGTGAGGTACTCGGTCACCAAGGGCTGGGAGGCCAACGAGAGCGTTGTGGCGAAGGCGTTCACCTTCATCGTGGCGCCCCTCATGGTTCCTGCGCTGGGCGTGGCGAACGTGCGCATCAATGGCTTGCCGCCCGACGAGTGGAAGGTTCCGTTGCTGGCGCCTGCGCTGCCTGACCCGTTTCTACCGGAGGCGGTTCGGCTCGGGAAGGCGAGCACGGCGTTCGACCAGGGCCACGATGCCGCGGCCGACTATCGCAACCCGCAGCGGCAGCGCAGCGCGGACGACCCGTATGCGAGCGCGCCGGGCGAGGCGCAAGGGGATGAGGCGACGGAAGCAGGCCTGCGCTACGAGAACCACGCCGTCTTGCGCATGTATGCCAGGCGAGAGGGGCTCTACAAGGCGGACGAGAAGGTGGTGATGGAAGACGAGCCGGACAAGGCGGACGAGAAGTACCGCAAGTGGCAGCGCGACCGCCTGGCCAAGCTGCTGCGCGAGACCGTGGACACCCATGCCACGGATCACTCCACGATCATGACGAACGTGATGCATGCGCAGAAGGCGCTGGCGTATGACGTGGCGGTGGGGTGTTGTGAGATGTCGTCAGGTGATCTTTATCAGCTTCGCACCGCTGCGGATTGGCGGCTGGTGAAGGGTCTTGGTGACGATGATCCGAACAAGGCGTTTGCAGAGTACTTCTCGGACGGAACGTTTCGCGGAATGTCGGCCCATGACTGGGCAAACGCAGCCGGAAGCGAGGTGGCCATGCCTGAGAAGATTGCCAACGAACGAACCAATCCCGCGCCTCAACTCAGTGGGGCTGATGCATGAGCGCAGCGCGTTATTCCATGATGAAGCGCCTGGCATGGGCAGCTCTTGTCTTCGTGCTGGGCTTCTGCCTGGCCGTTTGGTTCGTGCGCAGTCTCTCGGCCCACGACCAATCCCTGTCCGATGGACAACTCATGACTACTTTGTTTGCCTTCCCTGCGGCGGCTGCCGCGTGTGTCTTCGCCTTCTTGTCGTTCGGCTTCGGCAGCGCCAGTGCAGCTCAGTCCACGGTAGCACCAGACGCAACGAGCACGCCGAAGGCGGAGGCGCCGTTTGTGGCTCAAGTGGTGGGGCTTCAGTGGCTGAACCCGCTGCAGCGCAAGGACTATCCAGCGGAGTGGCAACTGCTTTGGACACTGGGGCTGGTGAAGCCGAACAAGAATGACTACTACGTCAAGACGCAGCCGGAGAAGTTCACGAAGTTGGGCGTCATTGTTCCGATTGCGGCCAACATCGGTGGCACCGAAACTTTGAAAGGCTACTTTCACAAGTACCACGAGGAACTCGCGGCGCTGTTCCACGACATCTACTTCATGAATGACACGTACTTCTACACGATCGGTCCCGACGACAAGCGCAAGTGGCGGGAGCTTGCGGGCATCCGCGTCGAGCTTGCGGTGCCGCCGCGTCTGGATCGCGAGGAAACCCAGTCTTTTGTGCAGAAGAACATTGCGCGCACATTCGACTTCGGCAATCCGCGACTCGGCACCCAGAGCACACCGCCCGATGTGCAGGTCACCCTGGGAGGAGCCAACGCCGGCTTCACGTCGTTGTCGCGCGCGCTTGACTATCTCAAGCAGCACCCGCAGGAATCGGTGTGGGTGATGAACTGGGATGCGCCCGACTTTCCGAGCCGAGACGCGAGGCTGAACGAGAACCTGGTGCTGCTGGTGCTGACGGGCCCGGAGTTCAAGACCGAGCGCGAGCCGCTGGCATGGATCGGGTATCCCGCTGCCTCGCAGGTGGCCGACTTCAAGGTGGAGAAGGGCATGCCGTCACGGGTGGTGCAGGCGTGGACGACGGCCATCGAGACTGCCGCGAAGAACGCGGGCAAGGCCGACACCGACATAGGCTACGTGGTCCACGATGCGCATCACGTCTCCGAGCGCATCGGTCCGCTGGCCGAGACCTTGACGACGGAGCTGCCCGAGTTCGATGTGCTCAAGCAAGGCTTCAACACGCCGCGCGTGCTGGGCGACATGGGGGCCGGCACGGCGCTCACCAACGTGGCGCTGGCCATCGCGTATGCGAACCATCTGGGCAAGACGGTGCTGGTGGCGGGCACGACCGAAGGCGAGCAGCCCACGGCCGTGGTGGTGGCACCTCCGGCGCAGGTGCGGCCCATCGATGCCGAGCAGGACTGGTACAGGGCACGAGGCGGCGACAAGGCCTATCTACCATGGTGGGGCCTGAGGCACGACGCACCGAAGTACCGGCAGGGGTACTCCGAATGAGCGGGCGCGCCCGGGGACCGTTCGAAGTCGAAGTGACGCGGCAGTGGAGCGTGCGATGAGAGGCGTGATCCGGCTCAACGACCCCACCAGTCACGGCGGCAAGGTGGTGTCGGCAAGTCCGAAGAGCCTGGTGATGGGCGTACCTGTGGCGCGCAAGGGCGACGCCTGCACCTGCCCCAAGAAGGGCCACCGCGGCTGCACCATCGCCGAAGGCGACGAGAACGTGCTCATCGACGGCGTGCCCGTGGCGTTCGAAGGCCACAAGACGACGTGCGGCGCCACGTTGATTTCCTCCGTGCCGGCGAGCGGCGCAGCGTAGGTGTAGCCGCCCGGTGGCCACCCGACACATCGCAGCTGATCGGCAAGTTGATTCAGCCCTCTGAGGGGGGCTGAGGGGGTGGCTCATCTGGTGAGCTAGTGGGATGCCAGCATAGGACGCACGAACAGGGCGCCTGCCGCTACCAGTGCTGGCTGGTAGCAGCACGGTGTGGAAGCGTTATCAACGCGGCCTCCTGTCGCGCAGTTCGCTGCAACTCCTTCTTCAACTCAGCACAGAGAGGACTCAACGATGAACAAGAACAGCATGAACGTCGGCGTCATCACCGGGGGCAACAACAACTTCAATCAGAAGAACGTCTACAACAACAGCGTTGGTGGCAAGCCGTCCACGGACGACCCCGCGGCCACGGCCCTGGGCGCAGGCTTGAGTGTCTTCGCCCTGACGGTCGTTATCGCTGTGAACTACCTCCACCACTACGAGACGATTGCGTTCTGGTTGAAGCTGGCCGTCGTGGCTGGCGGCGCCCTGCACCTGCTGACGCTCCTTTTGCAGGCGTTCGATGGCACCTATCGATGCCGCGACTCGCTTGCGCCAGGGGGCGGCGTGGCGCTGGCCGCCTCGATCGCATGGCTGATTCTCCTGACCTTCACCAAATTGCCCGATCAAGTCTTCTCGGTCGCCTCGCAACCGCCCTCCGCCTCGGGCTACTTTCAGGAAAAGTGGGAGGTGTGGCAGCGGTTCAGCAGCTACGGGCACAGGCTTGTGCTGGAGAACCTGGCGAGCGCCTTGTTCCTGGCCACCGGCGTCGCGTTCAACCTGGCATTCGGTCTGCAACAGATGCTTGAATCGGCGGCTCGCGTCCTGAGCAGCTCTGTGCTCGCAACGCTCAGTCGCAGCCTGCGCTTCTTCAAGTCGGTCGGCGCCTTCGTTGCCGCCATGGCCGTCCTTGGAGCTTACTTGGCGATTTCCGGCGTTCTCACGGCTCTCATCGCTTGATTCGATGAAGTGGTCGTCTGCCGTCCGAAATTTCGGTTGCGATTCCCGCAGCCAGCGCGCACGCATCAAGTCGCACGGTGGGCCGTGAAGTTGCCAATGCACACAAATTAAATCGCTTGCATGCATTGCCGCCAAAAAGCGTCATGTTTCTTTGGCGTCGCAATGTAAGAACTGCACGAATTGCGAAGAATTTGTCGATTTGACCGGTGTGCAGGCCTCAAGATGCCGCCGCTTGCGCAGGCACATGAAGTGCGTGGTTGCGCCTCGTGATGCCACAGCGTCAATCAACCAACCAAAAAATGGGAAGCGGCGTGCAGCGATACGGTGAGGGTGGGGGTTTGTTCCATGGCGTGGCGCATCAGGCGGCCTCGTGTCGGTTCTAGCCATGCGCTTCGGTTTCGCGGCGCCGGCCCCGCACGCCGGCACGACAGGTTCTCCGCCTCACGCCGAGGAGGGATGGCTCGCACGTGAGGAGGCGATCATGGGCACCGCCATTCGCGTGGAGCTGTGGAGCGAGAGCCGCGAGAACGGCGAAGCGGCCATCCGCGCAGTGATGGCGGAGATGCACCGCATCGACCAAGCCATGAGCCCGTTCAGGCCCGAATCGGACCTGTCGCGCATCAACCGGGAGGCGGCGGCCGCGGATGTTCAGGTGAGCGAGGAACTGTTCCATCTGCTCGCCTGCGCCAATGAGTTCTCCCGCCTGTCGGGCGGTGCGTTCGACATCACCTTCGCCAGCGCGGGCCATCTTTACGACTATCGACAGGCCGTCCGGCCCGACGACGAGGCGCTGGCTCGCGCCCGCGAAGCGGTGGGCTGGGAGCGGCTGCTGCTCGACGCGCGGCGGCGCACGGTGCGTTTCGGGCGCGCCGGCATGCGCATCGACCTTGGCGGCTTCGCCAAGGGCCATGCGGTGGAGATGGGCGCGGCCATCCTGCGCCGCCACGGCATCGCGCACGCGATCGTGAGCGCGGGCGGCGACAGCCGGGTGATCGGCGACCGGCGCGGCCGCCCCTGGACCATCGGGATCCGCCATCCGCGTCGCGCAGACGAGGTGGTCGCGATGCTGCCGCTCGAGGACGTGGCCATCTCGACCTCCGGCGACTACGAGCGCTACTTCGAGGTGGATGGCGAGCGTTGCCATCACCTCATCGACCCGAGGACCGGCAAGTCGCCGTCGGGGGTGCAGAGCGTGACTGTCATCGCGGCCGACGGCCTCACCACCGAGGCCATGTCGAAGACGGTTTTCGTTCTGGGGGTGGAACAAGGCATGCGGCTCGTGGAGTCGCTGGGGGGAGTCGACGCAGTCGTGGTCGACGCCGCCGGACAACTGCATTACTCGTCCGGGCTGCTGGCCGCTGCGCCAGCCCAACCGGCATGAACAGTCTCGCTCGGTGTATCGGAACCAAGAGGGGAATCACGACATGAGAGTCTTAGGAGGCAAGGCACTGCTCGTGCTGATCTCGGCGGCCGCTGCGGCGCTCGCCACGGGATGCGGCAGCGGCAGCGGCGAGGCCGTCGTGGAGGGCGATGTACCCATCGCCTATGCGAAGCGCTCTACCACGATCCAGGCCAACCCGACCAACGGCGCACCCACCGCAGCGGGCGGCGATCTCATCATCCGCGAGAAGTCCTCGCCCAGCGCACCGGAGATCAACGTCACCGCGCGCTACACCCAGGGCCAGGGCGACGTGTCCGATCCGGAGGTGTCGTACGACGGCAAGAAGATCGTCTTCGCGATGCGCTGCCCCACGACCAACACGTCCACGATCGGTGACCAGCCGGCCTGCACCGGGCGCTGGAACATCTGGGAGTACGACACCACCGAGGGCGGCCTGGCCAACGGCACGTTCCGCCGCCTGACCAGTTCCAGCTCGGATGACGATGCCGACCCCGCCTACCTCCCGGGCGGCCGCGGCTTCGTGTTCACCTCGAACCGCCAGCTGAGGTCGAGCCGGCAGGCGCTCGACCGCACTTACTTCGCCCTCGACGAGTACGAGCGCGAGCGGGTGATGAACCTGCACACCATGGATGCCGACGGCGGCAACATCACGCAGATCTCGGTCAACCAAAGCCACGATCGCAACCCAGTGGTGCGGCCCAACGGGGACATCATGTTCTCGCGCTGGGACCACGTCGGCGAGCGCAACCATTTCAAGATCTTCCGTGTGAAGCCCGACGGCACCGACATGTTCGTGCTCTACGGCGCGCACAGCGAAGGCAACAGCTTCCTGCATCCGCGCGACATGGACCCCGAAGGCCGCTACAAGGGCCAGGTGTCCTCCGACCTCATGCCGCTGTCGGGAACGAGGGAGGGCGGGGCGCTCGTATTCGTGGACGTGGCCAACTACTCGGAGCAGGACACACCGGTCAGCCCGCAGGTGCCCGCGCAAGGCGGCCAAGCGCAGCCCGCCGATGCCAAGAAGCTCCTCAACTTCGGGCGCGGCCTGTCGCTCTTTGGCCGCGCGACCACGCCATACCCGCTGTGGGACGGCACCGATCGCCTGCTGGTGGCTTTCCGGCCCTGTGAAGTCACGCGCAACGGCGATGTGGTGCCTTGCGCCCAGCTCACCGAGGACGAGACGAGCCGGCTCTCCAGCCGCGACCGCACCCGTGCGGAGGTCGAGGCCGACGAACTGCAGGACGACGCGCCGCCCAACTACGCCATCTACATGGTCAACCCGGCCACCAAGGAATGGCGCCCAGTGGCCACGCCGCCCGCGGGCTACATGTACACCGACCCGGTCGCACTGCTCGAGCGCGACGAGCCCAACGCGGTGGATCCGACCAACATCGACGCCGCGCTCGCCGCCGATGACCAGGGCCTGCTCGAAGTGCGCAGCGTCTACGACACCGATGGGCTGGGCCGCATGGGCGACCCGGTGCTCGCCGCGGCCGACCTTCCGTCCGGCTGCACCACGTCCATCCCGAAGATTGCGCCCACGGACACGCTGGACACGCGGCCTCTCGTGGCTGACATCGTGCGCCTCAAGGACCCGGCCGACCCGGCTTACCGCTGTGCGCCGGTGCGCTTCGTGCGTGCCACGCGAGCGGTGGCGCCGCCGACGAGTTCGATGGGTCTGCGTCGCGCCATCGGCGAAACCAACTTCGAGATGCAGCAGATCCTGGGCTATGCGCCGATCGAGCCCGACGGCTCGTTCAAGCTGAAGGTGCCGGCCGACGTGCCGATCGCACTGGCCGTGATCGACGAGAAGGGCCGCGCCTTCCAGACCCATACCAACTGGATTCAGGTGCGCCCTGGGGAGCGTCGCACCTGCGACGGCTGCCACAGCCCGCGCCGCGGCGCGGCGCTGAACTCGGGTGCGGTAGTGAACACGGTGCCCGACGCCTGGCTGGCCGCCATGGCGGCCGAGCATCGCTCTGGCGAAACCATGGCATCGACGCGCGCGCGGCTCGACAGCGCGGCGCTGAACCTCATGGCCGACCTGCTCTGGACGGACCATTGGGCCGACACGGCTCAGGCCGGCGTGACGGCGCGCAGTGCCGTCTCGCTGAGCTACACCGGCAATGCGAACGCCTCGGACGACCTCGCCACGGCCGTGCCAGTGAACGGGATCATCAACTACCCCGAGCACATCCAGCCGCTGTGGACGCGCAACCGCGGCGCGAACACCTGCACCAACTGCCACAGCGACCCGGCGAAGCTCGACCTGCGCGAGCTGGTGGCGGGCACGGGCCGGCTCACCTCTTACGAGGAGCTGCTTCTGGGCGATCCGGTGATCGATTCGACAACCGGCCTGCCGCGCACGAGCATGCGAGATGGCGTGCCCGTGATCGAGCGCGGCCCGGCGCTCGTGGAGACCGACGCCAGCGAAGGCGATGCCATCGGCCTGGCGCGCAAGAGCCGCCTGACCGAAATCCTGTTTGGTGAAACGCTCAAGGCCAGCGGTGCGGCAGTTGCGGCGCATCCCACACCGCCGGGCAGCGCGCCGAATCACGCCAGCCTGCTGAACGCGGCCGAGAAGCGCCTGATCTCCGAGTGGATGGACCTGGGCGGTCAGTACTACAACGACCCGTACAGCGGCGGCAACGGCGTGCTCAGCATCAGCGGGCTGAGCGAGGAAACGTTCAATACGGCTGTGTTCCCCATCCTGCGCAGCACCTGCGCATCGGGGTGCCACCAGGCCGTGGGCAGCAGCGAAGGCGGTGTCGAGACCGGCACCTCGTTCTCCAGCAACCGCTTCGTGCTGACCGGCGACGCGGAGGGCGACTACAACGTCACGCTCTCGATGATCTCGGATGCCTGCACGCCGGCATCTAATTTCCTGCTGTCACGGCCGTCGACCGTGCCGCATCCCTCGGGTGCGTCAGCGCAGGGCACGGCCGTGCTACCGGTGGGCAGTGCCAACTACAACGCCATCGCCAACTGGATACGCACAGGCTGCCCCTGACCATGCCGTTCGTTCGCTACCCGCGCCGCGGCGCGCTCGCACCGCTGACCCTGGCCGCGCTCGCGGCGGGGTTGGCCGCGTGCGGCGGCTCCAACCCGCTGGACAACCCGCCCACGGTCCAGAACCCGGCCGATACCTCGGGCCAGAACCTGTCGTTCGTGTACTTCCAGAAGTGCATCAACCCGATCTTCCTGGCCCAGTTGCAGATCCACCAGGGAAGCTCGGTGTCCACCAACACCTGCGCCTCTTCGGGCTGCCATGACAACGCCACCGGGACCGGCGGCGCCTTGCGCATCATCCCGACGGCGGCCGAGGTCGACGTGGACGATCCGGCGATGACGCCCGAGGCCATACGCGCTACGGACATGTACAAGAACTACTACTCCTCGCGCGGCTCGGTGCTGGTGGGGTCGCCGTTGCAGAGCCGGCTGCTCGCCAAGCCTCTCGTGTACCAGGTGCTGCACGGCGGGGGCGTCATCTTCGAGAATGCGCAGGACCGCAATGCGCGGCTCATCGCGTACTGGATCACCCATCCGGTGGCCCAGGGCCAGGGCGAATTCGCCAGCGCCGCCAGCAGCGCCATGTTCACGCCGCCGGATGCGGCCACCGGCGCCTGCAACACCCAATGAGCATGCTGCCCGCGCTCATGCGTTCGTGGGGCACGGGGCCGCGCGTCGTCGCGGCCTTGCTGCTGTGGGCCGCGGTCGCCATGCCGCTGCATGCGGCCGAGCCCGTGCGCGAACGGCTGCAGGTGACCGATCCCTACATCGAGCTGCGTACCGGGCCCGGCCGGGGCTACCCGGTCTTCTTCGTGGCCGCGCGCTCCGAGTGGATCGAGGTCGAGCTCAGGCACACCGACTGGTACAAGGTTCGCACCGAGGGCGACAAGGTCGGCTGGGTGCATCGGAGCCAGCTCGAGACCACGCTCACCGAGGCCGGGGGCGCCAAGACCTTCCGCGACGTGATGCTCGACGACTACCTGCGCCGCAGGGTGCAGTTCGGCGTGGGGTGGGGCCGCTTCGAGGGCGAGCCCATGCTCAAGCTGTGGACGGGTTGGCGCATGTCCGACGCGCTCAGCCTGCAAGGCGACGTGGGCCAGGTGCAGGGGCTGTACTCCGGCAGCCACTTCTGGCACATCGGCCTCGTCTCGGAGCCCTGGTCGGACCGGCGGCTGTCGCCCTTCTTCAGCGTGGGCTTCGGGCGCTTTCGCAACGTGCCGCAGCTGAGCCTGGTCGGTGCGGTGCCTACCGACGCCAAGACGGCGCACGCCGCTTTCGGCCTGCGCTGGTATCTCAGCGAGCGTTTCATGCTGCACGCCGACTACACCCTGCACACTGCCTTCGTGGCCGATACGCGCAGCAGCGAGTTCAAGGCCTGGACCGCCGGCCTCGCGTTCTTCTTCTGACCGACGACCATGACTTCAAACAGATCCGTCGAATCGCTTCTCAGCCTCTCACTCATCGCGGTCTCTGCAGCCGTGCCGACGGCCGCCCGCGCGCAGCAGCAGCCCCAGCCCGTGGGCGAGCAGGTGATCCAGCCGCAGGTGGAGCGGCGCGAGGTGCGGCTGCCGCGCTTTCCCTCCAAGGACATCGAGGTCAGCCTTTTCGCTGGCACCTACTCCACCGAGAACTTCGGAGCCAGTGCAGTAGGCGGCCTGCGCCTGGGCTATCACATCAGCGAAGACGTCTTCATGCAGTTCACCCTGGCCCAGACTAAGGTGAGCGACGAAAACTTCCGGCAGATCCTGCCGGGCGGCTTGTTCACCGATCCAAAGGAGAAGCTCACCTACTACAGCTTCTCCGCGGGCTACAACGTGCTGCCCGGCGAGGTGTTCATCGGCAGCCGCCACGCCAAGGCCACGGCCATCTATCTCGCCGCGGGCGTGGGCAGCACGCGCTTCATCGAGCAGCGCAGGCACACCTTCAACCTCGGCCTGGGCCTGCGTCTCATGCTCGCCGACCGCTGGTCGATGCAGGTCGACATGCGCGACCACATCTACTCGCTCGACCTGCTGGGCAGGCGGCAGACCACGCAGAACCTGGAGCTGACCTCCGGGTTGTCGTACTACTTCTGATGAAGGAGGAGCCCACGATGACGTATCCATCGGTTCCGCATGCCGTGCTGCGTGCGATGGCCCGCGCCGGCTTGGCCGCCGCGCTGGCGATCGGCGCCGCCGCGGCGTGGCCGGCCGTCGCGCCCTCGGCGCCCGCGCCCGACTTCACGCTGCGCCGCCTCGACGGACCCAACCTGCGCCTGCAGGAGCAACGTGGCCAGGTGGTGCTGGTTAACTTCTGGGCCACATGGTGCGGGCCGTGCCGCCAGGAAATGCCGCACCTGAACAGGCTGTACGAGAAGTACCGGCCCTCCGGCTTCGTGCTCCTGGGCGTGAACATCGACGACGACGCGAAGGCCGCGGCCGACCTCGCGGCCCGGCTGGGATTGAAGTTCCCCGTGCTGCTCGATACCGACAAGCACGTGAGCCGGCTCTACGACATGAGCGCCATGCCGGCCACCGTGCTGATCGACCGCGACGGCCGCGCGCGCTTCCTGCACCGCGGCTACCGCGATGGCATGGAGCAGACCTACGAGCAGCAGATCCGGGCGTTGCTGAAGGAATGAACCAACGTCGCATCCCTGTCGCGGCACGGCCGCTCGCGGCGCTGGCCCTGGCCGGCGTCCTGGCGGGCTGTGCCTCGGTTCAGCCCTGGGTCAAGCCCTATGAGCGCGAGCGCCTGGCCGATCCGATCATGAAACCCGGCAGCGGCGCGGCCCTGGCCGACAAGCATCGCGAACACGTGCGCGACGTGCGCGAGGCCTCACGTGGCGGCTCCGGCGTGCAAGGAGGCGGCTGTGGGTGCAAGTAGCCTGGGCCGTGGTGTCGTCCGTCGTGTCGTGCGCACTTGGCGCCGCGGCATGAAGGCGCTAACCCGCGTGCCATATGCCGGCCTTGCCAAGGCTGCCGGCGTGCTGGGTGGCGTGCTCGCGGCGAGCACAGGCCGCGCGGTCACACTGCCCGAGGACACCGCCGAGACCATGCTGCACGTCTACAAGGGCGGCGGGCTCACGGCGTCCGGCCCCGCGCTGCTCGTGCGCAAGAGCATGGCCGACAAGGTGTCGCTCTCCGCCTCGTACTACGTGGATGCGGTGAGCAGTGCCTCCGTCGATGTGGTGACCACCGCGAGCCCCTACAAGGAAACGCGCAAGGAGGCCGGCTTTGGCGCCGACTACGTGGTGCGCGATTCGAAGATCACGCTGTCGGCCGCGAGCAGCAAGGAGCCGGACTACGAGGTCTCCACGGGTGGGATCGACTTGAGCCAGGAGACCTTCGGCGGCATGACCACCGTGACGCTGGGCTACACCCATTCCAGCGACAAGGTGGGCCGCAAGGGCAGCCCGGGCTTTTTCGACAGCGCGACGCACTGGCAGTACCGCCTGGGCGTCACGCAGATCCTCACGCCGCGCTGGCTCATGAGCGCGAAGTTCGAGGCGATTGCCGACGACGGCTTCCTGGCCAGCCCGTATCGCGTGGCGCGCGTCTTCGGCGCGGCCGTGCCCGAGCGTCTGCCGCGCACGCGCTCGTCGCGGGCCCTGGGCCTGGATACCGTGGCTGACCTCGGTGCGCGCGATGCGGTGCATGCGCAGTACCGCTACTTCTGGGACAACTGGGACATCCGGGCGCACACCCTGGAGGCCGGCTACCGCCGCTACCTGCGTGACCGCTGGCTGGGCGACGCCACGCTGCGCCTGCACACCCAGGACAAGGCGCTCTTCTACAGCGACAACGCCAACGCGGAAACGCTCTACGTCACGCGCAACCGGCAGTTCAGCACGTTCCGCAGCGTCGGCCTGGGGGCCCGCTTGTCCTACGACTGGAAGCGCGAGCCGGGGCGGTACGAGGTGAAGGCCCACGGCTCCTGGGAGCTGGTCAACTTTCGCTACAAGGACTACACCGATCTGCGCACCGGCAAAGCCTATTCGTTCAACGCCAACGTGCTCGCGCTGTACCTCACCGCGACGTACTGACCGAACAGTGATCCAAAGAGTGATCCAGAGAGTGACATCCATGCTGACCCGATGCCGCACCCTCCTCGCCGCGATGCTCGTCGCCACACTCGCGTGCATGCCGTTCGCGCAGGCCGCCGACGACCCGCCCGCCGCACCGGCCTTGGCCGTGGCGCCGGTCGCCGCGGCCAGCGAGCCCGATGCACGCACCGCGCTCGACACCCGCATCGAGAACGCCAAGGCCGACGTCATCCAGCTCAACCGCGACCTGCTCGTGCTGGAGGAGGAACTCCTGTTTCCTGCCGGCACGCAGGTGGCCGTGTTCGTCTCCATGGACGTGGGCAAGCTCTTCGAGCTGGACTCGGTACAGGTCAAGCTTGACGACAAGGTGGTGGCCAACTACCTGTACACGCCGCTCGAAGTGCAGGCGCTGCATCGCGGCGGCGTGCAGCGGCTGTACCTGGGCAACCTCAAGCAGGGGTCGCATGAGATCGTCGCTTTCTTCACCGGCCGCGGCCCGCACACGCGCGACTACAAGCGCGGCACCACGGTGCGTTTCGACAAGGGCACCGATCCCCGGTACATCGAGCTGCGCATCAAGGACTCGTCGGCCAAGCTGCAGCCCGAGTTCGACGTGAAGGTCTGGCAGTAGCCGCGATGCGACTGCGCCGCTTCCTCCGCCACGCATCGCTGGCTGTCGCCGCACTGTGCGGTGCCACCGCGGCGCAAGCCGCTGAGCCGCCAGCCGGGCCCGCGCCGCAGCCGGTGCGCGAGCCGCATTACGGCGACGCGCTGTTCCACTTCTTCCAGGACAGCCATTTCACGGCCATCACCACGCTCATGGCGTCGCAGCACTTCGGGCGCGTGGTCGTGCACGCGGACGAAGCCGAGCTGCTGCGCGGCGGCATGCTGCTGTCATACGGGCTGCACCGCGAGGCGGGCCGCATCTTTGCGGCGCTCATCGACCACGGTGCCGCGCCCTCCGTGCGCCGCCGTGCGTGGTTCTTCCTCGCCAAGATCCGCTACCAGCGCGGCTTTCACGAGCAGGCCGAGGAAGCGCTGGCGCGCATCGACGGCGTGTTGCCCGGCGAGCTGGAAGAAGAACGCGGCCTGTTGCACGCGAACCTGCTCATGGTGCGCGGTGACCACGCTGGCGCCGCCCAGGTGCTGAGCACCATGACGCAGCAGGGCAAGGCGGCGTGGTTTGCCCGCTTCAACCTCGGCGTCGCACTGGTGCGCAGCGGTGAGACTGAGCGCGGCATGTCCATGCTCGACGAGCTGGGCCGTTCGCCCACGCCGGCCCACATGCCGGTGGAGGAGTTCCGCAGCCTGCGCGACCGTGCCAACGTCGCGCTGGGTTTCGCTGCCTTGCAGGAGCACCGACCGCAGGCCGCGCGCAGCGCCTTGTCCCGCGTGCGCCTCGCGGCCATGGATTCGAACAAGGCGCTGCTCGGGTTCGGCTGGGCGGCTGCCGAGCTGCACCAGCCCAAGGAGGCCCTGGTGCCGTGGATGGAGCTGCTCGACCGCGATGTCTCCGATGCCGCCGTGCTCGAAGCGCGCATCGCGGTGCCGTATGCCTATGCCGAACTGGGCGCCCATGGTCAGTCGCTGGCGCACTACCAGGAGGCGATCGAGGTCTTCGAGCGCGAGAGCGGGCGGCTGGACGAATCCATGGCCGCCATCCGCGCAGGCAAGCTGGTGCAGGGCTTGCTGGAGCGCAATGCCGAGACGGACGCTCCGTCGGGTGCGCTCCACGTGGGGCCCGACATGCCGCATGCCGGCCACCTCACGCCCGTGCTGGCGCAGCATGAGTTCCAGGAGGCCTTCAAGAACCTGCGCGACCTGCACTTCCTCAGCCGCAACTTGCAGCATTGGCGCGAGCAGCTGACGGTGTTCGGCGACATGCTCGACAACCGCCGCCGCGCCTATGCCGAGCGGCTGCCCCAGGTGCTGGCCGGTGCCCACGACAGTGCGCGCGGCCTGGCCGCGTTGCCGCAGCGCCGCGATGCACTGGCCCGTGAGCTTGCCGACGCCACGGCCGCCGAGGATGGCCTGGCGTTTGCCGACGAACGCGAGCGTGCGTTGATGACCCGGCTGGCGAACGTGGAGGCGGCGCTGGCCCGCCTCGGCGACAGCCCCGAGCATGACCAGGCCCGCGAGCGTGTCCGTCTCGCTGCGGGCGCGCTGCGCTGGCAGTTGGCGCGGGAGTTCCCGGCACGCGCCTGGGCCGCGAAGAAGGCCATGGAGGGCTTGGAGCGGCAGCTTGCCGAGGCGCAGCGCCGAGAGGCCGCGCTCGTGCAGGCCCAGCGCGACGAGCCGGCCCGTTTCGACGCCTTCGGGCAGCGCATTGCCCGCCTTGGCGAGCGCATCGAGGTGCTGATGCCTCGCGTGACGGCGCTCGCAGGTGAGCAGCAGCGAGCGGTAGAAGACATCGCTGTCGCCGAGCTCACCCGGCAGAAGGAGCGCCTCGCGGCGTACGCCATCCAGGCCCGCTATGCCGTGGCGCAGCTCTACGACCGCGCCAGCTTGGCAAGGAACCCCATCGATGCGACGCAGCCATAGGAGCCTGGGCGGCACAGAGCGTGGCTCGCGTTGGGCCTGCAAGGCGCAGGCCAGTCCACTGCTGCTGCTGCTCCTGGCGTGTGGCCTCGCGGGCTGCGCCAGCAAAGCCGGGAACATCCCGCCCGAGCCGCCCACGCTGAGGTCGCTCGAAGGCCGCGCCGTCGCCTTGCCGCCCGACCCCGGCATCGCGACCAGCGAGGAGCAGGCGATTGCCGCCTATCGCAAGTTCCTCGATACGGCGCCTCATGCCCCGCAGCGCGCCGAGGCCATGCGCCGCATCGCCGACCTCGAAATGGACGGCGCCGACCGCCGCAGCGCCGCCGATGCGAGCGGCGCAGCTCCGGACTACCGCGCCGCCATCGCGCGCTACGAGGACTACCTGAAGGCCTATCCCCGGGATCCGGCCAACGACAGGGTGCTCTACCAGCTGGCCCGCGCCCACGAGCAGGCCGGCGAGCTGGAGGCGGCAATGGCCGTGCTTGACCGGCTGGTGGCGCAGTACCCCGCGACCGCCCATCGCGACGAGGCCCAGTTCCGCCGTGGCGAGATGCTGTTCGCCATGCGCGCCTATGCGAAGGCCGAGCAGGCCTACGCCACCGTGCTGGAGGGGGCGAGCAGCAACCCCTACCACGAGCGTGCGCTGTACATGCACGGCTGGTCGCTGTTCAAGCAGGGCCGGCTGGAGGAGGCGCTGCATTCCTACTTCCGGGTGCTCGACCTGAAGGTCGGCGACCGCGAAGGCGAGGGCGGCCTGGACACCCTGCAGGGCCTGACCCGCGCCGACCGCGAACTGGCCGAGGACACCTTCCGGGTCACCAGCCTGTGCCTGGCCAGCCTGCAGGGCGCCGAGTCGATCGCGCCGTACATGGATACCCCTGTGCGGCGCAGCTACGAGTTCCGCGTGTACGAGCAGCTCGGCGAGCTCTACCTGCGACAGGAGCGCTTCAAGGACGCCGCCGACGCGTTCGGCCTGTTCGCCCGGCGTCATCCGCTGCACGAGCGCGCGCCTCAATTGCAGACCCGCGTGATCGAGATCCACCAGCAGGGCGGCTTTGCCACGCTGGCACTGGAGGCGAAGAAGGAGTACGTGATGCGTTATGGCATCGCAAGCGACTTCCGCCGCGCCCACCCCGAGGCCTGGGTGCGCGTGCAGCCCTTGGTCAAGGCGCACCTGGGCGAGCTGGCGCGGCATCAGCATGCCCAGGCGCAAAAGACGCATGACAGCGCCGATGTCGACGAGGCTGTGCGTTGGTATCGCGCCTGGCTGGAGTCGTTCCCCACCGATGCCGAGGCGCCGCAGAACCACTTCCTGCTGGCGGAGCTGCTGTTCGAAAACCAGCGCGATGCCGAGGCCATCACCGAGTACGAGAAAACCGCCTACGGCTACCCGGCGCATGCCCGCAGTGCCGATGCCGGCTATTCCGCCCTGTTGGCCTACGCGCAGCGAGAGAAGCGGGCGGCGCCGGGGGAGCGGTCCGCCGTGCAGCGGGCGGCGGTGGCCAGCGCGCTGCGCTTTGCCGATGCGTTCGGCGAGACCGACGCTCGCACCGGCCCGGTGCTCACGAATGCGGCTGAAAAGCTCTTCGCGTTGAACGAGGGTGAGCAGGCGGCGCAAGTCGCGCAGCGCGTGCTGGCGCTCAAGCCCGCGGCCGCACCGGCACAGCGGCGCGTCGCGTGGACGATCATTGCCCACACGGCGTTCGACCGCGGGGAATTCGAGCGCTCGGAGCGCGCCTACGCCGAGGTCCTCGCCCTGGTGGGCGACAAGGAGCCCGGCCGCGCGGAGCTGGTGGAGCGCCTGGCCGCGTCGGTCTACAAGCAAGGCGAGAAGGCACGCGATGCGGGCGACCTGCGGATGGCGGCCGGGCACTTCGATCGCGTCGCCGCCGTGGCACCCCAATCCCCGGTGCGTGCGACGGCGCAGTACGACGCGGCCGCTGCGCTCATCGCCCTGAAGGACTGGGACGCCGCCACGCGCAAGCTGGAGGACTTCCGCACCCGCTATCCGCAGCACCCGCTGCAGCCCGAGGTGGGCAGCAAGCTCACGCTGGCCTACATGGAGCAGGGCCGCTGGTCGCAGGCGGCCGGCGAACTCGAACGTGTGGCCGCGACCAGCAAGGACGCCACCGTGGCACGCGAGGCGCTGTGGCAAGCAGCCGAGCTGCACGACAAGGGCGGCGCGCGAGCGGCAGCCACACGCGCCTACGAGAGCTACTTGAAGAAGTATCCCCAGCCGCTGGAGCGTGCGGTGGAGGTGCGCTCGCGCCTGGCCGGCATCGCGCACGCCGAGGGCCAGCCTGCCCGCGAGCTGGCGCTGATGAAGGAAGTCTTCCTCGCCGACCAGCGCGGCGGTGCCGCCCGCACGCCACGCACGCGCTACCTGGGCGGCATGGCGGCCCTCGCATTGGCCGAACCCGCGGCCCAGGGTTACCGCAAAGTCGCGCTCGTCGAACCTTTGGCACGCCAGCTCAAGCTCAAGAAGGCGCGCATGGAAGAGGCCCTCAAGGCCTATGCGATTGCGGCCGATTACGGCGTGGCCGACGTGACGACCG
>CBINKC010000036.1:0-30547 GCA_966251135.1 uncultured Burkholderiaceae bacterium
GGCACCGCGGCCGCGCCCCATGGGCACACAGATGGAGTTGGTCGCCAAGCGCAAGGATGGCAGCGAGGTGATGGTCGAGATCGCGCTCAGCCCGCTCCAAAGCCATGGGCTGCCTCTCGTGGTGGCGGCCATTCGTGACATCGGGGCGTACCCGCGGGTCAAGCAGGCGCTGCAGCGGGCGCGCTATGCCGAGCACCTGGCCCAGCTCGGCCGCCTGGCCGTGGACACGCGCGACCCGCAGGTGTTGCTGGACCAAGTGCCCGCCATTGCCGCCCAGGCGCTGCAGGTCGAGCTGGCCATGGTCTACCTGCTCGAGCCGCACCGACTGGAGTTCCGTGTCGCCAGCGGCGTGGGCCTGGTCGAGGACGAACAGGTGGGCACGCGCGTACAGAACGAGCCCGACACGCCGCCAGGCTTCCTCTACGCCGAAGGCCGGCCCGTGGTCGTGCCCGACTACCGTGAGGAGCGGCGCTTCCGGGTACCGGCCTCCTATCTGCAGGCCGGCTTGGTGAGCGCGCTCGCCGCGCCGCTTTCGGACCGCGGGCGCACGATCGGCGCGCTCACCGTCCGTTCACGCCGCGCGCAGCGCTTCGGCGACGACGAGTTGCGCTTCGTCGAGTCCCTGGCCAACCTGCTGGCCAGCAGCCTGCAGCGCGCGCAGGGCGAGGAGGCCCTGAACCACGCGCAGCGCCTGGAGAGCGTGGGCCAGCTGACCGGGGGCATTGCCCACGACTTCAACAACCTGCTCACGGTGATCCAGGGCAACCTGCAGGTGCTGGAAGACCTGCCCGCCATCGCCGACAGCGCCTACGGGCAGCAGTTGGTCGCCGCCGCCACGCGCGCCGCGCGGCGCGGCGCCGAACTCACCGGCAAGCTGCTCGCGTTCTCGCGGCGTCAGGTGCTGCAGCCCGCTTCGGTGGACGTGTCCGCGATGCTGCGCTCGTTGACCGACATGCTCCGGCGCACGCTGGACCAGCGCATCGTGATCGAGGTCGATGCCCTGCCCGGCTGCGCACCCGTCATGGCCGACCCCGGGCAGCTCGAATCCGCACTGCTCAACATCGCCATCAACGCCCGCGATGCCATGCCCGAGGGCGGCAAGCTGCGCTTTCGCTGCTCGGCCAGCGTGGTGCTGCCCAGCACCGCACGCAGTGATCTCGATGACCCGAGCGCGCCCGACGAACAGTTCATCGCCATCTCGATCAGCGACACCGGCACCGGCATGCCCGACGAAGTGAAGGAACGCGCCTTCGAGCCCTTCTTCACCACCAAGGAAGCAGGCCGCGGCACGGGCCTGGGCCTGAGCACGGTGTACGGTTTCGTCAAGCAGTCCAAGGGCACCATCGCGCTCGACAGCGCGCCGGGCGAGGGAACCACGGTCACGCTCTACATTCCCCGCCCCTGGGACGAGCTGAAGACCGAGGAAGACCACGAGGACGCCGGTGACGCGATTCCTGCCGGCATGAAGGTGCTGCTGGTCGAAGACGACGTCGAGGTGCGCCGCGTCGTGAAGACCTTCCTGGAGGCACTGGGATGCGAAGTGTTCACCGCGGGCAGCGGCGAACAGGCGCTGGCCCTGCTCGCCGCTGCCTCGCAGCTCGACCTGCTGCTCACCGACGTCGCGCTGGGCCCGGGCATGCGCGGCACCCAGCTCGCCATGGAAGCGCAGCAGCGCCTGCCGGATCTGGCCGTGCTGCTGATGTCGGGCTATTCGGAGGAGCTGCTGAACGCCGACCGCGAATCACCGGCGGACTGGGAGCTGCTGCGCAAGCCCTACACCCGCGCCGAACTCGCACAAGCCATCGCGAGAGTCGTCAGGGCGGGATAGCTCGAGTAGGCCGATAGCGCGCGCAGCACTATCGCTCCATCGACCGGGCCGCACCGGCCACGATGGCCGAGGCCAAGGTGACCACGCGCAGGCGCTCGCGCCGTGCCTGGCGACGCAACGCGTCGAAGGCGTCGTCTGCCGTGACGCCGTGACGTTCCATGAGAACACCGACAGCGGTACCGATGTCGCGGTTGCTGCGCACTGCCTCCAGCAGGGACTGCTGCTCGCCGCGCAGGCGTTCGAGCTGCGCCGCGCGGTCGATCCAGACGGGGATGGACGGAATGATGACGCGCACGTCGAACGGCTTGACGAAGCACGCCATCGCCCCCACCGCGAGGGCATGCTCGGTCGAGTCGCCACCCTGCGCCGCCATGACCGCGAACGGCACGCCCGCGCCCCCGAGTCGCCGCGCGACCGCCGTGCCGTCGTGATCCGGTCCGCCTGTCCCGATCAACGCGAAGCAGGGGCGCTGCGTCAGCACCTCGTCCCAGGCAGCGGGCGACAACACCGGCGCTGCCAGCACATCGAAGTCCTCGGCTTCGAGCGCCCGCGCGATGACACGCAGGCCCTCCACGTCGGGCTCGCAGACCCATATCCGCAGCCGGCTCATGCACGGCAACCCGACCGTCTCCGGATGCAACCCGGTTGCTTCATCACCTGACTCCCTGCGTCGGCGGCGATCCGCAGGCGATCGTGCCGCACGGGGACGGCCTTGACGATGAAGTGCGGCGCAAGCGCTCCGATAAGCGCACCCACCTGCATGCACCCATGCACCCCACGCACTCGCCAACAAACGCGGCACTGGATGTGCGCCTCTCGCGCGAAAGCAACTCGGCAATCGAATCGCTTTTCGGCGGATCCTCGTGCATGTCGCAGCGCAACATCGCTCGCGCAGATCAGGCAACCCAGACCCTGTTGTCTTCACGACTGCGGCATGACGCGCCGGTGCGAGTTCAACCACGCTCCCGGGCCGGTAAGACGTCAGCCGCACCGGATGACAGGCGCCTGCGTGCCCTGTCATCCGTCCACGGCGGCATGACGAACGACAGGGAGCGCATCAATGAACTTCATCAGGAACCTCAACATCGGCGCCCGATTGGGCCTGGGCTTCAGCCTGGTGCTGCTGCTCATGGGGGCCATGGTCATACTGGCGCTCACGCGCTTCTCGGCCCTCGGTTCGGAAACCGGCAAGATCCTCGACCAGGATTGGGCGAAGGCCAGCGCCGCCGCGAGCCTTCATACCGCGACGACGGCCAACGCACAGCGCACGATGGAGCTGTTCTTCACCACCGACGCCGAAAAACTCGCGAGCATCCGCGAGCGCATCAATGCCAACAAGCAGACCGTGAACGAATCGCTCGCGATGCTGGAGCGTTTGATCGCCACCGATGAAGGCCGCGAGCTGCTCGGCAAGATCAAGCCAGCGCGCGTGGCGTACGTGGAGTCGTTCAGCCAGGTGGACAAGCTGCTGCAGGAAGGCCAGCGCGAGGCGGCAACCGCGCTGGCGACGACGCAGACGCTGGCTCTCATCGAAGACCTGCGCGTGCATGTCAAGGCACTTGCCGCATACCAGGACAAGCTGGTGGCGCAAAGCGGCGACGCCATCCGGCACGACATCGCATCGGCGCGCGAGCTGCTGCTGAGCGTTGCCATCGCCGTGACCCTCCTGGCCGCCGGCGTGGCTTGGTGGCTGACCCGCTCGATCACCGTGCCGATCGACGAGGCGGTCAAGATCGCGGAGACGGTCGCTGCCGGCAACCTGACGTCACGCATCGCCGTGACACACAACGACCAAACGGGCCGGCTGCTGCACGCCTTGAAGGCGATGAACGAAAGTCTGGTCCATGTCGTCGGGACGGTTCGCCGAGGCAGCGACAACATCGCGGTCGGCAGCCGCCAGATCGCCATCGGCAATCAGGACCTGTCGCAACGCACCGAGGAGCAGGCGTCCAACCTCCAGCAGACGGCAGCGTCGATGGAGCAGCTGACCAGCACGGTGAAGACCAACGCCGACGCCGCACAGGCGGCCGCGCAGCTCGCGACCGGCGCGAGCGAGGTTGCGGCGCGCGGCGGCGCGGTCGTGAAGCAGGTCGTCGACACGATGGCGCAGATCGCCACGTCGAGCCATCGCATCCAGGACATCATCGCCGTCATCGACGGCATTGCGTTCCAGACCAACATCCTCGCGCTCAATGCGGCGGTCGAGGCCGCACGTGCCGGCGAGCAGGGCCGGGGGTTCGCGGTGGTGGCCGGCGAGGTGCGCAACCTGGCCCAGCGCAGCGCGGCGGCCGCCAGGGAGATCAAGGAACTCATCAACGACAGCGTCGAGAAGGTGCAAGCCGGCAGCCGGCAGGCCGGCGACGCCGGCCGCACCATGGACGACGTGGTGGCCCAGGCGAAGCGGGTCCACCACCTCATCGCGGAGATCAACGCGGCCACGGCGGAGCAAAGCACCGGCATCGCGCAGGTCGGGGATGCGGTCATGCAGCTCGACCAGGTGACGCAGAGCAACGCCGCGCTGGTCGAAGAATCGGCCGCGGCGGCGGAGAGCCTGAAGAATCAGGCCGAAGAGCTGGTCAAGGCGGTGGCGGTGTTCCGCCTGGAGCCGGTCGCGCAGTGACACCCGCCATCGCGCGCCATCGGCGCACGTACCGGGCACTGCGCCCCCGCCCCCTCACCTACTGCAGCGTGGGCGCCACGGTGGCCGGCGCCAGGCTGCGCTGGACGAACTCGCCCAGGGCATCCACCTGCGGAATACGGACCTCGCGACGGCCCTTCTCCGCGAACTCGATCAGGTTGCAGCGTGCGAGCCGCGACAACGCGCGGCTCACGGTTTCCAGCGTCATGCCCAGGTAGTTGCCGATTTCGGCGCGGGTCATGCGCAGCGTGATCTGGTCGGTGCGCAGGCCGCGGCGGGCGAGCGACTGGGCCCAGTTGCGCAGGAAGTCGGCCACCCGGGCATCGGCCGGCAGGGTGCACACGGACATCAGCGAATCGCGGTCGCCAGCGATCTCGCGGCTCATCGCCTCGTGCATCGCCGTCAGCAGCGCGGGCGTGCCTGTGCACGCGGCCAGCAGCGCGTCATAACGCACCACCCAGACCTCGCCGGTGTCCATGGCCACGGCATCGCACGAGTACTGGCCGTTGGCGATTCCGTCGAAGCCCAGCCAGTCGCCTCGGAACTTCAGGCCGACGACCTGCTCGCGCCCGTCGGGCGAGAGGTTCACCAGCTTGTAGAAGCCGGAGTTCAGGATGTACAGATGGCAAAAGCGCTCGCCGGCCTGGTAGATGGTGTCGCCGGCATGCACGATGCGGCGCTGGGGCTGCAGCGTCTCGTTCAGCAGCTTCAGCGTGGCGGCGATGTGCTGGCTCGCGCGCTCGTTCGCGGCTTCATCGGTGCGCCAGCCGCGGGCCAGGGCGGGCAAGGAAGTGCGCGATACGCCAGAAGCGACTTGGCTGGGGACGGCGACATTGCCGGCGGCGATGGTGGTGGTGGTGTTCAGCATCTTCAGCTCCTGGGGCATCCATGCATCGTGGGGTGTCAGGGATGCTAGGAAGCGCTGGACAACGCCATGCCAATCGCCGGCATCGCTCGGTAACGCTGCGTGAATGCAATGTGACAGCTCGGTATCAGCACAGGGCTGCGCCGAGCGGCTTGATGGCCATCAAGGTGGGACCACACAGGTTCGATAGCCTTGCCGTCGCCATGCTCAACACCCCTCCGTTCCGCGGCATGCCGCCCGCCCTGCAGCCTTCCGGCGAGGCTGCCGCGCTGTTGGCCCATGCTCGCGCGCTGAAGGCTGCTGCGCAGTCAGGCACCGTCCAGCCGTTGTTGCGGGGCAAGAAGCTCGGCCTGCTCTGCGCCGCACCCGGGCACCCCGATGCCGCGCTCTTCAGTCATGCAGCGCAAGAGCTGGGGGCGCACGTGGCGCATATCTGCCCCCGCCTGGACCAGCACAGCCCGCGCGACGAGGTGCAGCACACCGCTCGCATGCTGGGCCGCCTGTACGACGCAGTCGAGTGCCAGGGCGTGCCGCCCGAGTTGGTCAGGCAGATGGCCCAGGACGCCGGTGTCCCCATGTACGAAGGCATCGCCACCGCGCAGCATCCTCACGCGCATCTCGCGGAAAAGCTCGGCAATGGCACGCCATCTGCTGACGATCGGCGCTATGTGGTCCAGGCTATGCTGCTCTGCACCCTTGCCTGAGCAAGGCGAGGCCGGACTCATCCCCCCGTTCTGACAACAAGAAACCTGCATGAGCATCCGTCATCTCGACCGTCTGCTGGACCCTGCCTCCATCGCCGTCATCGGGGCTTCCGATCGCCCCGGCAGCGTGGGCGCCACGGTCTGGCGCAACCTGCGCGCCGGCCGCTTCGCCGGCCCCGTGTACGCCGTCAACCCCAGGCACGGCACGCTCGACGGCGTCGCGGTGTACGCACGGCCCGAGGACCTGCCCGCACCGCCCGACCTGGCGGTCATCGCCACGCCGCCGGCCACGGTGGCACCGCTGCTGGCCGCGCTGGGGCGGCTGGGCACGCGCGCGGCCATCGTCATGACAGCGGGCCTGTCGGCCGAGCAGAAGCAGGCCGCGCTCGCCGCGGCGCGCCCGTACCTGCTGCGCGTGCTCGGCCCGAACTGCCTGGGCCTGCTGTCGCCGCACCTCGGCGTGAACGCGAGCTTCTCGCACACCGATGCGCTGCCCGGCGAAGTGGCGTTCGTGTCGCAGTCGGGCGCGCTGGTCACCGCGGTGCTCGACTGGGCCAAGTCGCGCCGCATCGGCTTCTCGCACATGGTCTCGCTGGGCGAGCGCGCCGACGTGGACTTCGGCGACCTGCTCGACTACCTGGCGAGCGACGTGCACACGCGATCCATCCTGCTGTACATCGAGTCCATCGAGGCGCCGCGCAAGTTCATGTCGGCCGCGCGTGCGGCCGCACGCAACAAGCCGGTGATCGTGGTGAAGGCCGGCCGCGCCGGCCAGGGCGTGAAGGCCGCCGCCTCGCACACCGGCGCACTGGCAGGTTCCGATGTGGTGTTCGACGCCGCGATCCGCCGCGCCGGCATGCTGCGCGTGGATACGCTGCAGGATCTCTTCATGGCCGCCGAGACGCTGGCGCGCTTCGGTGCCAACCGCGACGAGGCGCTCACCATCATGACCAACGGCGGCGGCGCCGGGGTGATGGCGGCCGACGCGGCCGCACTCGCCGGCATCCCGCTGGCCGAGCTGCCCGACTCGCTGCGCGACACGCTGGACGGCGCGCTGCCGACGACCTGGTCGCGCGCCAACCCGGTCGACATCATCGGCGACGCCCCGGTGCGCCGCTACACCGACACACTGCAGGCCCTGCTGGCCGATCCCGCCACGGGTGCCGTGCTGTTTGCCCATGCGCCCACGGCCATCGTGCGCAGCGATGACATTGCGCGGGCGTGCGCGCCGCTCGTGCGCCAGGCGCCGGGCCGCGTGATGGCCTGCTGGCTGGGCAGCGCGGCCGTGGCCGATGCGCGCCGCATCTTCGAGGAGGCGGGCGCCGCCGACTACGCCACGCCCGAGGAGGCCGTGCATGCCTTCGGCATGCTGCGCACCTATCGCCGCAACCAGGCGCTGCTCACCGAGGCCCCGACGGCCTCCGAGAACAGCCCGCCCGACCGCGAGACCGCACGCAAGCTGGTCGCCACCGCGCTGGCCGAAGGCCGCGAGATGCTCGACGAGGCGCAAGCCAAGGCGCTGCTGCGCGCCTACGGCATCCCCGTGGTGCCCACGGTGCCCGTCGGTGCTTCGGCCGCCGAGGCCATCGAAGCCGCGCGGCAATGCGGCTTCCCGGTCGCACTCAAGATCCTCTCGCCCGATATCTCGCACAAGTCCGACGTCGGCGGCGTGAAGCTGGGCCTGCGCGACGAGCACGAGTTGCGCCGTGCGATCGACGACATGCTCGATCGCGTGCGCCAAGTGAAGCCCGATGCCCGCGTGCAGGGCTTCACCGTGCAGCCCATGGTGCACCGGCCCATGGCCCAGGAGCTGATCGTGGGCGCGAGCGTGGACCCGCTCTTCGGCCCGGTGCTGCTGTTCGGCCAGGGCGGTACGGCCGTCGAGGTGCTGGCCGACCGCGCCATCGGGCTGCCGCCGCTCAACCGGGTGCTGGCGCGCGAGCTGATCGCAAGCACCCGGGTGTCACGGCTGCTCGCGGGTTATCGCGACCACCCCCCGGCGCGCCTGGAGGCCATCAGCGACGTGCTCATCGCGCTGTCGGAGATGCTGGCCGACCTGCCGGCCCTCGCCGAACTCGACATCAACCCACTGTGGGCCGACCACGAAGGCGTAATGGCGCTCGATGCGCGCGTGCGCCTGAGTTCCACGCCGGTAGCCGGCGCGGAGCGCTTCGCCATCGTTCCCTACCCGGCCGGTCTGGCGGAAACCGTGAGCTGGGAGGGCCGCGAAGTGCTGCTGCGTCCCATCCGCCCCGAGGACGAGGCGCAGCAGCGCGAGTTCATGTCGCGCATCGAGCCCGAAGACCTGCGCCTGCGCTTCTTCAGCAGCCGGCGCGAGCTGCCCCGCAGCGAACTCGCGCGGCTGGTACAGATCGACTACGCCCGCGAGATGGCGTTCGTCGCGCTCGCCAAGACGCCCGAAGGCAAGACCGAGACGCTGGGGGCCGTGCATGCCCTGGCCGACCCCGACAACATCGAGGCCGAATTCGCGATCATCGTGCGCTCCGACCTGAAGGGCCGCGGCCTGGGCCACCTGCTGCTCGACAAGCTGATCCGCTACCAGCGCGCCCACGGCACGCAGCGCCTCGTGGGCCTCGTGCTGCGCGAGAACGAGGCGATGCACGACCTCGCACGCACGCATGGCTTTCGCACCGACCGCGCGGGCAGCGACACCACCTCGGTGCGGCATGTGCTGGAGCTGCGGCCGGGGGAACGCTGAACAAGCGCTGCCTTCACGTCCTTCACGTCCTTCACGTATCTGCGTGTGAAGCCGCCATAGGCATTGAGCAGGGTCAACGCGGGGCATCGCGGTGGCCCGAACAATGCTGCGATGCAACTGCGATTCCTGGGCGGCACCGGCACCGTGACCGGTTCGAAATACCTGGTCGAGCACGAAGGCCGGCGGCTGCTCGTGGATTGCGGCTTGTTCCAGGGACTGAAGCAGCTGCGGCTGCGCAACTGGTCGTCGCTGCCGGTGCCCGCCAGCTCCATCGACGCCGTGGTGCTCACGCATGCCCACATCGACCACAGCGGCTTCGTGCCGCGCCTCGTGGAGCTGGGCTTTCGCGGCAGTGTGTACGCCACACCGGCCACCGTGGCGCTGGCCGAGCTGCTGCTGCCCGACTCGGGCCACCTGCACGAAGAGGAAGCGCGCTACGCCAACCGGCACCGCTACTCCAAGCACGCGCCCGCCTTGCCCCTGTACACCGAAGAATCCGCGCGGCGCGCGCTCCTGCGCTTTCACCCCCGCGAGTTCGACGAGGCGTTCGAGCCTGTGACGGGCCTGCAGGTGCGCTTGCGCCGTGCCGGCCACATCCTGGGCGCGGCCAGCATCTACGTGCGCGGCAACGGAAAGACAGTGCTGTTCTCCGGCGATCTGGGTCGCAGCGATGACGCGCTGATGAAGCGACCCGCACCGCCGCAGGAGGCCGACTGGGTGCTCGTCGAGTCGACCTACGGCAACCGCTCGCACGCCGGCCAGGACCCGCTGGCCACGCTGGCCGATGTGGTGCGGCGCACGGCCGCGCGCCGCGGCTGCGTGATCGTCCCCGCTTTCGCGGTGGGCCGCGCGCAGGAGCTGATGCTCGCCATCCATCGGCTCAAGGCGGCCGATCGCATCCCGAACCTGCCTGTGTTCCTCAACAGCCCCATGGCCGCCGACGTGACGGCGCTCTTGCTGCGCTACGCGGACGAGCACCACCTGCCGGCGCGCGAGGTGCGGCACATGTGCGAGGGCGTGCGGCTCGTGCGCACCGAGGACGAGTCACGCGCGCTCAATCGCCTCAGCCATCCGGCGATCATTCTTTCGGCCAGCGGCATGGCCACGGGCGGGCGCGTCGTGCACCACCTCAAGGCCTATGCGCCGGACCCGCGCAATGCCATCGTGTTTGCCGGGTTCCAGGCTGCCGGCACGCGAGGCGCCGCCATGGTGGGCGGCGCCACCCAGGTGAAGATCCACGGCGAGTGGATCCCCGTGCGCGCCGAGGTGAGCCAGCTCGATGGACTGTCGGCCCACGCCGACCGCGAAGACCTGCTCAACTGGATCGGCGCACTGCCTTGCGACCCGCGCCACGTGTACGTGACGCACGGCGAGCCCGAGGCGGCCGATTCGCTGCGCCAGGCCATCGAAGAGCGCCACCACTGGCCCTGCTCGGTGCCGGAATACCTGCAGATCGCGAATCTCTGAACTGGCCCTCTCCCCTTCTCCTTCTGAGTGCGCGCCCTCTCAGCGCCGCAGTCTCGCCACGAGCGTGATCGCCGGAACCCCGCCCAGGGCCTTGGACACCGGACACCCCGCCTTGGCCGCCTGCGCGAGTTCCTGGAACCTCGCCTCGTCGATGTCGGGCACGGTCGCATCCATGTCCAGCGCGATGCGGTCGATGGCGAAGCCATCGCCCTGCGCCACAAGGCGCACGCTGGCCCGGGTGTCCACCGCCTTGGTGGCGTAGCCGGCCTTGTCGCAGGCGAACGAGAAGGCCATGGTGAAGCAGGCCGCGTGCGCGGCGGCGATGAGCTCCTCCGGGTTGGTGCCGCGGCGGTCGTCTTCGAAGCGGGTGGCAAAGCCATAGGGCACGTTCTTGAAGGCATTCGATTCCGTGCTGATGCGGCCCTCGCCCTGCTTGCCCCGGCCGTCCCAGTGGACATCGGCTTTTCTCTCGTTCATGGCGATCCTTTCGTGGCGTTGAACTGAGTCTTCGACAAGAAGATTCGACCAGATGGCGAAGATCGCGGCTGGCGAAAGGGGTATCGACACCGGCGGCATCGCAGGCTCGCCACACCGTTGCGCTCAACCGGCCTTCTGCGCGTTCTACCCGTTCTGCACCTTCTGCATCAACTGCGCCATTTCGCCGTACCCACGCTCGTCCAGCGCACCGGCAACGCCGAGGCGATCGCGCGCTTCCCTGTTCTGGCTGAGCTTGGACTTGCCCACGAGGGACGTGACGGCGATCTCGATGCCCACGATGTGGCGCAGCAGGCCATCGATGAACTCGGGCGCCGAGTCCGACATCTTCCAGGGCGTGGCTTCAGCTGCCTCATGGCGCCGCGTCAAGCGCGCCAGCACGCCGCGCACGAAGCGCTCGTCATCGCGCACGGTGAGCGTGCCGTGCGCATGCACCACCTCATAGTTCCAGGTCGGCACCTGGCGATGCGCCTCGTGCTTGCTCGGATACCAGTTGGGGGACACATAGGCCTCGGCACCGCGAAAGATCACCATGACAGGCGTGCCTGTGGGGCAGCGCTGCCACAGCGAGTTGGCACGGGCCACGTGCGCCGAAAGCGTGCCCAGCGGTCCCGCAGCCGGATCGAACTCGAACGGGATGTGGTCGGCATCCAGGCCCTCGGCCCCTTGCGTCACCAGCGCACCGAGCGGATGGTCGCGGATGATCCGGTGCAGGACCTCGGGCTGGCTGACGGCGAAATGCGGCGGGATGTACATCGCAGTGAAACGGGTGCGGTTGGACAGGGACGCATCACTGTCGCGGCAAACCGGCACAGGCACAAGGCCAGGCTTGCGACGCGATGCTTCACGGGCCAGTTGCAAGCGCATCTTCCACGCGCCGCCATCGCGGTTACGCCTCGCAACGTCAAGCCGTTGGCCTATCCGTGCGAACACCACTAAACCCCCTCGATTGCCAGACGTGCAGCCCTGCCGCACACAGCGCGGGCAGCGCAGAATCCCCCCGGCACTGCGACCGCAAGGCCGCAAGTGCAGCCGGCGCAACAAGAACGAAAGGACCACACGAGTCATGAATCACCACAACGATCGCGCGAGACTGAGTCGCCTCTTGCGCCTGGGCCTGCTCTGCGTGGGCCTGCTGATCGGCCATGCCCACGCCCAACCCATCGTCATCGGGCAGTCCGCGCCGCTGTCGGGTGTGCTGGCCGACACCGGCAAGGAGATGGTTCTCGGCGGGCGCATCTACTTCGACTACGTCAACAGCAAGGGCGGCATCAACGGCCGCAAGATCCAGCACGTGGTGCTCGACGATGGCTACGAAGTCGATCGCACCGTGCGCAACACCCAGGAACTGCTCAACAAGCACGGCGCCGTGGCGTTGTTCGGCTATGCCGGCACAGGCAACGTCCAGCGCCTGCTGGATGACAAGGTGCTGGCCGACGCCGGCGTGGCCATGGTCGGGCCCTATACCGGCGGCGAGTCGCTGCGCACGCCCTACAACCGCTACATCTTCCACATCCGTGCCGGCTATGCCGAAGAGACGGCCACCATGGTCAAGATGCTCACCGGCAGCGGCATCACGCGCATCGGCGTGATGTACCAGGACGACGCCTTCGGCAAGTCGGGCCTGCAAGGCGTGGTCGATGCGCTCAAGCCGCTGAATCTGGAACCCGCGGTATCGGCTTCGTATCCGAAGAACACCGACGATGTGCAGGCCGCCGTGCAGACCATTGCCGCCAAGCAGCCGCAGGCCGTGATCCTGATTTCGGTCAACAAGTCATCAGCGGCGTTCCTGAAGGCCTATCGCAAGCTCGACCCGGCCAGCCTGCTCTTCAACGTGTCGGTGGTCAACCCGAAGGCCATCGCGGCCATCGCGGGATCGGTAGACACACGCGGCTTTTCCATCGCCCAGGTCGTGCCGAATCCCTTGTCTGAGGCCTTTGCCGCGGCGCGCGAATACCGCAGCCTGCTGGCGCGCTATGGCCATGGCGCCGAACCTTCCTATACGAGCTTCGAGGAATTCCTCGCCGCGAAGACGCTGGTCGAAGGCTTGCAACGCGCCAAGTCTCCGACGCGCGAATCGATCATCGCTGCACTGGAGTCGTTCGAAAGACTCGATCTGGGCGGATATGCCGTGGGCTTCGGGCCGAACAACCGGCGCGGGTCGAAGTGGGTGGAACTGGTGACGATCCGCAAGGATGGGAAGGTGGTGTATTGAGGTGGGGGGGTTGCGAATGGGGCGCTATGCACGCGACCGATCCGCTTCGTTCCACGTGCGGCGGTGAGTGACAGTAGAAGACTGGTTGCGGCCGGTCGTGATCGGAGCACGAATGACGGCGGCCGCCGTAAGCCGCCGCTCGCTGGCCGTCAAGGCGGGCGACTGCTGTGCCTTGGAACCGGCCCGACGCGGCATTCGGTTGGTGACTCAGGCCTGGCTCATCGCGGCGACCCCGCCAGCGTCAGCTGCCAAGGGTCGCCAACTGGTGCTGCCGACCCTGAGCGGCCGGTCAGGCCCTCCGAGTAAGGCTCCGCAAAGCAGATGCTCAACGTTCGAGTTAACCGACCCGCCGAGGCAGGCGGCGTAAGCGCGAGCTGAGAAAAACGCACCGTGTGCCTCAGCCAGCGCTTACGCTTCCTGCCGTACCGAGTCCGGTTGAGGGGGGTTAAGCCTCCCCGGCTACTCGTTGAAGTGCGTCGTCGATCTCATCCATGCCCAACTTCGCGATTGGTCCGATACGAGACCTTGCCTTATCCAAATGATCACGCACCTGGCGACGCACGACGCGTTCCGGCAAATCCTTCAGTTGAGCCCGCAAGTTCTCTGCCTCTGCGATCAACTCAGGCGTGAGTTGGGTCACGCCACCTATCACCATGAGCAGCGGGAGACTCGACTCTTTCGCCTTCGTCACGCGCTTTCTCATCGGCCCAAACGCCAAGTAGTTGACCAAGAAGTCTGCGCTCATCACAGGAGAATCTGGCGGTGGGTTGCCCATAGACCGCCGGAGCTTGTTCTCCAAGTCAAAGGCCTGTCGATCGACGGTAAGCCACCAAGCGCTATACCCGAACGGTGAGGCGTGTTCTTTGGTCCGAAGTTGAACCACGCCGGCGTAGCACTCAACGTCATGGTTCACTAGCCTGGTAACCGCCATCTCATCCAGCAGGGCACCGTACTTTTCGCGCCTGCGGTCATAGCGTTCGTACCAAATAGTCTCCAGTGCGTGACGAAGCTCTGGCGACGAGGCGTTGCGTTCGGCTTCAAGGGACCGCTCCTTGATGCCAAACTGGTCGTCAAGATACTCGGCAATGTCTTGCAGCGGACGCGCGTCTCCTCGAAAGTTCTCAAGCCAGCTCGGAAAGGAGGCTGTGGATCGGCCGTAGGCGATGTACCGCTCGAGGAGGTACGGAACCGAGCCTTCCCACTGCCCAAACGTCAGCCGGACACAGACGAGCGAGCGGTTCATGTGCCGCTCGACTTCCTCGATAACACCGGGCGTGACATATAGCTCGAGTCCAGCGTCTCTCGCTGCATCGATCATGCGCGAGAACCGCCCGCGGTCGCCCTCCGAGGCAGCCAGGGTATCCGCGATGAGTGGTAGGACGACGGTCGCGTCTAGCCAGAGAGAGCCATGCGAGAACATCTTCTCGACGGCACCCTGAACGTCAGGCGTTTGCTTGAGGAACGCCATCAGGGTGTATGCGTCCGAAAGCGAGCGAAGGTAGGCCTGGACTGAAGGCGTGTTGCTTATGAGAAGTTCGCGCACTGCGCCCCTGAGCTTTGCGAGCCAGTCAAGCCCAGGCATCTTCTTGAGCTTAGCCTTGGCGATCGCCGAGGTCAGCGCTGCGGTGAAGTCCGAGTCGGCGAGTTCAGCGAGCGTGCCCGAATGGACCGCCATTGCAAACGCTTGGCTGCGTTCAAGTAGCACCGCGTCTGCCGCGTTTCGCAGGCACGTTGTGAACTCAGTCAACTCGCTCTCTGTAAGGCCGGAGGTAGCAGTCTGAAGTTTGGCTACGGTCTGAACCTCTGCCATGAGGTTGTTCTCGGCGAGTGCAGCCTCAACCCTAAATTCGTTGACTCGTTTCAGTTCTTCATGCGCGAGGCAGAACTCATCTTCCTTGGGCCAGTGCTTTACTGTGTGCTTGGCAAGTCGCTTGAGCGCTCCATCGACCAGCGAAGTGACCTGCACACTTGGGTGACCCGGAAGCAAGGCGGCTACCGCTTCATGGATCGAAGCCCGCGGTAGCCTGTTGCTGCTGTCGGTACTAATCAGCACCGCGCGGACAAGCGCTTCGAAAGCAATCTTCGTCAGTCCCTTTTCTCGGACTTCGTCTTGCCATTGAAGGCCGAGGAACGTGACGGCAGCGACAGCCTCAGGCGATGAGAGTTCGCTTTGAACGTGTGGCCCGACACCTGCTGAAGATAAGTAGGGATCAACGATCGCGGTTGCGAGTTCCTCGGCCGCGTGTTGCTTTGCAGCGCTGCCAAGAACCCGTTCAACGAACCAGTTGCGATCGCGTACGTCCAGTGAGAGACCGTGCTTCGTGCGGAGCGCCTTCTTCAGCTCGTCCCACTCGGATCCGACAACTTGGTTTGTTGCGTAGACCAGCACGACCGCGCCTGGGATGGTGCCCTTGAGTCGGCGGACGGTGCTATTGATCTTGGCTCGCCAGTCGACGGCGACGGAATATTGGACAACGACGGTTGGTTCCGCCAGTGGCGAGAAGAGTTCGGCATCTCTTCCTTCGTCTCCGCCTGGATTCGCGACTGTTCGGAGTTCGTCAAACTCGCTGGCTAGGAAGGCAGACGCAACGCGTTCGAACCGTCCCCAGTCCGAAGGCTGTAGGCGTTCGAGGGCCAGTTCCAAACGGCGGGTGATCATCGAGCTAGTGTACTGAGGCCGGATTTTTGGGAGGCCAGCGTTCAACGTGAAGGCCCGCCAGCCCTCCGGCGTGCCTGGCGGGCAAGGTACTCTCCTAGCGGTTTATCGGGATCCTTGCGCCACTTGCGAGGCTCATACGCTTTACGCGATTGTCTACGCTCGCAATCTTGTCTTTGCCTACGCGGTGACTGCCGCAGCAAGAAGCTGGGGAACCTCACCGCCTGCTGGCTCGACCATGACCGCGTGTGCTCAAGCTGGGCGGCGGTGCCGTGCGCAGTTCGATGGATTCATTGGCTGCTCGATCGGGCGGATATGGGCACGCGTATCGGCGCGCCGCAAAACCGCCGCCCGTGGCCGACAGCTCATGGCCGGCCGCGTGAGTTCACTGCGTGACCGAGTAGCTGACCTTCGCACGGGCGCCGTCTCCCGCGAACGTCACCTGTAGGGCCGCGGCGCGAGCTCACGGACGCGGCCATCAGTTGACGCTCACCGTGTCGGCTCCGGGTGTCCCAGCATTGCTACATTGCTTCCATCGCAAGCGCGGCCCGGTGTCCTGCGCTCGGGCGGTCTCGTTGTTGCTTCAGCGTCCTTTTCTACGGTTCTTATCAAGACCAATATACACATTAACCGCGCTCGGGCGAGTCCAGGAGTTATTGGTGAAGGGAAGAATTGACATCAAGTGCGTCATCTGTGGCGGTGAAGCTTCGACTGTTTTCGAAGTGCCAGCGAGTGCACAGATTGAGCTAAGGCGGCAGAAGGATTTCCTTCAGGGGCTCAACGTCAGCGCTCGATGCCACAACTGCGGCCACCTCTACTCGGCCCACGTCGTGCAGAACTCAACCTCGCTTCTAGCCCGGATGCACGAACATCTACCTGATGGAGCAGTCAACATCAGCTATGTGAAGCCCGGATTCATTGCTGGTTTCGGCGCTTCCCTGGAGGAGGCATCTGGATCATTCAGAAGGTTTGTGATAGCGCTCGACGACATCAACGATCTGCTGCAGGTGCGGCTGGCCCCGATTAGACTTGAAGATTCGTATCTGCGCATGCTGTTCGTCCAACTGATTTCGGCATTCGAAGTCTACTTGTCAGATACTTTGGTAAACGAAGCATCCGAAAGGCCACAGGTAGTTGACAGGCTGCTCACTCAGGATCGATATCTTTCTGACGAGAGGGTCAGTCTGAGAGAGGTATTCACAACACCGCATGTTGTTCAAGCACGGGTGCACGCTTACCTGACTGGTTTGCTGTTCCACAATCTACCGAAGTTGAGCCATCTCTACAAGATCGCCTTCGGTTTCGACTTTCCATATGAATCCCAGCAACACAAGGCAGCCCTTTTGTCTGCCATAGCGTACAGGCACGATTGCGTCCATAGAAATGGACGATCGATAGAAGGCAAGTTCGCGCCCATCACCGCGCAGTTCACTCAGGAGGCAATTACCAACATTGTTAAGCTTGTGAATTCTGTGGAGGAAGCCCTCATCCAATTCAGAGAGAAGAACCCAATCCGCGCAATGCTGCATGACTTTGACGATGACATCCCGTTCTGACGCGAACGTCGGTTTGATATGACCTATTCCATTCCAGAATCCATCGCCGACGCAAACCGCGGGTTTTTCATCATTGATCAAGGGGGCAGTTCGACCACCGCGGGATGGTGCTACGAGCCGTGTGTGACATCGAAACGGAATGCGCAGGTCTGCTTTTCTCGTTCTTCCACGCCAGAAATCCCAACACAACCTTCCTTCGGGCAAAAAAGGAACTGTTCTCTGAGAATTCGATGCTCAGTTCGTTGGCGCGGATGGTTCGTCTCGGGTACTACCTGGGGTCTTTGACGACGACGAGGCACACGATCTCCGCATCTTTGCGAAGCTGCGGAACATGTATGCCCACGGCAAGGATCGAGATCAGTTCTATCGCGACTTCGGTGCTGCGGCGACCAGCTATGAGTTCTTGAAGCTGCGCATTCGAGATCGCGCGTCGTCCCTCGCCGCATAGGTGCGGCGACGAGTTCAAATCTTCCAGTGGTCGGACATACAAGAAGAAGGCTTCGCCTGCATGCGGCGCCACTCATGTCCAACGTCGAATGTCGGCTTACGAGATTTGAATCCTAGACGTTGACTGTCGCAGTTGGGTCGCGTGCGTGAGTTCGATGGGTGGAGCAGCAGACGTTCGATGGGCCGCGGACTCGAGACAGAACTCGCCGCCCACTGAAAGTCAGGCGTACCTTCGAGACCGGTCGTTGGCGATGCGATCACCCAGGTGGGTCAGTGACCGGTAGGTGGCCGGCACCGTGAACACGAAGTCCGAGGTCGACTGACCGCACCCGCTGCGCTGCTGCCGCTGGCCCGGCAAAGTCGAGTGTCAGCTGATGGCCGGGACTATGAGTCTGGCCAGGTTGACGAATGTTGAAGGACAGCTCACTGGCACAGCTGCGAACTCACAGCGCCGGCCAACGCCTGCCGCTGGCCACAGCCAGCCTTCCGGGTGTTTCACCTGACCGTGCTTGCGGCGCGGTCGTCCGCCAGGTCAGCGGGCCGACCATCTGACGGCGAGGCTCATGCGCACGGCACGGCGTGGTCGTGAGGTGCGTTACGGTCCATCGTCGCAGGCCGTCGCCATCGCTTCCGGCACCATGACTGCGCGGTTGCGGCCTTGCGACTTGGCCTGGTACATCGCGCGGTCGGCGCGTTCGATCAAGGCTTCGATGGACTCGGGCGGCAGGTGTTCGGTCACCCCGATCGACACCGTGAATGTCAAAGCCTGGCCGCCCGGTGTCGTCACGACCGCGGCAGCCACATGCTCGCGCAGACGGGCCGCACCCTGGGCCGCTTCGTGTGCAGTGCTGCGGGGGTAGATGACGAGGAACTCCTCGCCGCCCCAGCGTCCGACGATGTCGGTGCTGCGCAGCGCCGCACTGGCCTGCTCGGCAAAGGCGCGCAGCACGCTATCGCCCACCGCGTGGCCATGGGTGTCGTTGATGCACTTGAAGTGATCCAGGTCGACCAGCGCCACCGCGAAGCGCTCGCCCCCGCGCTGGCAGGCCATGCGCTGCTGCGCCAGCAACTCGCTGATATGGCGGCGGTTGAACAGCCCGGTGAGCTCATCGCGCGAGGCCAGCTCGGCCAGAACGCGCGTCTTGGTGAGGTTCGCTTCATCGGCCCGGCGCTTTTCCAGCAAGAGCTCATCCTTGCGCCGGCTCAATTCGATCGACAAGCGGTACATGACCACCCCCAGCACGAGCGGATAGCTCAGGAGGAAGGGCACACACAACAGGACGGTCGCGAAGCTCGGTTCCGGCTGGAACTTCAGCCCCAAGGTCAGGAGCGCAGCGCCTGCACCCGCCATGTGCGCGAGCACGCCCTTGCCGAAGAGCTTGGTGCCACCTGTCGCAAAGTTGTTCATCGCGAGGGCGGCGAGGAGAAGTACGCTGGGCAAGACGTTGAAGGCCATCGCCACGGCCCAGAAGCCACCCATGAACGAGTCCGCCAGTACGTTTCGGCGTTCCGCCTCGTAGGGCGAGGCCGAGCGGGTGCTGATCCGTAAAGCGATGTGCGGCCAGGCATAGCAATAGACGACCAGGACGCCCCAGACCCAGGATGGCGCGTTCGCCTGATACAGCCCGGCTCCCGCGCACACGGCACCAATGCCCAGCCCCACGATGCGAGGCAGATAGGTTCGGCGGGCGAGCCCCATGCCGCGCCGCGGTTTGCCGGCGGGAGGTGTGGCGCGCTCAGTCGTGTCCATCGCTTCCACCCGGCAGACACCCCGGCCGGCATGTGGCGGAGCGTTCGCGTACCGGGTGCACGGCCATGCGTCAGAGGGTGAGAGGCAATCCGGCGTGACCGAGCAGGGCCAGCGAAGGCACCCGGTTTAGGCGCAAAGCACAGCCGTAGCTCGAGCTACGGCGAGCATCTGCAACGACAAGCGGGTGCCTTCGCTGGGCATGAGCGGTCATGTTGGATTGCCTCTCACCCTCTCAGGGCTCCTGATCCTCAGATCGCGCACGAGGGCCTGATACAGGCGTGCGCGCTACCGCAGTTCCTGCATGAACAGAGCGCCCCCTGCCAATGCGTGGCTCGGGCTCCCCACCGACGTGGCCGTCGTCACCGAACCTTGCCGCCTCGTCTGGACACTCGATTCCTATGCCTCCTGCCTATTCGCGGGATATCGGCGCGCGATTAGCGCGCTTGAGCCACGGTGTCGGTCTGTCTTCACGCTGCCATGCCGGTCTCGATCTTCACGTTGCCACCCAGTCACGACCGAGCCGGACGTGTGATCTTGTTGGCACACAGGCAGTAGCGAAGGGCCAGCCCAACCGCGACCGATCTATCGCCCCCTCACCCCCAACTCCTCGAACCACCCCGACCGGCGCAGCAGCGCCTTCTCCGCCTCCAGCAGCAGCAACAACCCCACCCCACACCCCAGCACCAGCGCCCCGTCCACCACGCCCAGCGGCCGGCTCTCGAACAGCGTGTGCATCACCGGCGCATACGTGAACAGCAGCTGCACCGCCGTCACGCCGCCCACTGCGGCGAGCACCGCGCGGGTGCCCAGAACCCCGCGCAGCGTGATCGAGCGCGTGCCGAGGTAGCGCACGTTGAACAGGTAGAAGATCTCCAGCACGACCAGCGTGCAGACGACCATCGTGCGCGCAGTCTCCAGATCGCGCCCGCGCTCCAGCGCGAAGAAGAACATGCCCAGCGTGATGCTCATGAACAGCACCGACACGAGCACCACGCGCCAGAGCAAGAAAGGCGACAGCAGCGGCGCATCGGGCGCGCGCGGCGCGCGCTGCATCACGCCGGGCTCCGAGGGCTCGAAGGCCAGGGCCAGGCCCAGCGTGACGGCGGTGACGAGGTTGATCCACAAGATCTGAGCCGCCGTCATCGGCAGCACGAAGCCGAACAAAATCGCCGCGGTCACGCCCATCACCTCGCCACCGTTGGTGGGCAGCGTCCATGCCACCACCTTGCGGATGTTGTCGTGCACCGTGCGGCCCTCGTGCACGGCGTTCACGATGGAGGCGAAGTTGTCGTCGAGAAGCACCATCTCGGCCGCCTCCTTGGCGGCCTCGGTGCCCTTGATGCCCATGGCCACGCCCACGTCGGCCTGCTTGAGCGAGGGCGCGTCGTTCACGCCATCGCCCGTCATGGCCACGATGTCACCACCGGCCTGCAAGGCGCGCACGATGCGCAGCTTGTGCTCGGGGCTGGTGCGCGCGAAGACCGAGGCCTGATGCACGAGCCGCCGCAGCGATTCGTCGGGCAGGCGCTCGATCTCGTGCCCGCTCACGGCCTGCGGATCCTCGGCAATGCCGAGCTGGCGCGCGATGGCCGTGGCGGTGGCGGCGTGGTCGCCCGTAATCATCTTCACCGCGATGCCGGCCGAGCGGCACTCGGCGATGGCGCGCAGGGCCTCCTCGCGCGGCGGGTCGATGAAGCCCGCGATGCCGAGGAAGACGACGCCATCGTGCAGGTCGTCGAAGTGCAGGCGGTCGTGGCCGGGCGGCAGTTCCTTCACGCCGAAGCCGAGCACGCGCTCGCCTTCGGCCGCGGCCGCGGCGATGCGCTCGGGCCAGTGCGTGTCGAGCGGTTCGTCGCCCTCGCCCACGGCCTGCCGCGCGCACATGCGCAGCACCTGCTCCGGCGCCCCCTTCACAAAGACCCAACGGCGGCCGGCATCGTCCCTGTGCAGCGAGGCCATGTAGCGGTACTGGGCGTCGAAGGGGATCTCGTCCAGCCGCGGCCAGGCTCGGCGCTCGGCCTGCGGATCGACGCCGGCCTTCATGGCGAGCGACACGAGCGCGCCTTCCATCGGATCGCCTTCCACCGCCCAGCGGCCGTCGCGCTGGTGCAGCCGCGCCTCGTTGCACAGCAGGCCGCAGCGCACCAGCCGGCCGGCATCGGCCAGGGCCTGCGCACCGCCGAGGCTCGACAGTTCGCCCTCGGGCGCGTGCCCGCTGCCGCTGGCATGCACCTCGTACCGTGCATTGACGACGCGGCGGGCCATCATCTCGTTGAGGGTCAGCGTGCCGGTCTTGTCGGTGCAGATCACCGACGTAGCGCCCAGCGTCTCGACGGCCGGCAGGCGGCGGATCACGGCATTGCGCGCGGCCATGCGCTGCACGCCGATGGCCAGGGTGATGGTGATGACCGCCGGCAGCCCCTCGGGAATGAGGCCCACGGCCAACGCCACCACGGCCATGAGCGCCTGCGCCCAGTCGTAGTCGCGCACGAACACGGCAAACACGAACAGCAGCGCCGCGCCCACCAGGCACACCACGCTGAAGCGCCGGCCAAACCGGTCGATCTGGCGCAACAGCGGCGTGGTGAGCGGCTCCACCTCCTGCATCAGGGTGCTGATGCGGCCAATCTCGGTGCGCTGGCCCGTGGCTACGACCACGCCGCTGCCCTGCCCCGCCGCCACGAGCGTGCCGGAGTAGGCCATGCTGTGGCGGTCGGCCAGCGCCGCCTCGTGCGCAGCGGGCGTCTCCTGCTTGACCGCGGCCACGGATTCGCCGGTGAGCAGCGCCTCGTCGATGAGCAGGCCTCGGGCGCGCAGCAGGCGCAAATCGGCCGGCACGCGGTCGCCGGCTTCGAGCAGCACGATGTCGCCCGGCGCGATGTCGGCCACGGGCACGCCGTGCCGCTCGCCGCCGCGCAGCACGCTGGCGTGCGGCGAGATCATGCGGCGAATGGCGTTGAGCGCCTTCTCGGCCTTGCCCTCCTGCACGTAGCCCACGATGGCGTTGATGAGCACCACGCCCACGATCACCGCCGCATCCACGGTGTGGCCCAGCACGGCGGCCGCCACTGCGGCGGCGAGCAGGAAGTAGATCAACGTGTTGTGGAACTGCCCGAGGAAGCGCACCAGCGGGTGACGCCCGGGCGCCTCGGGCAAGGTGTTGGGGCCGTGGGTGGCGATGCGGCGAGCGGCCTCGGCGGCATCGAGCCCATGCGGTGCGCTCTGGAGCGCGGCCAGCACCTCGTCGGCGCTGCTGGCGTGCCAGCGGTCCTGCGCGGGCGCCGACGCTGCGGGCCTGGCCACGCCTGCATCGGCGACCTGGGGCATGGAATGGGCGCTCATCTTGCGAGGAATCCTCCATCAAACGGGTGGTGCGAGCCTGTCACGAACGAGGCCTGCTCACCACGTCGGAAACCGCCACCTTCGCGCCCTCACGGGCGTGGGCCAGTGCGATGGCCCGGCCGATGCCCGAGGAGGCGCCAGTGACGATGCAGACCTTGTGCTTGAACATGCTTCAACTCCTTTGCATGCCAAGCGGGGGGAACGTGGGATGACACCACGGGGGCGAAAAAGCTCGGTTGATTTTCGGCAAACCCCTGCACGCGCCCCAGTGCGACCCTTGCCTACGCCGCACAGGAGTCCGTCATGACGACACATGTCTCGCTGAGGATCATTCGGGAGGAGCACCAGGCCCTGGCCGCGATGCTCCGGTCCATCCTGATGATGCTCACCCACCATCGCCGCCACGGCACGCTGCCCGACTTCGCCACGCTGCGCGCCATGCTCTTCTATCTGGACGAGTTCCCTGAGCAGCGGCACCACCGCAAGGAAACCGAGCTGCTGTTTCCCAAGCTGCGCGCGCGCACGCCGCTGGCGCGCCAGCTGCTGGATCGTCTGGACGACGACCATGCCCGCGGCGAGCAGAAGATCCGCGAACTGGAGCATGCGCTGCTGGGTTTCGAGATGATGGGCGAACCTCGCCGGGCGGCCTTCGAGGCCGCTGCCGAGCGCTACGTCGATTTCTACCTGGGGCACATGAGCATGGAGGAGCACGAGATCCTGCCCCTGGCCGAACGCGTGCTCACCGAGCGGGACTGGGCGGATCTGGACGAAGCCTTCACCGCCAATCGCGACCCGCTGACAGGGCATGAGCCCACCGACGAGTACCGGCAACTGTTCACCCGCATCGTGAATGCGGCACCCGCGCCGATCGGGCTGGGTGCCGCGCAGTGATCAGAGTGTGGCTGCGCCTGCGGCGTGACGGCCCGCTCATCCCCCGGGCTACTGCCCCTCACCCTCCACCCCGCGCACCAGCAGCACGGGCACCGGGCTTTCGCGCAGCACCAGTTCCGCGTCGCTGCCGAGCGCCAGTCGCCTGAGCCCGCGGCGGCCGTGGGTGCCCATCACGATCAGACCGGCGCCGCAATCGTGCGCTTCCTTCACGATGACATCGCACACGCGCATGGCCGGGTCCGTGCGAACCACGCCGTCCACCGGCACGCCCTTCGCGCGGACCTCGGACAGTGCGTCTGCCAAGACGCGTTCGCCCGCGGCCTGCCAATCGTCTAGCAGTTGCTGCGGCGGCATGGTCATCGACACGTCCATCATCAGCAAGCGCGCATCCACCACATGAAGCAGGCGCAGCGACGATCCCAGGCGGCCGGCCAGGGCCATGGCTTCCTCCAGACCACGCTGCGCCGTGGCGCTGCCATCGACAGGAACGAGGATCCGCTCGTACATGCGCGCCTCCTGCAATCAGTGGGAATGCCTCGCAGTGTCCGCGGCGCTTTGGGAGCAACGCTTGCGGCAAATCAATGCCCGCCCGCCGGGCACGGCTTATCGATGTTCGTGTTCTGGGTACCCGGGAAGATGTGCCTCAACGCCAGGCACATCGTTTGGAAACGCTCTTGGAAATGCTCTTGGAGGCGCACTCACGCGTCAGGCCGGCCCGAAGCCGCATCGCCCCCGGCCACCTCGGTGTGCATGCGCCAGCGAGCGAACTCGGGCTCGAAATCGGCGAGACGCAGCAGCCCCATGCAGGGCTGCGCGCCCACGGGCAAGGCCTCGCCCCGCGCAAGCTTGCGCGCCAGCAGGATCGCCGCCATGCACGGAATCTCGGGCCCGTGCCCGTCGCCGGCCGTGATGTGCCAGGCGGTACGCGCCGGGCGCCCATGCACATCGATCCCCTCGGCTTCGACCACCATGCCGCCGAGCGCGGAACCAAGGAAATCCAGCGCACGCGCCGCTGCACTGATCGCACGCGCCAGGCGCTGAGGTCGTGGCACGAGCCCCACGGCGCGCGCAGTGGCGAGCAGGGCGAACGCCCGCTGGCTGAACGGCAGCTCCAAGGCCGCGCGGAACATGACCCGGCGCGTCACGCAAAAGCGCTCGGGAAACAGCTCCAGATCGGGGATGTCGCACAGCGCGCCCAGCCTCGGCCTCATGCGAGCCAGGCGTACCGGCCGGGGCCGCGACCATCCGCGCTGCGATTGCCACCGCCCGTCGTCCCACACCGAAATCGGCTCGCCGCAATAGGCGAGCACCGCGGCCATCGTGGCCTCGCCACGCGGCACCTGCTGCCCCGGGGCGATGCAGATGTCGATGGCATCGATGCGCCGCCATCCGCCACACAAGTGCTCGACCACCGCCGACGACAGCGCCGGCACGGTGCTCGCGCCGGTGATCGCCGTGCGCTCGGCACCGCGGAACACATGGTCGAGGTTGGCAGAGAAGTCGCACACGAAGCGCCGCGCATCGGCCAGGTCGATGTAGTGCGCCTCGGCCCAAGCCGCGGCCCGGGCCACGCCGTAGGCCTGAGCCTGGAACGGCCCGGCCGTGTGGATGAGCAGTTGCACGCCCATGTCACGCAGCGCATAGGCAAACTTTTCATCGGTGTGATCGAGCGCCAGGCCGAGTGCCTGGTGTCCGAGCCGAGTGGCACAGTCGGCGGCGCGCCGGGCATCGCGCCCGCCGACGAGCAGCTCGATACCGGGCACCCCCGCCAACGCACGGCAGATGCGCGCGCCGAAATTGCCGTAGCCGCCAAGAACCAGCGTTCTCATGGCCGCTCTCCCGGCGAGCGGCGCTTCGGCGCAAGCGGGCCTACTGCCGCGCCTGCAGCATGTCGTTTCACTTTGGATCCTCCCCCGCCGGATGCTATTACATCGATTCGGCGCAACACGGGGGCGGCTTGCGCACATCCCCCGCCGCAGCTGTAAGGGATCGAAACTGCCGCGCCGAAGACCGCGACGGCCCTGTCGGGAAGTCCGCCGCCCCGGGATGGCGATCGGGCACAGGCAGATGATGTGGCGCATGACACGCCCCAACTTCATCTTCATCCTGGCCGACGACCTCGGCTACGCGGATCTCGGCTGCACGGCCGCACGCTCCGAAGACATGCCCGTCTCGCCGCAGTTGGACCGCATGGCGACGGAAGGATTGCTCTTCACGCACGGCTACGCCAACTCGTCCGTGTGCTCGCCCACGCGCTTCGCGCTCATCACCGGTCGATGGCAATACCGCTTTCGCGGTGCGGCCGAGGCGCCGCTCGCCGGCCGGGCAGCGGGCGACAAGATCCTCGGCCTGCCGCCCGAGCAGCCCACCCTGCCTTCACTGCTGCGCGAAGCCGGCTACCGGACAGCACTCGTCGGGAAGTGGCACCTGGGCCACCCGCCGCACTTCGGGCCGCTCAAGAGCGGCTACCAGGAACATTTCGGCATCCTGACCGGAGGCGTGGACTACTTCTCCTGCATCAACAGCCGAGGCCAGCGCGACCTGTGGGAGAACGATGAACCGTCGCAGGCCCAGGGCTATCTCACCGACATGCTGAGCGACCGGGCCGTGCAGTTCATCGAGCGGCAGGCACCCACGCAGCCCTTCCTGCTCAGCCTGCACTACACCGCACCGCACTGGCCCTGGGAAACACGCGACGACGAAGCCGAATCGCGGCGCATCGGCGGGGCCATCTACCACCTGGATGGCGGATCGATCCGTACCTACCGCCGCATGATCCATCACATGGACGAAGGCATCGGCCGCGTCCTGGCGGCGCTCAAGGCCCGCGGACTGGAAGACGACACGCTCGTGGTGTTCACCAGCGACAACGGCGGCGAGCGCTACTCCGACACCTGGCCGTTCATCGGCCAGAAGATGGACTTGCTCGAAGGCGGCATCCGCGTGCCGCTCATCGCACGCTGGCCGGTGCGCATCCAGCCGGGCAGCGTGAGCCACACGCCGGTCATCACCATGGACTGGCCCGCCACGATGCTGGCTGCAGCGGGCGTGCCGCCCCACCCCGAACACCCGATGGACGGCATCGACCTGAACCCGCTGTTCGACGACCCGCGCTGGAACCCCAACCGCGCGCTGTATTGGCGCATGGTCCACCGCGGGCAGCGCGCCATGCGCTACGGCCCGTGGAAGTACCTCGCCATCGACGGGCACGAGTACCTGTTCGACCTGTCGGCCGACGCGCGCGAGCGCGCGAACCTCATGCACCGGCACCCCGAGCGGCTGGTTCAGATGCGCGTGGCGTGGGAAGCCTGGGCCGCCGGCATGCCGGACATCCCGGCGGACGCGAAGGTCACGCTCGCGTACGGCGATGCCGATCTGCCGAGGCCATCGCACTAGTCAGCGATGCCGGCCCGGCCCATGCACCTCACGCGCCGAAGCCGCTATAGCGGCACGCCGATGCGCCCAGTGAGGCTCGAATACCGGTAGGTCGAAGTGCTGCCCAGCAGCGAAGCCGTGTGGGCCACCTGCGCGACGAGACTCCATTGCACACGGGCCTTGCGCGCCGATGAGACCCCGAGCGACAGGCTCCAGATCGGCTCGACATCCAGCTCGGTGTGCTGGCTTCCGGCATCGAGCGCCGCGCTCACCACCACGCCGTTCGACGCCACGCGGGACGACAGACCCATCGACACTTCGTTGAGCCGCTCGGGGGAGAAGTATTGCGGCCGGTAAGGATCGGCGTTGCGATAGCTGCGCGTCTTGAGATAGGCATTGAGGCCGATGTCTTCTCGCAGCGAGTAGTTCCAGCGCGTGCGCAGCAGGGGACGGCGGTTGCCGTCGGAGAACCAGGTCGCGCCCGCGGCCAGGCCGACGTTGAAGCGTGGGGTGAAGGCGTGGTCGGCGACCAGCACGCCGGTCTCGTAAGTGAGGCCCTCATCGATGCCCGCACGCGAGTCGAGCAGCTGGCGCTGCGCGCTGAAGCCCAGCGAGCTGGTGCCCGACGGCCCCGTGGTGTGCGCGACATCGATCGCGCCCACCAGGCGGTCGTGCCCGCCGATCCTCGCCACGCCGGCAGCGGCATCGACGTGCGCGGATGCGCTCGCCCGCTGGTAGGTGGCGACCAGCGCCTGGCCTTCTTCCGACCAGCCCTGCGGTGCGGTGAAGCGCATCGCCGTGGCCTTCAGCCCCCATCCCGAGGCGATGGCAGCGCCCAGTGTGAGGGCACGCTGGTCGAGACCATCGGAATCGTGGCTGCCATGCAGCTCGGCGGAAACGTTCTGGCCCAGGGCGCAGTGGGCCGCCGCCATGCAGAGCGCGCCGATGCTTGCGCGCTTCACTTCGTCTCCCAGCGCTTGGCGCGGTTCAGGATCTCCTGCATGTAGCCCAGCACGCAGGCCGGCTGGAGCACGGCGCCGTAGCACAGGCTGTAGAAGAAGAAGCCGCTGCGGTTGCGCCTGACCTTGAGCCCCTCCTGCGCGAACATGGCCGACTGCACCCGGTACATCTGGTGGTTCACGAGCACACCCAGCGGCAGCACCAGCAGCGTCATCGGGCCGGCGATCCAGTAGATGCCGAACAGCGCCAGCACCAGCCCGGGCAGGAAGGCCAGCGTGTAGGCCAGGTCGGTGTACGGGAACATCAGGTTCCACCAGATGAACAGCGTGTGCATGCGGGCGTGGAACAGCAGTCGCCAATGGGCTTTGAAGGCCTCGATGAGCCCGCGCGACCAACGCTGTCGCTGGCGGATGAACTGCTTCCATGTCTCGGGCACGTTGGTGAACGCGCACGCGTTCTCCGCGAAGCCCACGCGGTGCCCTCGCTCCAGCATGGCCCAGGTCAGGACGATGTCCTCGCCCACCGTGTCGGACCACCCGCCCAGCGAGCGCAGCACGGCCGTCTCGTACAGCGAGAACGCGCCTTGCGCGACGAGCGTGCCCTGGTAGAGGCTTTGCAGCCGCTTGACCGCGGCGATGCCGTGGAAGTAGTCCCATTCCTGCATGCGCGTCACGAGGTTCGCTCGCGAGTTGCGCACCAGCACCGCGCCGGCGACCGCCCGGGTGTCGGGCGGGTCACTGAGGTAGCGGCCCACGATGTGCAGCAGCGCATCGCGATAGAGGCAGGAGTCGGCATCTATCGTGACGGTCAGGCTGTATCGAACCCGGCCGAGCCCGGCATTCAAGGCCCTGGCCTTGCCGCCGTTGCGCGCCAGGTTCACGACCTCCAGCCACGGGTGGCCGATCCCGGCGAGCACATCGGCCGTGCGATCGGTGGAGCCATCGTTGACCACGATCACCTGCAGCGGCCCCGGATAGTGCTGCGCCGCGATGCTGCCGATCGTCTCGGCGATGCTCGCCTCTTCGTTGTAGGCCGCCACGAGCACCGTGAGGCCCGGCATGCGCCGTGGCATCGGCAGGATCGTCGGACGGCGATCGAGCAGCAGGCCCACCACCAGGAAAGCATTCATGAAGCCGGGCAGGATCGCGATACCCCCGATGACGATCCAGGCGAGCGTCTCGCCTGCGACGCCCGAGAGTTCATGGACCCAAGGTGTGGCGGCATGAATGGAAAACAGCATCCACGCCACGCTGCATGCGAACGCCACGGTGAACTTGGCGCGCACGCTGAGGTAGAGGCGGCGCCGCTTCTGCGCGGGCGGCGCCACCGGCGGCACGGGTGCCGGCGCGGGCAAAGGCAGGGGTGCTGTCGCCGGCGCGGGAGCAGGTTCAAGCAGGTTTGCAGTGCGTGCAAGGCGAAACAGCACCGCCCTCACGTTCAGGCTCATCAGGCACCTCGGTCAGTACTGCACCGAGCCGGCCGCCTGCGGGATGGAGGCGTCCGCACCGGATGCGCAAGCGGCGCCATGTCGACACCGCACGCCTGAAAGGTTACGCAAGCCCTCCAACTGCAACCAAACGAATCGGGCCGTTACGAGAAGAACTGCCGAAATTCAAGAGCGCACGCTATTGCAGAACCGGCGGCGGCGCGATATGCGCACCTGCGCACCGTTCATCGCGCAGCCCAGCTCATGAAGCCGTGGATGCACAGCCCGAGGTAGGTGATGTAGAGCGCGACGAGGACGAACATCCGCATGCGCAGCTGCAGCCAGATGAGCGCCACGTTCGTGCCGATCCAGAAGACGAAGCCGAGCGGATCCTGTCGATTGACGAGCACTTGACCACCGAGGCCGAGTGCGGCAGCGACCCATTGCAGTACCAGATTCAGCGAGGGGCGCCTCAGCGCGACGAGATGCATCGCGAAGCAGCGCAGCAGGGCGGTCATTCAGCGTGTGTAGGGGGAACTGTCGTACTTGCCGCTCACCGCAGCAGGCGCCGCGACCCCGAAGGCCCGCCCCTCGACGACGTCGCTGCGGCTCGCGTGGTCCTGCGACACATCGACGCCGAGTGGCGCGCAATGCGTCGCGTCGCCGATTCTCGGTGATCGGTTCAGGCCCGCGATCGCATCCCTATCGGGTCCCGCGCATCGAAATGTCTGGGATCGTGATGGATGACTCATCACGCCATCACGCCATCACGCCATCACGCCATCACGCCATCACGCCATCGCTCGTCGTACCCGAACGTACCCAGCTCTGAGCGGGATGGCTGACATCCTCGCGCCCACCCGGCGTGAGGATTCTTGCTTCCCGCCGTGCCTCAAACGCCCTTCTCGCCTTCCTCGTCCGGCTCCAGCCCGCTGGGCACGAAGCTCACGCCGTGGTGCGCGAGGTAGTCGCGGACGAGCTGCCGCACGACTTGCGAGGGCGTCACGTCCTGCTTGGCGCACAGCGATTCGAAAGCCTTCTTCTTGGCCGGGTCCACGAGAACGGTGAGGCGGGCTGTCTTCAATTCCATGGGCACTTTGCATGTCATTAACATTAACATTGCAGTATCATAAAACGCATCTTTGATGCCACCCCACCGCCAGTGAGCGCCCCCGCCTTTCGAGCTTTGATCCGGCAGGTTGCCGCCTCGCGG